>VBLR01000138.1 GCA_005878665.1 Methanobacteriota archaeon | reverse complement strand
GCCGTGCAACCGCACCGCCAGCACGTGTTCCGCCCAATGCCGTTCCATGCCGCGCACCCACGGCACGGCCAGCGGCTGGCGAGAGGGATGTGGCTCGGATCGTGCAGCGTCGTCCCGTCCCCGAGCCCGCAGCTCCAACATCGGTCCAGCTCGTATTCGTTGCGTTGCGCGCAGACAAGGCAGACCCAATCCGCGCGCCGAGCGCCTGAACGGAACGCGTGGTGTCGTCCCCATGCGAACCCGCCAAGGCAGGAAAGGAAAAGGGCCACCGTCGCGATCGCAACAGGATCCATGGGGGGAACGTCGCGTTGTTCCCGGACCGAACTAAATACGTTGCCCGCTGCCTATCCAAATTGAAACTCTTGCGTGCCCCACGCCGAATCGGTTGTCCCGAGCGGCGGGATCGGTCGGATCAACGCCCGATCACACGCGAGCCGAAGTAGAAGGTCACGACCAGGGACAGGGCTTGGTCCGCGCGGCCCGCGATCAGTCCTCCTTGTTTCGTCACCAAGGCGAAACAGATGTACGCGGTCAACCCCAGGGCGCCCACCGCGACGACATCGCGAAAGACCGTCGCGAGGCGGTGGCGGATATGACTCTCGTGCGCTCGGCGGTGGACGAGCCAGGAGGCGGTGGCCCCGAGGATGTAGCCCCCGAGGACCTCCAGGACCGCCAGAAGGTCGGCCGGAATGCCCCGCAAGGACGGGTTCTGACTGAGGAACCACGCGGTGAGGCCTGTGAAGCCCAGGAAGATCAATATCCGAACGAGCCTCGGATGGTGCGGTGGAGGCTGCCCCGGCGGGAGTGACGGCGGGGTCGACGCTGCGCGGCTCCCGAAGTAGAAGGCGATGACGACCACGACGGCGTTCACGAGGACCGTCGGTACGGAACCTCCTTGGAGGAGGACGTATCCGTACGCGGCGGTCACTACGATCGCGATGGCGCCGCGTACGCTCCCGTGCGGGAGTCGAAGGGGCTCGGGCAGCTGGCCAACGGGAGGGATGGCCACGTTCGCGCACCGCGGATGGTGCGCTTAAGGCTGACGATACGCGCGTCGAAATTCAGAAGAAAGAGGCAATCGCCTGTGTCAGGCGGCGCAGCAGGCGACCGTCGTTCTCGGATTCGCGCGATGCATCGTCCGAGTGGTTCGAGCGGACTCCGGCCGCAAGCCACGCGCTCTCACAGTCCCCGAATTCGGTCCGAACGTACCGATCGAGATCGGTCGCGCGGCTTCGCTGCAACCCGGCCACGATCGAGGTGTACGGAGGGACGCTCATCATACGGGCCACCTCCGGGTCCACGGATCGACTCCGCGCACGGCCCAAGCGTACCGGACCGCCGAGTCCGACGGGAGGGCATCGTTCGTTTCATGAGTTGACTTCGTAAATCGTCCGTTTCTCTTGTTCCAATGCATGTTTGGCTTACTGGAATGGTCGTTAATAAAGCCTTTGTTTCAGTTATAGAAACATTTATGATAGAGCACAAACATACATTGTTCCGGAGGCGACCGATGAAGGCATTCAAGGTCATCAAGAATCCGGAGGCGTTCCAGCTCCTGGCCGACGAAACCCGGAGGCGGATCATCTATCTGCTCCGGGCGAAAGAGATGACGGTGAGCCAAATCTCTGCGGAGCTCGGCCTCACCCCGCAGGCGATTTACCATCACATCCGCAAGATGCGCGACGCGGACCTTGTCGAGGTCGCTCGCGAAGAACGGGTGGACCATTTCATCGAGACGTACTATCGCGCGACGGCCGAGATGTTCAACCTGTCCCACGGCGAGGGGATGTCTCCGGCGTACGCCCAGCAGAAGGTCACGGAGGCGCTACAGGCCCTGTCGAAGATCGGGTTGCGCGTGCGGACGGATCCCGATGTCGTGTCTCGGATCGTCGAACTCGAGAAGCGGATGGAGGCGGTGGGCGCGAAAGAGGAGCGGGCCGAGGCAATCGCAACCCTCGAGGACGTCGACTTCTTCGTGAAGCAGGACGTCGGCCACCTCGCGAAGCTTCTGACGATGTCGGACAAAGAGTTCACCGAATATCTGAACGTCGAGCGCGAATACCGCAAGCTCTTGCGGTCGCTGCTCGAGGAACCGACGAAAGTCGAAGCGATTGCCAAGAAGGCTTAGAGCTCTCCGATCTCTTCGCGGGAGATGACGAGTCGCTGAATCTGCGAGGTCCCTTCCCAGATCTGGAAGATCTTCGCGTCCCGCATCCACTTCTCCACGGGCTCATCCTTCATGTAGCCCGCCCCGCCAAGGATTTGCACTGCGTCCGTGGTCACGTCCATCGCCATGTCGGCCGCGAACAGCTTCGCGATGCTCGCCTCCTTGTTCATCGGCAGGCCGTGGTCGAGCATCCACGCGGCCCGCCACGTGAGCAGGCGCGCGGCCTCGATCTTCGTCTTCATGTCGGCGAGCATGAACGCGATCGCCTGCTTCTTCGCGATCGGCGTGCCGAAGGCCTTCCGCTTGCGGGAGTAGTCGAGCGCGTACTCGTAGGCCGCCCGAGCGATTCCCACGGCGCCGGACGCGACGAGCGGCCGGGACGATTCCAACGTCTTCATCGCCCCATAGAACGCGGTGCCCTCGTCGGAACCGAGGAGGTTGTCTTCAGGGATCCGGCAGTCGTCCAGGATGACCTCCGCGGTGTGGCTCGCGCGGACCCCCATCTTGTCCTCGACCTTGCCCGCCTTCAGCCCGGGCGTGCCGTGCTCCACGACGAACGCCCGGATGCCGAAGTGGGCGCGGCTCTTGTCGAGCGTCGCGAAGACCACGTGGATGTCCGCGATCCCGCCGTTCGTGATGAATCGCTTCACGCCGTTCAAGACCCATTCGTCGCCGTCCTTCTTCGCCGTCGTCGAGATGTTCGCGACGTCGGATCCGGCGTCGGGCTCCGTGAGGCAGAGCGCGCCGAGTCGCGCTTCTTTGCCGGTGAAGCGAGTCAGGAACCGCTTCTTCTGGTCCTCCGTCCCCATGTGGATGATCGGGAGATACGCGAGGCCGGCGCCGATCAGCCCGGTCGCCATGCCGGCGCAACCCCAGTTCAGCTCTTCGTTCACGATCACGTGGGTGAGGGCCGAATCGATGCCGCCGCCGCCATAGGCCTCGGGGATGAAGGCGGTGTCCAGGCCGAGGGCATGCGCCTTCCCGATGACGTCCCAAGGGACCGTCCCTTTCTTGTCGTACTCGAGGGCGACCGGCCGCATCTCGCGTTCCGCGAATTCGTGCGCCGTCTTCTGGAGGAGCCGTTGTTCATCCGTGAGGTCGAACTCGACCATCGTCTGTGCGCCGCCGCTCTCCGGGACGATGAGCCCCGCGATATTTAATCGTTCGATAGACATGACCTCCGTATGCGCGTGCTCGTGGCGGGCGCCAGCGGGGTGCTCGGGCGCCGAATCGTTCGGCAGCTCGTCGCGCGCAATCACAGGGTCGTGGGCCTCGCACGAAGCGAAACCGCAGAGGCGACGGTGCGATCGCTCGGTGGGGAACCTCGTCGCGCCGACCTGTTCGACGCGAATGCGGTCGCTCAGGCGGCGCAAGGATGTGAGATCATCATCCGGGCGGCGACCGCGATCCCGACGAAAGTCCGCACCGGACCCAAGGATTGGGTCATGAACGATCGAATCCGTCGGGAGGGGACGCGCTCGCTCGTGGCGGCTACGGCGCGCGTCGGCGCTCGGGCATTCCTCCAGGAGAGCGTCGTCTGGGCCGTCGGGACGCTCGACGGACGCCCGTTCGACGAGGACGCATCACCCGCAAGAGATCCAATCCTCGCCTCGGCCCTCGACGGGGAGCGGATCGCCCGGGAGGCCGGTTCGTCGCAAGGTTTCCCCACGCTCGCGTTGCGGTGCGGCGGATTCTACTCCGCCGATGGCTGGCATACGCGAATTCTGGCCGACTCGATCGCCAAGGGACGCCCGGTGCTCGTCGGTCGCCAGAGCCCGCTGTGGTCACTGATTCACACGGACGACGCCGCGAGCGCCTTCGTCACGGCCGCCGAAGCGCCGAAGCCCGGCGTGTGGCATGTCGTCGATGATCGCCCGGTGACCCTCGTCGAGTTCCTAGGGGAGATGGCCAAACGACTCGGCGCACGCCCGCCCCGCCGAATGCCGCGGTGGCTCGCGCGGATGTTCCTGGGTCGATACGGGACCCGGCTGTTGACCTCCTCGTTCTCGACCTCGAATGCGCGATTCCGACGGGACTTCGGGTGGCGACCTTCCTTTCCGACGTACGCGGAGGGCCTGGATGAGGTCGTGAAATCGTGGCGGGCCGAAGGCTTCCCGTCTCGGAGGTCATGAGGGATGGAGCGCCTCGACCGGTATCTGATCGGCTTCGTGCTGGCCCATTTCCTCGTGACGTTGGTTCACGCGACGGCACACTTCGCGCTTCAGATTGTGCCCGTCGGTCTCGATCTCGCATTCATCCTCGGCGTCATCCTGATCGGCCCCCTCGTGGCCCTCGTGATCCTGCGGTTCAATCCGCCGCTCGCGGCCGCGCTCCTCGCGGTCCTGATGGGCGCTTCATTCGTGTACGGACTCGTTAGCCATTTCCTCGTCCCCGGTCCCGACAACGTCGCTCTCATCGGGTCGTCAACCTGGACCGTGCTCTTCGTCGCGACCGCCTCTCTCCTCGGCTTCCTCGAAGCGAGTGGCCTCCTGGTCGCCGTGATCGCGTTCTGGACGGCCGCTAGAACTCCTTCGGGACCTGTTGCGCGAGTTGGGTGATGCGGCCCAGGGGGCCCATAAGGGCCATGACCTTCGGCATCGAGCCTCGGAATCGGATTCTCCCGCCCAACACGAGCCCCTGGAAATCCTTCTCACCTTTCCCGAGCTGCGCCCACGCCTCGTAGGTTCCTTCGAACTTGAAATCCGCGGGGACGTCAGCCGGGACTTCGTGGACCGCGACCCGGCCGGCCTGAATGTCGACGAGGAACGACGCGTTCCGATCGGAGCACGTGAGGACGATCTTCGCGGTGATCCCGGCGGCCTTCTTCCCCCACTCCGAGTCCGTGTTGAGGCGGCTCGCAATTTCGTCGAAGAATCCCTTCGTGAAGTACTGCACCATGGACGCCGCCTTCGCGGCCCCGAAGCGGGCCGACAGGAAAAAGCCTCGGGTGGCGTGACCGAGTCGCCGTGCGACGGGAAAGGTTTTACGGACCGCGGCCTCTGCGCGGCCGCGCGTGGGTAGCCAAGCCTGGTCAAAGGCGAGGGACTCAAGATCCCTTCCCGAAGGGGTTCCCAGGTTCGAATCCTGGCCCACGCATCACTAACTCACCCTTACTTGTGGGCGAGTGGGAGTTGATCGGGGATGCGTGTGCGTGCACTCATCTTTACTCCGAACTTTGATTGCTAACCTACAGGTCCACCACTTGACGGTAACGACTTCATTAAGCAATGAATTAATATACTATTCTTGCCCTCCTCCCTATTGGTGACGTCTTCCACGTCCATGATTTCGCACAAGGGTCCAACCGTGGCCACGCTGAAGGCCATCGAAGATGTTCTGCGGCGCCAGGCGATGCCCATGACCCGGTATAAGATTCGGCAGGCTCTCGGTTACCGAATCGGCCAGCCGTTGCTCGACGAGGGTCTCGAGTACATGGCCGACCACGAGATGGTCTACGACGAGGGGCCTGGCGGGCAAGTCCTCTGGATCCGGACCTCCGCCGCGACGCAGGCTAGGCTCCGCGGCGAATAGGCGGTCTGCTTGGCCAAGCCCAAGCTTCTCGGTGTCGATTACGCCGCGGAAGCCGCCCCTGTCCTTGAGGAGTGGCGTCGCTTGGCGAGGGAAGGCGGTGGCGAGGAGAAACGCCTGGCGAAAGCCAAACTCAAGAGCCTCGCGACTTTCGAGACACGTGCGTGGACGAACCCCTTAGCCGCCGGTGACCCCGTTGCCCGGGATCGCTGGCCTGGCGTCCTCGTCCGTGACTACGGGGACGACATCCCGAACCTCTTCCGATTTGAATTGGCCGAGCGGTGGCGCGGCTACTATTCGCTCGTTGGCGAACCAGGCGGCGCGAGGGTGTGGATTCTCTACCTGTGGGATCATCGCACTTACAGCAAACAGAGCGGATACTCGAAGAAGTAGCCGATCCTACGACGTCCGAGATTCTCCCAGGAGAGGCCCCGGCCACGAGGTCCAACGAGTGCACCCGCCCCTAGTCGTGGTCGAATCCTGGCCCACGCATCGGATTCACCCGTACTTGTGGCCGAGTGCAGATGAACTCATCCTGGCGAAGGGATGCGTGCGGCTAGTGGTCCGAGGCGCCGGCATCACATCGTTGCGGAGAAGAGTCGAGGTCCGACAGCTCGTGCGACTTCGGCCGAAAGGCCGGGCGAGCATCGCAAGGTTTATTCGTTCGTGCGTCCATTGCACGAATGCATGAAGACCGTTACTCTCGACGAGGAGGCCTATGAGATCCTCGCGGCGCTGAAGGTCGATGCCCGGGACTCGTTCAGCAAAGTCGTGAAACGGCACTTCCGCAAATCTGGCCGCATTCGTTCAAGCGCAGGGAGCTGGGAGGACGCGACGGACGACGAAGTTGCGGCACTGCGGCAGGAATCGCTTGCGGTGTTCGAAAGCCACCGGCGGCAACGGTAGAGCTGGGACTGATGCCGGGTGTCGTCGTCGACTCCAGCGTCTTGATTGACCATCTCCGTGGCGTGGCGAGAGCGACGGAATTCCTTGAGACGGAACGACGCCGCGGCCCCGTCCAGGTGCCGGCACTGGCGGCCTGGGAGCTCTGGAAGGGAGCGACGAATGCGCGCCGAAGGGCTGGCGTACACGATCTCCTCTCCTCTGTCGATGTGGACCCGTTCGCTCCCGCGATGGCCCAGCTTGCCGGGGAACTTCATGTCCGCCTCCGGGCAACGGGGCGGACGCCACCCTCGTACGATCTGCTCATCGCGAGCCATGCCCTGCTCCGCGGGCTGCCGCTCGCGACGCGGGACCGCGACTATTCCGTGGTGCCCGGCCTCCGGGTTGTCACCGTTGATTAAGGGGTCGTCCACGGGAGAGCCGACGGAGCCGGCGGCCTAGGCGAGCGAGAGATGGGAAATACGACAACTTGTAGTGGCTGTGAGATTCCGAACGGGAAGCGGTGCAACGAGGCTCCTGGTCATATGGCTCATCTGAGCCGCGGTTGCCTCCAGGGGCCCCATGACGCCCGTCTCGCGACGCACCTGAGGGCCGTCGGCATACGTTCCATTGTGACGCTTCCGCTCAGGATTGCGTGCCCTGACGTTAGAATCAATCCGTGAGAACGGGGTCGCAAGAGCTAAGAAACCGTCGCCTCCATCGCCCGGCCCTCGGTGGGAAAAATGAGACCAGTGATGGAGCCCCAGAATCGTCCCCAGAAGCGATCGCCCTTCGCCATGCAATGCACGGTCAATCGCGCGAGCTTGAGGCCCAATTTGGGCACCTCCGTGTACGTAGCCGTGGACCTGACCCCGTCCGCCGCCGTCGTCGCCGCGCGAACTCGGAGCATTTCCCTCGCGATCGATTCGAGCGGGTCGATGGACGGCGAGAAAATCGAGCAGGCGAAAGCGGCGGCCCTGGGCCTGCTCAAGCAACTGCGCCCGACCGACCAGATCTCCATCGTGTCTTTCTCGGACACGGTGACGGTCCAGCTACCCATGGCGAAGGTCGGAAACTCCCGCGAGGTCGCGGCGGCGGTGAAGGCCATCTCGGTCAGCGGCCTGACCTCAATGTACGCCGGACTGGAGGCCGCCTTCCAACAGGCGCGCCGGGGCGCTCAGGAAGCCGGTATCGTGAATCGGGTCATCCTCCTGACGGACGGCAATCCCACCGTCGGCAAGACCGACGGCCGGGAGTTCGTGAGCCTCGCGCAGAACATGCGGGAAGCCGGCATCACGATTACCGCGATCGGCATCGGGACCGACTACAACGAGTCTCTGCTGCAGAAGGTCGCCGAATCCGCCGGAGGACTGTGGCACCACATCGACGCCGGGAAGGGCGATCTGCCCCAGGTCTTCCAGGACCAGGCGGCGCAGATGGCCGGGACCGTGGTCTCGAATCCGGAACTGAAGGTCTCGATCATGCCCGGTTCGGAGCTCGCCGACGCGTACAGCGTCCGACCCGTCCTGAACCGACTGCCCCGGCCGAAGCTCGAAGGGGGCGCGTTCACGGTCCCGCTCCGAGACCTGATTGCCGGTGAGGCGCAGACGCTCGTGTTCCGCATCGGCGTGCCGGCAAAGCCCGCGGGGAGGGCCACGCTGCTCCGATTCTCGTTGGTCGAAGTCCAGGCGGACGTCGAAGTGACCTTCACCGACGACTCGAGGCAATGGGGCACCGAGACAAACCCATACCCGCGCACCCTGTTGAGTTCCGCGGAGGCCACCGTCCTCATGCAGAGGGCCGTGCAGACGAAAGAGAAGTCGGCGCTCGAGAAGGCGGAGACGATTATGCGGACGCTCGCCACGGATGCGGGGGCGGCCGCCGCGGCTCGGTCGAACCCGGCGCTGAACGACGTCGTCACGACGATGCGGGATGCGCAGGCGACGGTGGCGCGGAGCGGCCTCCAGCTGAGCGAGTCTGCCAAGAAGGACTTCCTTCAGGCGACGACGATCATCGGGAAGAAGAAGCCGAGGAAGTGATGTCGTGACAAGTTGTCCGGATTGCGGAAGCGAGAACCGGGAAGACGCTCGGTTTTGCGATGGGTGCGGCGCGAGGCTGGAGCGTGAGGTCGGGAAGGCGCAACCGCAGGTCGCCCCGGAGGACCAAGGCCTTGCCCTTTCGTTGAATGAAGACGAGGGCGCCTTCGATTCGACGCCGAGCGAGGATGCGGGTGTGCCCGATGCGTCGGGTGAGCCCGAGTCCGGTCTCGATGTGACGGAAACCGAGGGAGAAGCCCCGGCCGAGTCACCGGACCTTGGCGACGTGCCGACGGGTGCCGACGACGGGTCGACGGGCGCCGAGGACGAGCTCCCGGCCGAGCCGCCCAAGTCGGGTTATCTCGTCTTCCCGGATCAAACCGAGCAGCCGATTCCGGAATCCCAGTGGTTGATCGGCCGCGCGGATCTGGCGAAGTTCCTCCCGGACCCGGAGATGGCCAACGAGATTTCGCGAGGCCACCTGACCGTCTTTCAGGAAGGCGAGCGGTTTTTCG
>VBLR01000137.1 GCA_005878665.1 Methanobacteriota archaeon | reverse complement strand
TCTAGGACATAAAGCCATCGGGAACACTCTTCCGGGTCTTGATAAGCCCCCGGCCTCGCGTACGCATTGCAAAGGTGAATCCCGATGGAAGCCTACTGCGTCTCGAAACGCCCGCCCCGCGCCCTCTTCCTGGCGCTGGCGATCGCGCTCGGAGTGGTCGCGGTGAGTGCGGCCGTCCTCCCGATGGTGGGCGGCGGCCTCATGCGCGACGAAACGTATCTGCGCCTCCTGGGCTACACGCCCTCGAATCGTGGCGCGACTTTCAACGCCCAGAGCGCGGCGGACGCGCATCAATCGAACGCAGTCTTGTCCGCGTCGAGCGCCCCGGGCCCGACGCCGGCACCGCCGGCGGCCCAGGTCGCGTCGTCGAGCCCGTCCGATGCTCCGGCCGGCGCTCAATCGGCCGCCGCGAGCGACTCGGACCGACAGCCCGATCCCGTCGGCACGGACGTGCCGGCGCTCCGCGAGTTGAACGAGACCCGCGATGACCTCTCGAACGATTCCCTCGATTCGTTCGGCTTCGGCGTCCTCCCGCGGGATGCGGACCAAGTGCGCGGCGCGCCGGACCTGATGCACTTCGTCGCTCCCCAGGACAACGAGAGCGGATGCACGTGGAAGAACGAGTTCACCGCGACGGACGCGAACCACGACGGTCACCCGGAGTACGTGCACGGGCGGATGCTCGGCACGTGCATCGTGGACGCGAACCACAATGGCGTGCCCGAGGCCGGCGTCACGATCGCCCGGGACTTCCAGGTCTGGGACAACGATTCGGACGGGACGTTCAACGCGCTGGAGGGCCGCCAAGGCGTCGAAGCCTACGCGGACCCGAACGAGAACGGCGTCCGCGAGTACACGGCCCAGGGCCTCTGGACGCTGAGCGTGAAGGACGCGAACGGCGACAAGAAGCCGGAATCCGTCATGGCGACCTTCGCCGGCGAACAGCGCTTCGACCGCAATGAGAGCGGCAACGCGGAGTTCGTGCGAACCGTCCAGGCGGAGATCTGCATGACCGACTCCGCGAGCGACGGGACGCCGGACGCGGTCGACCTCGAGCTCCATGTCTACCAGACGTACGACATCGGGGACAACGGGACGGCGGAGTACCGCGCGGCCCTCGACCTCGCGGCGAGCACGCGGGACGCGAACAACGACGGGTACAACGAGACCGCGACGATCGACGCGACGGCGTACGAGGCGCTCGACCGCAACGGGGACGGCTTCGACGAACTCGCTCGGGGCATCGAACTCTCGTTCGCCCGGGCGGATGCGAACTCGAACGGCTTCGCGGAGCGGATCGACGGCCGGATCTACCTGTACGCCCGCGCGGACCCGAACTCGGATGGCGTGACGGAGGTCCGAAAGGCGCTCGAGATCACCGCCCTCGCGACGGACTCGAACGATGACGGCTATCCGGAACTCGTCCGGTTGACGCTGACCGCCGCGGTCGTGCGGGACATGGACCAGGACGGGACGCCGGAGTACCGCGCGAGTCTCGAGGGGACGCTCGAAGCGATCGACGACAACTCGAACGGGATCTTCGAGAAGGCCACCTTGACGATCCGCGCGGAGGCCGCGATCGACCGGAACGACGACGGCTTCCCGGAGGACCGCTCCTTCGCAACCGTGGACGGCGTCGTCGTGAACGCGATCGAAGACCAGCACCCGGACCTCGTCGAGCTCCATCTCGTCGCGACCGAGGAGAAGGACTTCAACTCCGACGGGCTCGTCGACGAGACCCGCGGTGCGACGATCGACATCGTGGCGGTCGATGGGAACTCGAACGGAGCGTTCGAGTCCACGAACGTGACGGTCCACGCGAGCGCGGTCCGCGATGCGAACCACGACGGCATCCCGGAGTACACGGCCGCGTTCGTCCTGTACGCGCAGGCGACGGACGCCAACGATGACGGACACCCGGAGCTCCTGACGGTCACGGCCCGCGGCTCGGAGGTCACGGACGAAGACCAGAACGGCGTTCCGGAGGAGACCGCGTACCTGCGCCTCGACGCGCAATGGACGGACGCGGACTCCAACGGCGTCTTCGAGAAGGTCGACCTGACGTTCCGTGCGGAGCGGATGACCGACCCGAACCAGGACGGCACCCCCGACACCCATGAATGGGTCTCCGTCGACTACCACGCGGAGGATGTCGACCAGGACGGCACGTACGACAACGTGTACCTCCTCGTCGAGAAGCACGTCGAACCCGGCTCACCCTAGAACCCCCCAACCACGGAGCGGCCGTCCGAGAGACGGCGCTCCTTCTCTCTTTTACTGCGATCCATTCTTGAAATTGCCGCCGTCGGGCTACTCGAAGATCTCGGTCGCGGCATCGGAGAGGAGGTTCGGAAACCGGGTGCGGAACGAAGTGAAACGCAAACGTAGTGCCTCCGCGTCCCGAAGGCCGTACCGCCGATTGGAATCGAGGAACACGAGGCCGTCCACCGACAGCTGGTTTAGGCAGCGGACGAGGGTCCCGGGATAATGTCGTGTGCCGTCGCTTAGCTCCCCGAATCGGCACGGTCCGTGTTGCAGGAGTTGCTCGAGATCGAGACGGCCTGGCCCATTCATATCGTTTTTCGAAGTCGGGCGTCCTCGCTTCACATTTGTGCCATAAAAGAAATACCGGAGGCGGTCATCGGACAACCGAGGACTTTCATGCGCCGACTGCGGATTCCCGTCGTTGCCGCGCTGTTGATCGCCATCCCGGTCATCGCAGGGATTCTCGTCGGGCCGCCTGTGGCCGCGCACGAGCACCGCATGGTGGGTGAATACGAACTCACGGTCGGATGGCGGGTCGAACCCGCGATCGTCGGGTCGCTAAACGGGCTTGACCTGGGAGTCCTGGACCACCTGCCGAACGGGACCGTCGTTTGGGTCGAAGGGGTCGAGAACAACCTGACCGCGACGTTGGCGACCGGACCGGCGACGAAGCCGTATTCGCTGTCGCCCCAGGATGACCGGCCGGGCTGGTACACGTTCGATGTGATCCCTACCGTTGCGGGTGCCTATTCCATCAAACTGGTCGGGACCCTGAACACGACTGCGGTCAACGAGACCGTCCCTCTCTCCGTCGCCCAGGCGTCCGACTACCAGTGGCCCGTGACGGAGCCGAGCGGGACCGATTTGCAAGGCTCGATCACGGCTCTGAACGCCCAGCTCGCGACGCTCCAAACCCTGTTGACGGTCCTCGTCGCGGTGGCCGTCCTCGCGGTCCTCATCGGCGCGTTCTCTCTCGCCGTTGGGATCCGTACCTCCCGCGGGATTGGGCGGAGTCCATGAACCGATCGATCCTCCTCCTCGGCGCAGCCCTCGTCCTCGCGGCCCTGCTCCCGGGCGGCGCCACCGCTCACGCGAACTACGTCTCCTCGAATCCGTTCCCGGACTCCATCTTCCCCTACAATTCGACACCAAAGGCGGTGAACGTCACCCTGTCGGAGGCCATCGAGTCGTCGGCGGGCACGATCCGGGTGACGAATTCGACCGGAGCGCGATTCGATTTGCCCCCCGTGAGCCTTTCGTCGGACGGGCGCACGATGTCGGTCACCCTGAGCCCGACGGGGGCCGGCATCTTCACGGTCGCCTGGACTGCCGTCTCCGCGGTCGACGGTCACTTCACCGCGGGGTCCTTCGCATACGGTGTGCAAGACCCGAACGGCTCGCTCAGCGGCACGCTGCCATCCGGCCAGACCTCGGGCGGCGCGCCGGTGTCGCCCATCGAGGTCGGCCTTCGATTCGTCGGTTTCGCGGGCCTCGCGGCCGCCCTCGGGGCTTCGGTGCTCGGAGCGTTCATGTGGATCCCGGCGGGCCGTGATCCCGATGTGAAAGAGACGCCCGCTTACCGGCTGGGTTTCCAGATCCTGATGAACGTGGCCCGGGCCGGGGCCTTTGGGTTCGCCCTTGCGTTTGCTGGATTGTTCTTGTTGACCGACGCCTTGGAAGGGAGCGCAGGCGCCGGGTCGGTCGTCGGATCTCCGTATAAGCTCTCGGTCGTCCTGAGCCTCGGGGTCGGAGCCGTCCTCTTCGTGGTCCTGTCGAGCGCCTTCATGCGGTCTCGCAATGGACCGCCCGAGTCGGTGCACCGGCATCTGCTGGTGGGTGCGCTCCTCGGGTTCGCCGCCATCGGGATCGGGAGCGCGGGCACCCATGCCGCGGCGGTTCAGTCTTTGGGCGGGATCGCCAGCTACTTCGCCCTGGACCCCTCGTCCTCCCTGAATGCGATCGCGCCCGCGCTCGGGACGTTCGCGGATGCGGCCCACATCGCCGGCGTCGGGCTCTGGGTGGGTGGCCTCGCCACGATCCTCGCCACCCGGACCTTCCTCCGGGAACCGGCGTCGGTGCCGCTCGCCCGAATCGTGATCGGACGATTCTCGCGCATGGCCCTCTACTGTGTCGGGCTGGTCCTCTTCGGAGGACTTACCCTGGCGGTCCTGCTCGTCGGCAGCTGGGACGCGCTCCTCTCGTCGAACTACGGATGGGTCGTGCTCGCGAAGGTCGCCCTCTTCGTCCCGATGATCGCGTTCGGCGCGTACAACCGGTACCGCCTGATCCCGCGGGCCGAGGAGACCGGCGATGCGGCGGCGGCTTTCCGGCAGCTGACCTGGAACGTCCGCAACGAGACCGCGCTCGGGGCGACGGTCCTCGTCCTGGCGGCCCTCCTCGCCGCGCTGACGCCAGGCGTTTCCATCCTCGGGGGGGCCCAGCCGTTCTCGCTGAGCGATACGGTCAGTGGGATTCACGTCCAGATGCTCGTGGACCCGCCCCCCACGATCGCGAACCAAAGCTACACGATCCAATTCCTGCTGACGTGGGCATCGAACGGGTCGACCTACAACTTCGGCAAGCAGAACAGCACGATCACGTTCCAATCCCTCACCAATCCGTTGCTCCCCCCGGAGACCCTCCCGCTCGACGGTCCCCACGGGAACCACTATTTCCTCACGACACTGGCGATGTCTCAGCCCGGGACGTGGAGTGTGCAGGCGCGCATCGCCCGTTTCGACGGCTTCGACCTCTTCGCGACCTTCCACATCGCCTTGGCCGGAGGGAGCTGAACGCGGCGCGTCGGGTTCATCCTGACGATCCTGGTTTACGCGGCAGCGATGGCTCCCTCGGTCGCCCCCCACGGGCCCGGAAGCAGCATCGTGTCGACGGCAAGTTCGTGCTGACGCCGGGAGGCACCGCGAACGCCACGTTCCATGCGTATCTCTCGACCCTCGGCCTCCCGATCGGACCCGGCGATGTCCTCGTCTGGTCTTGGTCGGCGAACGCCGCGATGGGGCCCCCGATCGCGTTCGACATTCACTCCCATGTTGGCGGATACCTCGAATACCTCAACGTCACCGGCGACCGCGCGAACAACTCCTGGAGCGTGCCGGGTTCGAGCGACTATGCGGTCCAGTGGACGAACCCGAATCCGCAATCGGAGAACGTCACGTATGCGTTCCAGCTGGTCCCGCCTCCGCTGGATCTGTGGCCGCTCTACCTGCTGCTGGTCGCGCCACTCGCAATGATCGGGGCGCTCATCTGGTATTCCCGACGGAAGAAACGACGGTCCCACTGGCCGGTTGGCCGTGGACGCCGCGCTGGTTTCCAGAAGATAGATATACAAGATAGACGGTATATTATCTGTGCCCCTAGTCACGGTTCGCGTTGACGAGGAAACGAAGACGAGGATGGAGAGCCTCGAGCGAATCAACTGGAGTCGAGTTCTCCGGGAGAAAATTGCCGAGGTCCTCGAACAGGAGACACGACGCAATCGAATGGAGGCCCTGAGGAGCATGGATCGCCTGCGCAGGAAGTCGCCCCCAGGATGGGACAGCACGCGGTTCATTCGTCAGACGAGGGAGACGCGATATGGGCCTCGCCGTGATGGACGCTAGCGTTGCCGTGAAGTGGTTCCTCGATGAGGAATACGGCGACGAGGCGCTCCGACTGCAGTCCGACTTCTTCGAAGGGATTGTGTCCCTTCGCGTCCCTTCGATCCTTCCATACGAGGTCCTGAACGCCCTCCAACATTCGCGGCGATTCCGGGGACGAGATCTGCTCGAGGCGGCGCGCGACATCGATCGGAGCGGATTCTCCATTATCCCCCTCTTCGGCGAGTACATGGAACGGACGGTCGAAATCGCTGTTCGGTTGCGATGCACAATCTATGATGCGAGTTATCTTGCCCTTGCATCAATCGAGGAGTGCGTCCTCTTCACCGCTGACGATGGTCTTGTGGCGCTTGCCCCGCGGGAAATCAAAGTGGTCCATGTCCGGGAGTATCGGAGACAAGGTCTCGGAGAGCCAAGTGTCGATGAGAGTCGAGCGGACTGAGAGGAGACACTCAGATATCGTCCGGCGGCAGCTCTTCCGGGGTCAGCTCCTCCGGTGCCGGCTCCGGCGCTTCGGGTTGGGGAGGAGCTGGCTCCTCGGGGGCCGGAGGGGGCGCGGGAGCTTCCGTCACGGCAGGGGGTGCCTCGGCCGGCGGCGGGATCTCACCCATCGACCAGACCTCAGATTTGCGGACCTCGACCCGCGATACCGGATGGATCGGCTTGCAGCCCTGGGCAATCGTCTTCGCGAGGTCGCCGCTGATGACGCCTTTGACGAACTCGCCGATCGACTGCTTCGCCGCGACGTCGGCCACGAGCTTCGCCATGATCGTCCGGATGACGCGCTGCTTCGAGGTCTGGATGCGGCGGTCCGTGATCGCCATCGGTTTCACCCGGACGTTCCAGTGGTCCTTCGTGACGACGTCGACCGTCAGGTCCGTCCGCGTCCGCTTGCGGCGGGTGAGCCGGCGGATGTAGTCCGACGTCATGTCGTGCCCGACGAACTGCGTGAGCGCGTCTTGGCCTTGGACCTGGCTCACGCGGAACTGGAGCTTGATGTGCATCTTGCTGAAGTCGCCTGTGAGGTCCTGGACCGTCACCTCGGTCACGCGGCCGACGAGTTTGTCCGGCGTGTCCGTCGGAGTCTCGCCGAGAACCTGTTTGTTGAACATCTCGGGCGCGAGGAGGTTGTACCACACCTTCGCCTTCCACTTGTCCTTGATCTTGCGGGCGGCGGCGCGGGACTTCTTCTCGGCCATGCGGGGCGTTCGAAGGGGGGTGGCATATTTAAGGATTGGCGGGTCCTACATGACCGACGGAATACTCGGGTAGATGCCATTGCGCTTGGTCATCAGGAAAATCGACGGCCGAGGCCGGATCGTGATCCCCGCGGAATGGCGAAAGAAGTGGCGATGCGGAACCCAGGTCATCCTTCGAAGTCGTGGGGAGTCCGTGGAAATCCTCCCGCGAGAAAAGGCAAGCCTTACTGCGTTCTTCGATCGAGTTGAGTTTGATGTGAAAGCAGATCTTTCAGACTGGCACGCGCTCCGCAGGGACCTGCGGAAGAAGTAGGATTCGAATCACGTCGTCGACGCGAACGTCGTCAGCTCAGGCTGACGACAGAAGTTGCACGACAAAAATGCGGTCCCCTGAGGCGCCCGCCACATACACGACCCGATCCTCCGCGAGGAAGGTCTGAAGAGCGACCATGGAAATCACAACATTCGGCGCGGGATGCACTTGCGCACCGACGGTCGTCCATCGTTCCAGAACGAGGGCGTACTGGAATCCCCCGAGGCTCTCGTTGTCGCGCAGTTTCACCGGGAGAGAGGCATCCGCCGCGTAGCCGAGCCACATCGCCCCGACATCCGCCAGCCGCTGGTCCGTTGTGACGTTTCGCGCGCCCAACGACGCGAGCAGCGCGAGCGCCCGGAACTCTTGCGGCGTTGTGACGTTCTCAACGCCGAACACCGCGGGCGTGTTCCAAGCCATCGGGGTCGTGGCGAGAGCCGCCGCGAGGAGTCCCGCGAGAAGGACTCCCTGGGCCGGCCGCCACGGCCCGAGCCATCTCCATGCGGCGACAAACGCCACCCCGATCAGGACCGCGAACGCGTAGTCGAGGAAGTCGATGGAGCGATAGAGAATCAAGAGGCCCTCTGGATCTAGGCCGCGGAGCAGTCCGAAGAGGATCAGGGCAACGGGAGCGACCAGCATCGAGATCACCAAGTCGTTGGTCCGGTTCGTGGTCTGCCGCACGAGCTGATAACCCGCCACCGCGAACGCGGCGAGGACGCCAATGGCGGGAAGCATCTCGAGCAGGGCGGACTGCGTGCCGACGGCTCCCGCGAAGAAGCCATTGCGCGCATTGCCGAGCACCACGAGGACGCCAATCGCGGGCACGAGGACCCCGCGAGCCACGGGGGAGACGAATCGCCGGCCGACCCGAAGCCTCGCCGGCCGAGCCATCGGCGCGATGAGCGCCGTCAGCAAGATGACGATCC
>VBLR01000136.1 GCA_005878665.1 Methanobacteriota archaeon | reverse complement strand
GTTCAGCGAGTGGTACAACGAGGTCATCGAGCGCTCGGAACTCAGCGACAAGCGCTACCCGATCAAGGGGATGAACGTCTGGCGGCCCTACGGATGGGCGATCATGAAGCTGATCGACCAGGCGATCCGCGACGAGTTCGACTCGACCGGCCACGGCGAGGTCAACTTCCCGGTCCTCATCCCGGAATCCGAGTTCAAGAAGGAAGCGGAGCACGTGAAGGGCTTCGAAGGCGACGTCTTCTGGGTCACCCGCGGGGGGTTCAACGAGCTCGACGTGAAACTTGTCCTGCGGCCGACGTCGGAGACCGCGATGTACCCGATGTTCAAACTGTGGATCCGCAGCCATGCGGATCTGCCCCTCAAGGTGTACCAAATCGTCCCGGTCTTCCGCTATGAGACGAAGATGACGCGGTCCTTCATGCGCGTGCGGGAGATCCATTTCTTCGAGGCCCACACGGCGCATGCGTCGTTCGAGGATGCGGAGCAGCAGATTCACGAGGACCTCCAGATGAACGAGCGCGTCATGCGGATGCTCGCCCTGCCGTACATCGTGTCGCGCCGACCGGACTGGGACAAGTTCCCCGGCGCCGAATATAGCCTCGGATCAGACACGCTCCTTCCGTCCGGGCGCGCGGCGCAGGTCGCGACGTTCCACCAGTATCGGGACAACTTCGCGAAGGTGTACGACGTCACGTACGAGACCGAGGCGGGCGAGCACAAGTACGTGTACCAGACGACGGACGGCATGAGCGAGCGGCTCCTCGGCGCGGTCATCTCGATCCACGGGGACGAGAAGGGACTCGTGCTCCCGCCGGCGGCCGCCCCGGTCCAGGCGGTCGTCGTGCCGATCCTCGAGAAAGGCCGGCAGGAGGAGATGCTCCTCGAGGCGCAACGGCTCTTCCTCGAGCTGCGGGAACGGATGCGCGTGAAGCTGGACGACCGCGACATCCGGCCGGGGGAGAAATACTACTACTGGGAGGCGCGCGGCGTGCCGCTTCGCGTCGAACTCGGACCCCGAGACCTCGCGAACCAAGCGGTCACGGTCGTCCGTCGAGACACGGGCGAGAAGAAGGAATTGCCGCGCGAGTTGCTCCCGGAGCGCCTCCGGTCGGTCCTCGAGCTCATGCAGGTGGCCATGTGGAACCGCGCCGAGAAGACCCTCCAAGACAACACGTTCACGATCACGAAACTGGAGGACGCCCGAGACGGTTTCAACCGGATGGGCTGGTGTGGCAAAGAGGCCTGCGGCAAGGCGATCGCGGAGCGCACCGGGATGAGCGTCCTCGGGACGCCGTTCTACCCGGAGCCGTTCGAAGGCAAGTGCATCGTGTGCGGCGAGAAGACGAAACAGGTCGTGTACGCGGCGAAGGCGTACTGATTGGACGTCCTGCCGCTGCGTCCCGGTAAAGGATCGCATCGATCGAAATCATGACTTTGGGGCTCACGCGGAAAGCGGGCAACGTCCACGAAGACGTGGTCGCCTGCCCTGATCGTCGACGAACCCCTTATTTTCGATATAGGAGCATGCCGACGAGGCCGAATGCCACGAGGATAATCGTCACAGCGTACGCTCCGACCCACTCGGGCCTCAAGAGGTTCCACGATCCGTACGTGAATCCCCAGATGATGTAGAAGAGGACGCCCGCGAGGAAGGCCAGGGCGTAGAACCAGAACGCGACGGCCCGCGGAAAGGCGACCTCGGCCATTGCCACGAGCAAAGAGCCCCCGTCTAAAAACCTTTAGCACGCGTTCCACCGAGAATCCAGACGCTTTGTATCAGCTCGGGAACCGAACCAAAGGCTTAGCTTTCTCGACGCGATGATCTCTCCGGGGAAACGTGGGGAGCAGCGGGGAATGGGCCATCCCTTCCCATTGGGTTGTGGGCGGGTCGGTTGGCCACCATGCAAGCAAGGCGGCGACCGTGATCCTCGCAGGCGCCTTGGCCTTGGGTGTCTTCATGTTCACTCCACGTCCTCACATCAGCTTGTCGAACGGACGATTCAGTGTATCGGATTGCACCATTTCGATCTCCCGCCGGGTGGTGAGCGCCACCTTCACGTTGACCAATACGGGCCAAGTGGACGGTTTCGCAGACGTTCATCTGAACGTCGACGGCGCGTCGGCGTCGATGAACGAATTCGGTGTTCCGGCGGGAGCATCGATCCCGGGAGAGCTGACATCGCCCTTGGCAGATTGCGCGATTCACTCCTACACGCTCCGAATGTGTGTCCCACGGGCCAGAGGAGGTTACTGCTGAGATCGGATCCGATTTTAGCGGCCCGGTGTTCCGATTAGGCCTTCGGGGTCTTCCGATGGCGAAGGGGCGCGACGGTTCGCACGATTCGCCCGCGGGTCCGCGCCCACCACGCTTCGACCCGTGGGTAGGACCCTGGGTTTTCCTCGACCCAGAAGAGGAACGCGAGGACGAGGAAGAACGCCGCAAGTCCAATCAGCATGTAGAACGGCCAACGCGGAATCGGCTCCTTCACGCCAAACGCGGAGTCGGGCACGACTCCGTCGACGCCGAGGATCGTCAGGTTCACATTCCCGCGGCATGAAGGTGGCGTGCATGGGTTGGTTGCGTTTGCGCTCGTGGCTTGCTTCCACAAAGCATCTGTGAAGAATCCCGGGGATTCCATCCGAAACGGGGTCATCGTGCCACTCACGTTGCCGTCGAAATCGACCGAGAACCGCACGAAGTAGCTCGATTGGGAGAACACCGAGCCGTGCGGCATGTCCCGACTGTCGGCGGCTGTGACCACCGTGAAGTTCAGCAGCCTGGACGTCCCCGGATCGACCCGGACAGATGTCCAAGTCCACTCCCGCGTCCCCGTCTCGCCGATCTTGGGATATGCATAGGGCCATGAAGCGTCGATTAGGATGCTCTCATCGATTGTCGCGTAGCGGTAGATGCTCGCATTTAAGGTGACATTGTACATCGGCTCGGAATACGTCGAGTTGAAGTAGAACTCGAATCGTCCGGAATCCCCCGGGGCCAGCTCGGGCGACGCTTTGACCGAAATGAGCTTGTTCACCTTGCCGACCGCACCCCAATCCTCCGCGGTGGCCGGCGAGGTCAGGACGGCGGCGAGGACCAGAAAGGCGAGGGCCAAGGCCGGGGCCCGCATGATGCGCGCCGAAGCGGGTCGGTCTTCATATAGGTATCGCGAAGTGTATCGAAGAACAGAGTGAACGCGGGTCCGCCGGTCATTGAGCCATTGCGTGCGATTGCCGTCCCGAAGGGAAACGCGGATTCACTGCTCCGGTCCCTGCACACGGCGCATCTCATCGATCGAACGAGGAAGATCGTGAAGCGCGGTGGCGCGATCGTCATTCCCGTGACGGCCAAGCCCGTCTTCGATCTCGTCGGGTTCCGTGCGCGAATGGAAGACGGTGCCGCGTTACCGGTTCGTTCGCCGCCGCGCGACCCACGACAGGAAATCCGCGAGCGACTGGACGCGGCGGGGATTCGGTTGGAAGAGGCACCGCGCCGATGGGAGCGGATCGGCGACATCGTGGTCATCCGGCTCCCTCCGGGCAACCCGGCCAACGCGCGCAGGATTGCCGAAATCTTGGGCACGGTCCTCGACGCCCGCACGGTCGTCCAAGATGTCTCCGGCATTCACGGGCCCATGCGCGTCCCCGACGTCCGAGTCTTGTGGGGAGACGGGACGGAGACGGTGCATGTCGAGGGCGGCGTCCGATACGCATTGGACGTCGCACGCGTGATGTTTTCCTCCGGCAATCTGGCGGAACGGATGGCCATCGCGGACCGCGTCCGTCCCGGGGCGACCGTCGTGGACCTCTTCGCGGGGATTGGCTACTTCTCTCTCCCGATCGCCGTCCGGAGCCGCGCCGAGATCGTCTACGCATGCGAGCTCAATCCGGTGAGCTTTCGGTACCTGCTCGACAATGTGAGGTTGAATCGCACGACGAATCTCGTGCCGCTGTTCGGCGACTGCCGCGACACGGCGCCCCGAGGCGTCGCCAATTGGGTCATCATGGGCCACTTCGACGCTCGAGACTACCTCGACGTCGCGTTCCGCGCGCTCCGTGGGAAGGGGACGATCGTCTACCACGAACTGTGCCCGAAGGAGCAGTATCCGGATGCGCTGACCCGCCGGGTGACGGCGGCCGCGCGGGCCCACTGGATGAACGTGCGCGCGATCCGCACCCGGATCGTGAAGTCGTACGCCCCGGGGATCGTCCACTGCGCCGCGGAGGTGCAGGTCGCGCCCCAGAATCGGCCGTGACGAACCGAAACACTGAAGAGGGATGAGTTCCTGAGGATGCGCCGGTGATGGGAATGAACTGCTCGAAATGTGGAACCCTGTTGCCCGCACAGGCCGAGTACTGTCCGTCGTGCGGCGCCCCGCGCAGCGAATTCGACCACTTCGTCCGCGAGGCCGAACGGGCCGTGTACCAAGCGTTTGAGGACGGTCGGACGGCGCTGGATGCCGCGGCAAGAGAACTCCAGCCGACGTTCGACAAGGCCGTGCAGGTGCTGCGGCCCGCGGTCGAAGCCGTGGGCAAGGCGACGAGAGAGGTCGCCGCGGCCGTGCAGCCCGCCGCCGAGAAGACCGTGAAAGTCGCCCAGGACGTCGCGAACCGGACGGTTGAGGTGGTCAAGCCTCCGGTGACGAAGGTCCGTCAGCGGACGAGCCACGCCGTCGAACGGATCCGGCAGAAGTTCCGCGGTACCTAGACAGCCTCGGACCCGGGAGTCCCATCCAAACCGTTTTCTACGGATGCGGGCCTTGTACTGTTGTGGGCGAACCTGGGAGGACAACCGCCGGCGCCAGTCTACTTGCGTTGGTCGCGGCTACGGTCATATTGGCCGGAGCAGCATCCGCCGAACCCCGGTTGCTCGCCGCGCCGACTGGTGCGATAGTCGTGACGTTCAACGTTCAGGTCGATCCCGGGTCGGCAGACTACGTGCAACGCGCCTCACAGGAGGCGATTGCGGAAAACAAGGATCTTGTCATCATCATGAACACGCCTGGCGGCCTGCTCGACAGCATGCTCAGTATTGTGGGATCCATCACCGACGTGCAGAGTCACGGCCTTGCCGTCTATACGTTCGTCCCTCCGGCGGCCATCGCGGCGTCAGCGGGGAGTTATATCGCCCTCGCCACCAACGCGATCTACATGTCGAACAAGTCGTTCATCGGACCGTCGACACCATACATCATTGGCGGCGACCCGGGCCAAGTGCAGCACGTCAAGAATGCAATGATCAAGGAAATCACGTTCCTCGCAATGGCGAACGGCTACAATGTAAGCGCCGCCGTGGACATGGTGGCGAACAACACGGCGTACACGGCGGTGGACGCCGCATCTGTCGGGCTCATCACCGGCCTCATCGAAACCTACTCGGGGTTCCTCTCGAAGGTGGGGCTGTCCGGCGTGCCGCTGACCGACTTTTCAGAGCCCCTTTACGACCGATTCCTGAGCTTCGTCAGCGATCCAACCGTGGACGGCCTCTTCATCCTGATCGGGATCATCGCGCTCGTCCTCGACCTCTTCCATCGGACGCTGTTCCTGAGTGTTGTGGCGGTCATCTTCATCGCCCTCGGATTCCTCGGTGCCCAGCTGATTCAGGCGTCGGTCGTAGGAATCTTGATCCTCATCATCGCGGCGGCCCTCGTCATCCTCGAGGTGAAAGCCGGACACGGCTTCTTCGCAATCACCGGCATCGCCCTCGGAATCGCGGGGACCTACCTCCTCGCGTACAACGTCCAGTACTCGCCGTCTCCCTATGGCGTCGTGCAGTACGTGATCCTGGGCGCGACCGGCGCCGTCCTCGTCGTGGCGTTCCTGTATCTGACGCGAATCCGGCATGCCCTCATGGCCCAGCCGAAGCTCATCGATCCCGGCCGGATCGTCAACATGACGGGCCGAGCGTCGACGGACCTCGTCCCTGGCAAGGACGGTGTCGCCAACGTCGGGGCCGAGGACTGGACCGCCGTGTCGGATCAATTCATCCCGAAGGGATCGGTGGTCCGTGTGATGGCCGTCGCAGACGGGAAGATTCAAGTCACAGCCGCGACGCCGGAACCGGAACCGACGAAATCCGGCGAACCGTCCTCGACACCGCCAACGACGCCGTAGTCGATCCGCCGCTTACGTCCGGTGCTTCCGGACCTTGAGGGTGACGTTGTCGGATTCCACGGCCGTCACAATGACCGGCTCTCCGCGGGCGATGTCGTCCTCCGCGACCGCGCTCCACGATTCGTGCTCGACGTGCACGACGCCTTTGCCGGTGGCCTTCATGGGGACGACGGCGCGACCGGTCTTGCCGACCAGCGTGTCTCCGGAGAAATAGCGTTGGGTGATGACTTTCGTCGTGGTCTGCTGGAATGCGAAGGCCAGTCCGACTCCGATCATCACGATCAAGACGCCGGATGCCAGGTAGTCGAACCGGCTCACGAGCCATCCGTGGACGATCAGGAAGATGCCGAAGGCGACGACGGCCAGGACCACGAGGACGGAGCGGATGCCGTACAGGAAGAGCCGATCGAGGAGACTCGATACCGGCAGGTCCGGACTCTTACTTGTCATCCCCTCTCGCAGCTCCCTCGGCCGACGCGAGGACGCCCCGGAATGGCCGGATGAGCTCGGTGAATTCGAGCGGCAGGATGAATTTCGTCGCGGGGCCAGCGCCGAGCGCCTTGAGAGCGTCCAGGTACTGCAGCATCAACGTCTTCTCGTCGACCCCTTTCGCGGCTCCGAAGATCGTCAAGAGGGCCTGCGCGTATCCTTCCGCGTTCAAGATCGCGGCTTGTCGTGCGCCTTCCGCGCGGAGGACCGCGGACTGCTTGTCCCCTTCCGCGATGGTGACCGTGGCGGTCTTCCTCCCGTCCGCTTCAATGACGACGGCCCGCCGGCTCCGTTCGGCGGACATCTGGAGGATCATGGCATCCGTGACGTTCTTGGGAGGGAGGATCTCCCGGATCTCGACGTTCGTGACCTTGACGCCCCAGCGGGTGGTGACCTCGTCGAGCTTCGTACGGAGGATCGCGTTGATCTCCTCGCGCTTCGAGAGGACCTCGTCCAGGATGATGTCGCCGATGACGGCTCGGAGGGTCGTCGTCGCGATGCCCATCGCGGCTCCCTCAAAATTGTTCACTCGAATGACGGAGTCCGCGGCGCTGGCGACTTTGAAGTACACGATGAAGTCGACATCCACAGGGGCGTTGTCTTTTGTGATACACGTCTGGTGCGGAATCGTCAGGTAACGTTCTCGTAGATCGACGCGGACCGGCTTGTCGATCCCGGGAATGACGACGACGATCCCAGGGCCCTTTTCGGCCTGGGCCTTCCCGAGGCGGAAGTTCACGATTCGTTCGTACTCCTTGACGACCTTGAGGCTTGCGAAGAGCAAGATCAGGACGATAATCACAAAGACGAACGCGCCAACGGCCGCGCCAACGAGATCGGCGCCCTGGAGCGTGGTGACCGAACCGAGATCGAGCAGACCTACAACTCCCCACATGCCATGTCCCCCGGGCGGGATGCCCGCTCCCCGACTTAAGGCCATTGTCGGATTGCCGCAATCCCACGGGCGCGTATTGAAACCTTTATCCTGTTTGCGCAGGTTCGGTGGCTTGTGTCCCCGGGGGACCGGCTCCAAACCGTGCTGCGCGGCACCGAAGAGGTCGTCACCCGCGACGAGTTGCGGACGCTCCTCGATCGGACCTCCACCCCGCGGGCGTACGTTGGCCTTGAGCCGTCCGGCCTCATGCACGTCGGCACGGCGTTCGTCATCGGGTCGAAGGTCGAAGACCTGATCCAGGCCGGATTCCACGCGATCATCTTCCTCGCGGACTGGCATGCGTACATCAACGACAAGCTCGGCAGGAACCTCGAGAACCTCCGGATCTGCGCGGAGTATTTCAAGGACGGATTCCGCGCGGTCGGCGTCCCGGACTCCGTCGAGTACCTGTACGCGAACGAATTCGTCCGCCACCCGGAATACTGGCAAACCGTGATCCAGGCCTCGAAAGCCTCGACCGTCGCGCGGATCCGGCGGGCCCTCACGATCATGGGGCGCAGGGAGGAGGAAGCGGACCTCGACGCGTCGAAGCTGATCTACCCGGCGATGCAGGTCGCGGACATCCACTGGATGGACCTGGACCTCGCGCTGGGCGGCATGGACCAGCGGCACGCGCATATGCTGTACCGCGACGTCGCGCCGAAGCTCGGTTGGAAGCAGGTCGTCGCGCTGCACACGCCGCTGCTTCCGGCCCTCGATGGCGGCGGTCGCATGGATCTCGTCGCAGGGAAGATGTCGAAGTCGCGACCGGACTCGAGCGTCCTCCTGAACGACAGCCCGCGCGAGGTCGAACGGAAGATCGGGAAGGCGTTCTGCCCCGCGAAAGAGGCGGCCGGCAATCCCGTCCTCGAGTTGGCGCGGCTCATCCTGTTCCCTCGCCGCGGGCAGTTGATGATTCCGAGAGATTCGAAGTTCGGGGGCGACGTCGTCTACGAGTCGTTCAGCGAACTCGCAAAGGCATACGCGGACGGAGAGTTGCATCCGAAAGACCTCAAGGCGGGGGTCACGGCCGGGTTGAACGAACAGCTCGTCCCGGTACGAAAGTTCTTCGAGGCGCATCCGCAGAATCTCGATGCGGTCACGTCCATCCTCCGGACCGGATGACCTTTTCTAGCCACGGAGAAGGCGTAACCCCTTCGGCAAAACAGGGTCGAATCGACGTGAGACGGGTGCGATCCTCGATGGTCACAAGGGCGGAATGGGCGACGGACCCGCTTTCCGGGCGTTCGCGACGCGGGGACGTCCCGCAAGCAGGGCGATGAACCCCGCAAGGCCGAGCAACCCCGCGAACAGGAACGGGATGGACGTCTGCGTGGCCGCATCTGAACCAAACGCGTTCGCGAGGACGCCCGCGAGATAGACCCCGATCGCGCCGCCGACGAGCTGGAAGCCAAAGACCAGGCCGAACGCGGCACCTTGCAAGCGACGATGACTCGATTCGGAGACGAAGGAGAAGAGCGCGGGATAGGTGAGGAAGAGCGCGGAGCCGAGCGTCCACATGACGACCAGCACCGTCCACACGTTCCCGATGATCCCGCCGACGAGCGTCGCGACGCCGAGCGCCGCGAACGATGCCACGAGGGCTCGGTACCGGCCGAATCGGGCACTCAGACGGCCGAAGAAGAACGTGGCCACGGTCCCGACCAGAATCCAGAGGGCGACCGCGATCCCCGCGACGTTCGCCTCGAGGCCGAACTTCGAGTGCAGGAGGAGCGGTCCGAAGAAGGCGACGATGTTGAACACGGCCCCGACCAGGGCGAGGGGGAGCAACCACCGGCGCACGTCCCGGAGGACGCCCACGTAATCCGAGATCGATCGCGTTGCGAGGTGGGGCGGCGAAGATCGCCCGCGGCTTGCCGACAAGCCGACGGCGACCGCGGCCAAGTTGATGCCTCCCCACAACAGGAACGGCGACTGCCACCCGAGCGCAACCGCGAGGACCGCGCTGCTCGCGATTCCGAGGATGACTCCGGCATCCCCAAAGGCGCTCTGGAATCCCATCGAGTGGTCGAGCGCCGGCCCTTCGAACTCGCGTCCGATCCACGAGATTCCGACGGGATGATAGAAACTCGCGCCGATCCGGGAGAGCGCGACGATGACCAGGAGCGACCAGAAATTCCACGAAAGGGAGGCGGCGAGGGAGCCGATGCCCAAGATCGCGA
Source organism: Methanobacteriota archaeon (assembly GCA_005878665.1). Classification (GTDB taxonomy): domain Archaea; phylum Thermoplasmatota; class Thermoplasmata; order RBG-16-68-12; family RBG-16-68-12; genus RBG-16-68-12. The sequence goes on along the minus strand of VBLR01000136.1, from coordinate 1,072 downwards.
TCCCGATCGGAAGAAATCGAGACGGATCCCGGCGGTCCGACATGATGCCGAACAGTATCTGAAAGATCGCGGTGACGACGAGGCCGGTCCCGCCCAGGAGGCCGACTTCTGCGGGGCCGATGCCACCGAAGACGCCTTGCAACACGATGATCTGGCCCGCGAGGGCCGTAACGGCGCCATCGTTCGTGAGATGGTAGATAGAATTTGCCAGGAGGATGCGGCGCTCGCCAACCACGCCGCCGGCGATGCGACATCTGCTTATAGGTTTGGCCCCCGCAGGATTCGAGTCGACTCGTTCCGAGGTCGCTAGGTCCAAATAGGAGCCTATGAATGGGCTGCTCGGCCAGGAGACCGCGGACGGCCGACGGTGGCCCTTCGGGGTCGCTGAGGAACGTCCCCCCTCCCCAGGTTGGTGGCCCCGCGCAAGCGGAGGGGCCCGAGAGGGCCGGCAAGGGCGCAGAAACGACACAGCCCGCGTCGAGGATGAATCGCCCGGCGAGGACGTTGACGCGGGATCTGGTGAGACGGCGACACCCCACCGGAGCAAGTCCAAGCAGGCGCAGTGCGCCAGGTAGGACGCTCAGTCCAATGCCGTCAGAACAGAAGGGGGCGTACGGCGGCCACCTGGCCCTCGTGTCATTGACATCGAGAGACTGATCCCGGTGAGATGGCGCGTGTTGGCGCGCGTACAGGCTCCCGCGGAAGGCCTCTGCGACTCTCCATAGAACAACGGCAGGCCGGGACTCTGTGCAACCGTTCTTCAGTGTCCCATGGGACTTCGCCGTCGCTGGTAGGCTCGACTGCCGCGCATCCCACCGCCGGAAAGCTTCCGCACAAACTTGAAACGAGTTCATAGGGTTCCTCCCTCGGGTGCTCTCCTGTGGTCCCGGATCCGATGATGCTGGAGGCCCTCAAGCGCATCGCGGCGGCCTTGAAGTTGTTGAAACAGGCGAAACGCCGCGGCGTCGACGTGAAGCCTGCGCGTCCGCTGGTGAAACAATGCGCCCGGGCGCTGAAGTCCAAAGATTACGCAAGCGCAATCCGTCTCGCCGAGGAAGTCGCGAGGTACGCC
>VBLR01000135.1 GCA_005878665.1 Methanobacteriota archaeon | reverse complement strand
AGCTCGGAGCCGTCCGGAAGTCCATCGTTATCCGTGTCGAAGTCGAACGGATCCGTTCGGATGTTCCGTTCGACCGCAACGCCATCGATCATGAACCGGAACGTACGCGAACCGATTTCGTCACCATCCGACCGCAAGTCCCCATCGAGGTCCGGCAAGACAGGCACCGTGCCAATCGTCGTTCGTTCGGTGCCATCGGAGATTCCGTCACCATCCGTGTCCGGAGTCCCGGGGGACGTCCAGGCCGCGAGGAAGACCCCTGCGCTCGGGATCAGGCCGGCCCCCAGGCCGTGATTGCGAATGGTGATTTGCCACGATCGCGCACCAACCAGGTCCGCGAGGGTCAAGTTCGAACCGACGAGGCCGTCGGATTCCGGCAGGTTCCGAGACCTCGTGGCATCGAGGAGGAGATGGACCCCCTGTCCCGTTTGGACGATCTGCGGGCGCCAGGGGACCCGGAAACTCTCGAACACCTCGACGAATCCGCCGGAGGCGAGAGGCACCGTCCGAGCGACCGGGTTGACGCCAATCGCGGGCAGATCGCCCGCGGTCGTCCCGGTGGTGAGGTTGCAAGCGGGTGAGCATGGAGGCGGAGGCACGTTGTCTCGGTTGCTCACCGTGGCCGTCACGGAGCGGACCCCTTCGTTCCCCGCGCCGTCTCTCGCGCGGACCTCGAACGTGTGGACGGCATTCGAGAGGTCGAGCGTCTCGTACACGAACGCGTATGGCACTTCGTGGCGCACCTCGACGAGGACGCCGTCGATCCGCAGCTCCACGGCCGAGACGCCTTGGCCGTCGAAGACGTCCGCTTCGATCGGGGCGAGGCCGGTCAGCGTGTCTGCGTTGCTCGGGTGAAGGATCGACAGTTCGGGGGCGGTACGATCAATGAACACGATCACCTCGCGCGAAGATCGCGCGGCGCTCCCGCCTCCCTCCGGCGAATCCGCGATGACGACCAAGCGATGGCTCCCTTCGGGCCATGCATCGGAATCCCAAGGAATCGCGAAGCCGTTTGTCTGATCGACCTCGGCGGTTGCGACACGTCCGTCGTCTACATGGAGATGGACAGACGATAATCCCGGAAGCACTCTCCCGCGGACCTCGACCATTCCGCGGACCGCGGATCCGTACGACGGCGTGAGGATCGCGGCCCCGCGGACGTGAAATCCGGGATCCCAGAGGAGTTGGGTGTGAGGGCCCGTGGATCCGGAAACCGTGAGCTCGACGGACACGTCTTCCAAGTGTGGGTGGCTGGTCTGCACGTCAATGGCTGCGGATGCGAGGAGCCCGGCGACGGGCGGCGCTTCGATCTCGATCGTCGTGGACTCGAGGGGGCGGATCTCCCTGGCAGTGGGAGCGGACCAAACCCGCGCGACGTAAACTCGCGCCTCTTCCTCGAGGTCCTGAAGGCCATCGCCATCGCTGTCCCGCGCACCGGTATCGACGAGGAAGTCGTCGAAGTAGAGGGAGTACCGGGCGCCCGTGAGCCCGGCCGCGCACAAGAATCCGATGGAGACCTTCACGTACTCCGCGGACGGCCACGGCGCGGCGGGAAAGTCGGCGGTCGGATTCCGTCCGAGGTCGGTCCAGACGCCGAGTGCGCTCGGCGCCGGAAGGACGACGTCAGACGTCGTCGGTGCGCACCGTCCCGCGTTGGAGCTCGCCCGGTACGACGTGATGTATCGGAGCCGCCCGAGGCTGTGGTAGCTCGCATCGAGCAGATCGAGGCTGACGCCAGCCGCGTACGCATCCCAAGGCGATGTGACGACGTCCTCGAGTCGGTCGTACAGGATGGACACCCGCAACTCCGTGATCGGGGCTTTGCGCGTCGCGTACATCGCATAACCGTACGCGGATCCGAAATCCCGGACCGTCCAACCCCAGATGTCCACGTGAAAGGCGCGCGTCCCAGATCGCGCGATGCCGGACGCGTATCCGGCCGAGGCCCGATCCCCGAGATGGAAGTGCGTGAATGGAAGCCAGGCATCCTCTTCCATGTCGTCGATGAACGCCTCGACGGATCCCGACCCGCCCAGCATCATCGCGACGAAGCCAATCGCTACGACAAATCTCCACGAGCCGCGCATGATCCGTCCCCCAGAAGCCGGGGACGGCGGCCCCACGCTCCCTGCGAGTTCCGGATGCGAGGGCCAGCTATTTGAAAGTACGCCGCAGATGTAACAAAGTCTGTCCGAATCGCGCGAACCGCGGCGTCGTTCGGTGGACGGTGATTGGCGTCCCTAGTCGGATGCGAATACGGATATGCGCAAGAAATATAACGGTGTAATACTTCGGACGCCCCGGAGCAAAGGACGATGGCCGCTTACGCGCATCCCGAAGTCTTGGTCGACACGAGCTGGGTGAAGGGAAATATCGGTGACGAGTCCGTCCGAATCGTCGAGGTGGACTACGACCCGACGCCGAACTATAACCTGGGGCACATCCCCGGGTCGGTCCTGATCGACTGGAAGAAGGACATTAACGATCCGGTCAAGCGGGACATCGTCTCGAAGGAAGGGTTGGAAGCCCTCTTCGGGCGCCTCGGGATTTCGAACGACGATCAAATCGTCTTGTACGGGGACTTCAACAACTGGTTCGCGGCGTTCGCGTTCTGGGTCTTCAAGTATTACGGCGTCGACAAGGTCGTCCTCCTGAACGGCGGGCGGAAGAAGTGGATTGAACAGGACCTGCCGGTGACGAAAGACGTGCCCTCGTTCCCCGCGACGACCTTCACCGCGAAGGAACCGGACGAGACGCTCCGGGTGTACCTCGCGTACGTGCGGGAGGCATACAAGCAGGCGGGCAAAGTCCTGGTCGACGTGCGCGGCCCGAAAGAGTTCAGCGGCGAGATCCTCGCGCCGCCAGAGTATCCGACGGAGCACGCGCAGCGCGGCGGTCACATCCCCGGAGCGAAGAACATCCCCTGGGCGCAAGCGGTGAACGAGGATGGGACGTTCAAGGCGCCGGAGGAACTCAAGGCCCTCTACGAACCGAAAGGCGTGACGCCGGACAAGGAGGTCATCGCGTACTGCCGGATCGGCGAGCGGTCGTCCCACACGTGGTTCGTCCTGAAGTACCTGCTCGGGTACCCGGACGTCCGGAACTACGATGGCTCCTGGACCGAGTGGGGCAATCTCGTGCGGACGCCGATCGAGAAGTGAGAGACCGGTTTGCAACCGGGAGTCGGCGATTCCTCCCTAGGCGTCAATCTGGAGGAAGGCGCCGACGAGGCCGGGCGCTTGGGATTTGGCCCGCACCCAGAACTCCTTGTTCAGCGGATCGCCCGGATCGAACAGGTGATCGTACTTCACCCGGTCCTCTCCCGGCGGGACGCGCTGGACTCCTCGCACGGTGAACTCTCGAATCTGCCGCGCACTCCCGAGCGAAGGACTCACCACGATGTAGTAGAGGGCGAGCTTGTCGATCTCGGAGATCGGACGTCCGAGCGTGTCGGCAGCGGCCTTGAAGCTGGCCACGGTCAGCAAGAGCCGATCCCCGGCAGACATGGGGGGAACCGAGCAAAGATTTTCCTGCGGAATCCGAGAGAGCAAGTCCGCCCCCTTCGGTCGCGCCGCCATTGCCGCCTTCAGGTCTGCCAGGCTGTTTCCGGAGCTTCCCGCCATTACGAAGACCTTGGCCGCATGCCGCGATCGTCCCGACTCCAGAATAGGCAGGAGCGCCTCGTAGGGCCACGACTCGTTTGGCTTGCTGTCAATCTCGTCAAGCAAGCACAGAGAAACTCCCGGTTCATTCGCGATGTTCGCAATCGTTGATCGATATCCGGCTTCGTTGGATTCGGCGATGTTCACCTCGTGGTATCGGACCGGCGTTCCGATCGACGCGTGCACCTGCTGGACAAAGAACGTCTTCCCTCCGCCCGGAGGCGCCCACACCAGGTAATTCTCGTTCCGAGCCGGCGGGGCACCGAGTCCGGCCGAAATCTTTTGTTTGAGGTCCTTCAAGAGGTTGCGTGCCCCGTCATCGTATCGATAGCAGTTGCCGACCACCCGATACCGGCCGAGCTTGACGGCACCCAGGGTTTCAAGGAGCGCGACCGCCTCTTCCTCCGGACTGGCGGCGACGGGTTTCCCACCGTGAGACACAACACCGAGACCCATTTGTTCGATTAGTCGCATGAATCGGGGATCGGAACGCAACCCGTCGAAGCGCGGCTCGACCCCGATCCAGACCAGCCAACTCGAACGTTCCTGACGGGCTCGCTCCAGCCAGTCGAACGCCCGGTCCTTGTCCGCGAGTCCCGTGTAGATGAGGGCAATCCAATATGAAGGAAGATACTCCGTTTCGGCGCGCTCCATGAGCGTCTTCAGAATCCGCTCCGCCTCGGTGCGGTTGCCGGCCGCCGCATAGGCGTGTCCGAGGACGGCGAGCGAGATCGTGCTCCCGGACGACAGGCGGACGGCCTCCTGGACTTCCGCGATCGCCTCCTGGAACATGCCCTTCTGAAGGTATGGCCGCCCGAACCACAAGTGGGCTTGGACGAACCCGGGATCCACATCCAGCGCCTTGCGGTATTGCTCGATCGCGCGATCATACTGCCGGGAGAGATAGAGCACGTGCCCGAGACCCGTGTTGATCGACATGGATAGGGGATCGAGTTGCTGCGCGCTGGACATCTGGGCGATCGCTTCCTCGAAACGCCCCATCGCCTTCAGGAAGTCCGCGTAGAACTGGTGCCCGGACGGATAGCCCGGAGCGAGGTCGAGCGCTCGGCGGAACTCCCCCTCCGCGCCGTTCCAATCCCAATCGTACTGGAATCGCACGAGGCCGAGGGAGGTGTGCGCCTCCGCGAGTCGATCATCGAGTTGGATCGCCCGTTCCGCGGCGGCCTTCGCCTTCGGGAACGCCTCCTTCGGAGGTGCGAACTCGAACAGGGCCTGGGACGCGTAGGCATCGGCGAGGCCGGAGTACGCCAACGGGTACGACGCATCCTTTTCGAGGGCTTGTTCAAATTGCCCGATTGCGACATCCAAGCCATCCCTGGACCGCTTGTTCCATTCGTGTCTCCCCTTTAGGTACCGGGTGTAGGCCTCGACGACGCCGGTCGCCCGTTGCTCGATCGCGCGCTTCTCGCGTCGCACGATCTGCACGCGCAACGCCCGCGCGACTCGCTGGGCGATGTCGCTCTGGATCGCGAAGATGTCTTCCAAGTCCCGGTCGTAGGCTTGGGCCCACAGATGTTCCTCCGACCGAGCGTCGATCAATTGGACGGTAATCCGTACCTTGTTCCCCGCCTTGCGGACGCTTCCTTCCAGGAGGGTCTTGATGTCGAGTTCTCGACCGATCTCCGCGACCGACTTCGTCGCCCCCCTGTACTTCATCGCGGATGTCCGAGCAATCACGTTCAGCCCGGACACGTTCGAAAGGGCCGAGATGAGCTCCTCGGTCATCCCATCCGCGAAGTACTCGTCGCCCGGATCGGGGCTGATGTTGACGAGGGGCAGGACCACCAGACGATGTTTGTCTCCCGCCACTCGCGTCACCCGCTCAGAACGCAATGTCGCCTACGAAGATAAGGAGTGCCGTGTCCCGGCGCCCGGACCCGGGGCGACGGACTGATAAGCCCTGTCCACCGTTGCTGCGTCGATGGCGAGACCCACGAAGCAAGACGCGCAGCTCCTGCTCAGCCTGATGGATAGTTTTCTCTCGGACTCCGTGCGTGAGGCTCGGAAGTGGTGGCGAACCTTGCCGGACGGTCTAAGCCTGGAGGGATTCGAGAAACGATTTCCCCGCGGGAGCGAAGGATGGGAACACTTCTCGACGATGGCAGTCTTTTGGGAGACTGCGGGCTCCCTCATGCGACGCGGGCTTCTCCATGAGGAGATCGCCTTCGACACGTTCATGGATGCACCGCCCTGGGGGAAGATCGAGCGGATCATCCACGACCGGCGCAAGCGGGAGAAGGCCCCGGCCGAAGGGGAGAACTTCGAATGGATTTCGAAACGGGCGAGAACCTGGGTGAAAAAGCGAGAGGCCGCGATTCGGAGAGAAGTCGCTTCTGCTCAGCCGAGGGCGTGGATAGATCCACCGCATGGCCGCTACTGCTTCACTGCCGCCACTACGACGCTCTTGGCCCCGAACGACTTCGTGATCCGCTTCGTGCTCTCCGAGGACGATTTCGCGAAGTAGTCGACCTTCCGCAGGATCCGCACATCGCGGAATCCCGCGTCTCGAATCGTCGCCAGGTACTCCATCTCCACGGCCGCGCCGCCGATGCAGTCCGCCCAGAGCTGCGGGTTAAGCCCGCAGACGGCACCAACGTCCTCTTCGACGACGATATCTGCGAGCTGCAGATGCCCGCCACGCTTCAGCACGCGAAAAATCTCTTGGAACGCCGCGGGCTTGTCCGGCACGAGGTTCAGCACCCCGTTGCTCGTGACCACTTCGACGCTCTCGTCGGGCAGCGGGATCTTCGTGGCGTCGCCTTCGAGGATCTGGACGTTCCGCGCGCCGGTCTTCGCGATGTTCGTCCGCGCCTTCGCGATCATCGCGGGCGTAATATCCAGGCCGTATACCGTCCCCTTGGGGCCGACCTTCAACGCGGCGTACAAAACATCCGTCCCGGAGCCCGAACCGATGTCGAGCACCGTGTCGCCGGTCTGCATCACGTTCGCGGCGTGCGGGTACCCGACGCCGGCGAATGACTCCGTCGCGGTCGGCGGCAGCTTCCGGAGATCCTCCTCCGGATAGCCGAGATACCGGAGCGCCTCGAGACCAAGCGGAAAGTGGTACGCTTTGTCCGGCCGCGTGGCGACCTCCGTGTAGAGCGACTGCACGGCCTTCGTGACGATCGGCTTCAGGTCGGACACCGCTTCGACTTGGATCTCGGGCGGCACGTGGGACACTTTCACGAGCCCCAGCGGGAGCTTCTCCATCTTCTTGGCAGCCCAGCGCCACGCCGCAATCCCGTCGAACGCGTGTGCAGCCAACAGCCCTCCCGCCGCCAGTTCCTCAAGCCGACGATGCGCGTCCGAATCGGGGATCCGGAACACCTCCGCAATCTCGTGGGCGGGAGTAAGGGCGTCGTGATGCTCCGCGTACTCCAGGATGTCCGCGGGGCTCCGCTTCGGGAGACCCGGAGCAAGGTCATCGATGATCATCTCGAACGGCTTGGCGGTGAATATCTCCCCCTTGATGACCTCCTGCCCATCGCGGTTCCGGATGAGGAGTGAGAGAAAGTTGACGCCGCTCCGGTGCATCTCGTCCACGTCTGCATCAAAGGCCTTCGCGACCGCTTCGGAGTGGAGGTCTTTCTTCACTTGGCTTCCGTTCAGGCCGACCTCTTCCGCAAGCCGAATCAGTTCATCGTCGGTGGCCGGGCGACATTCGAGCCCGAACGCTTCCATCATCCGACGCAGGTACCGAGCCGCGAGCCCCTCGGACTGAAGCTGGGCGGCCTTGAAGGCGCGGCACGCGGGATACGAACTCGTCACGCCCGTCCGGAGGTAGTAGTCCGGCCGCACGGGCATGTTCGTCAATTCAATCGACTCGCTAATCCAGTCCACCGTCGTGCGCTCGTCGACGCTGTACTCCTCCATCCATCCCTGGAGGCTCTCGAACTGGCCGCCCATCTTGTACGTGACTTTCAGGTTCTCGCCGTACACCTCCTTCAGTCGTTGGAGGACCGGCTCCAGGCCCCACGACCACCAACACCACGGGTCCGCGAAATGAACGATCTCAACTGGGGCTTGAAACGACGTAGGTTTCCACCGAGGCTCGGATCGACGGTAGGAACCTTAAGCCTATTCGGACAGCAACCTCGTGCGGACGCCGATTGAGAAGCCGTGATGAATCTGCTGGCCTCAGAACCGGTAGATGTCCTTCCGATGACCGAACCGGGTAAATCGGACCTGCCCAGCCTCCATCTCGAAAACCCCACGGTACGATCCGACGCGTAGCCGCCAGGTCCCTTTCATGCCACGCAGGGGCTTGATATCAAAGCCCGGTCGGGGCTTTGGACCCTTCTCCAGATCGTCGAACGCCCGCGCGAATCGTTCCTGGACATCCCGAGGAAGGCGGGCGAGCTCGCGCTCCGCGGCTCGGCTGATGAGGATCCGGACCAAACGTCACAGCCTCAGTCGCTTTCGCACGTCCTTCCAATCCGAAAACTCCTCCTCCTTCAGCCTCCGAAGGTGCTCTCGGATGAAGCCGATGGGGGGACGATCGTCCATGAGGTCGTTGAGGACATCGTCGTACGTGACGCCCCCCACCTTGTACGAGCGCAGGCGTGCCAACGTCTCCCGCTTCACGGGGATCGTCGTCGTCGACATGACTATCAACATCATGAGGTTGATGGTATTAATAGTCAGCGTTTGGGCCGACTAGGTGAAGCGGCTGTACCATGAGACACGAGCCACCCTCAGCAAC
>VBLR01000134.1 GCA_005878665.1 Methanobacteriota archaeon | reverse complement strand
GCCCGAGTCGTCCGAAGAGCGCGCCTTTCGCGTTCCAGGTCCGACGGTCCATCGGGTCCACGCGGACCGCCCGGTCCAAGGCCTCGATGGCGGCGTCCGGTTTACCGCTTCTTTCGAGGGCAGCCGCCAGCTCACGCAGCGCGTCCGTGTCGCGCGAATCGATCTCGAGGAGCCGCTCGCCCACGTCGGCGGCTGCCTTGAATGAATGTTGTGCCATCAAGAGGTCGCGCTTGAGCCGCAGGAAATCGGCGTGGTCCGGCGCGACCGAGGCGGCCTTCGTGATCGCCGCCAAGGCATCCTTCGCATCGCCCGCGGCCTTTGCGAGGCGTGCGCGTCGCGCCCATGCGTTCGCGTCTTTCGGGTCCGCCACGGTCAGGCGAACGCTCACGTCGAATGCATCCTTCGTCCGTCGGAGCGCCTCGAGCGCCCCGCTCAGCCCGGCGAGCGCCGTCGTCTCTTTCGGATTCTTCGCGAGGACGGTCTCGTACACCGGGAGGGCTTCCTCGTATCGATGGAGCTCCGTCAAGCACGCGCCCTGTTTCAGCAGGGCCGGGACCATCGTCGGATCGAGCGTCGCCGCTTTGCCGTACGCGGCCGCGGCCTCCTCGTAACGCTTGAGCCAGTGCAGCGCGGTCCCCTTGCCGAGCCACGCCTTCGCGTGATTCGCGTCGAGCGCGAGGGTTCGGTCGAACGCCGCGACGGCCTGCTCGTAGCGCTTCTCCCCTTCGAGGGCGAGGCCGAAGAGGTACCAGCCTTTCACGTCGCCCGTCGCGTACCGCGTCGCTCGATCGAGGCAGTCGATCGCGTCCGCGAAGGCATTGAGCCGGTAATGCGCCCGCCCTTTCTCGTACCACAAGCTCGGGGACGCCGGGTTCGCCTCGATGGCGATGTCAAACGCCTTCACCGAATCGGCGTAGCGTCCGAGGGAGAACAAGAGAGCGGCCTTTCGGGCCGACGCGTCCGCGTTCCGGGGATCGAGCCGGAGCACGGTGTCGAACGCGGTCAGCGCGTCCTCCGGCTGATTCAGAGACTGATGGGCCTCTCCCCGCGCGGTCCAGGTGCCGGCGTCCGCGGGATCTTTCTGGAGGATCGCCTCGCACGTCCGGAGGAGGACCTTCGCGTTCTTGGAGTGTCGCAGGGCGTCTCGCTGGCCGCGAAGGGCATCGAGATCGTCCGGGGCGGCCACCCGGAGGCGCTCGAACGTCGTGTATGCCTCCTCGGGCTTGCCGAGCGCGAGGAGGGCTCGACCCTTGTCTTTCAGGGCCCGGGGATGGTGCGGTTGGATCGCGAGGATCGCGTCGCACGCGACGACGAGATCGGACCAACGCTCGGTGCGGAGGAGCAGATCCCGCTTCGCCTCGAGGCCGTCGTAGGAGCGGGGTTCGACGGCCAGGAAGCCGTCCAGAGCCGCGAGGGCTTCCTCCCGGCGGTTCAGTTGGATGCACGCGTGCGCCTTCGCGTACAGCGCTCCCGCGTGCCGGGGCTCCAGGGACACGACTTTCGACGCCTCCTTGACGATGTCGTCCCATCGGGCCAGAGAGCGAAGCGCCTCCAGCCGACCGACGCGGGGGGCGAGGGTCTTCGGCGTGAGACCGATCGCGCGGTCGTACGAGCCGACCGCATCGATGCTCCGACCAATCTTGCGCAGCAACTCCGCCCGGCTGGTCCACGCGGCCGCGTCTCCGTCGCGCTGGCGGAGCGCCTCGTCGTAGGACCGCAACGCTTCGTCGTTCTGGTTCGAGGAGCCGAGGACGTCTCCCCGGAACCGCCACGCGTCCGGGTCGTACGGGTCCAGTTGGATCACGCGGTCGAGGCATCGGACGGCCCGCTGCGGCTCGCCCGCGGCGAGGTACGTGAGCGATTTTCCCTCCAGGGCCTCCTTGCATTCCGAGTTGATCCGGAGGGCGCGGTCGAACGCCGACTGCGCCTCGTCCAGCTCGTTCCTCCGGCGGTGCGCCTCTCCGGTCCGCACCCAGAGTTCGGCGTCGTCCGGCACCAGAGCGAGGACGCGCCGATAGCCCTCGACGTCGTCGGGATCGAGGTTCACGACCTGCATGTATGCGCGGATCGCCTCGGGCCGCTGCTCCAAGGCGACGTGGGCGTCTCCCTTCCGCTCCCAGAGGTCCTTGGCCTTCGGATCGACGCGCAATCCGGCATCGTAGTAGCCGAGCGCGTCCGATGCGCGCTCTTGCGTGAGCAGGATGTCGCCCTGGAGGCCGAGGGCTCGCAGATTCCCTCCGTTCGCCGCGAGCGCGTGGGTGGCCGCCGTCTGCGCGGACTCGATCCGACCGACGCGCAGGAGTCCCGAGCCGACGGCCGCATAGGCCTCCTGGAATTCCTCGATTCGCGCCGCCGGCTCTTGCGCCTCGAGGACCTCGAGGGCCTTGGTGAATGCAATCGCCGCGCGCTTTTGCGCGTCCGTTTCGAGAGCGGCGAAACCGGACTGGGCGAATCGGTTCGCCTTGTCGAGCACCCGTCCTTCTCGATCGAGGAGACCTTGGAAGAGGGCCATCCCTGTCATCCCATCCCGCGGGGCGCGGTCATTTCGGGGCCGCGTCGGACAAGTGGCCGACATGGAAAGTCGATGACTTATAGATATCGCCAAGGGCCTCCGCGCCTTGGACAATCGGTCGTTCGTCAACACCTCGTTCGCTGTGACAATCGCGCTAAGTACGGGCGAGAGAGTTTCGGGCTGACAATTGTCAGACGGGATGGAACGATGGCACGCAGAGGAGTGGAACGGCCCAACCCGACAAAACTCCGAAAGGAAACGCGGGAGTGGCTCACGAAGCAGACGATCCCGAACGCCCGGCGGATTGCACGGGATCTGGAAAGTGAAGGCGAGGACGTGCACGATCTCCTCGCGGCGATCGATGAGCTTGAGGCACTCCTGAAAGAGGGCTCCACAAAAGCCAAACTGTGACCCGAGGAAGGACTCAAGTATTCGCGGTCGAGTCTCCTAACCGAGCGTGGGTAGTCTAGCGGTAGAACTTGGGCCTTCCAAGCCCAAAGCGCGGGTTCGACTCCCGCCCCACGCACTGGATCGTGCGACGGAAAAATAGGGGGACCGGCGGAGTCGTGGAGGCGACCCTCTCCGCCGATCGGTGGGATGGATGGGTTGTGAGCGTTAGCCGTCGTCGTCGGACACGTCGAAGTCGAGCGAGCATCCGTACGAGGCGTAGACGTCCTGCCAGCTCTGATCTTCTCCCGCGTACATCTCGTTCACCGGAGCCATCATTGCCGCGCTTGCCACGGTGGTCCAAAAGTCCCCGCGGTATAAGACGCGGCAGAGGGGAGAGGTGTGCGAAAGTACTCGGGCTGGCGGGGTGAAAGTATCCAGCCGCAATTCATGCGAGATACTCAGCGCTCGGCGCAAGACACATCAGCGGCGCGGCAATTACCGTCCGGGGTGCTTGCTTGCTCATTCCCCGGTCGAACGACCCAACAGACCGACTCCTCCTGGCGTTTGGGGCAATTACGCTGCTGATTGTCGCCACTTGGACCACGGTCGCGTATGCAATCGAGCTGCTGAGAGTCAACGTATCAGGTGACCCCTTCATTCTCGCCTCCGTAGTCATCCCGAGCGCCGGTCCTACCGCCCTGCTCCTTCTGGTTGGATGGGAAATCCAGAGGTACCGAAGACAACCGTACGCCTTGTTCGTTGGATTCGTCGTCTTGGTCCTTTTTGGCTGGACCACGGGTTTGGCGGCGAACCTCTGGATCTTTTTCGGATTTCGATCCGGTGGCGTGCCGCCGCTCACGAGCCTCTTCATCTTATTCGCCGTCGCTGGAATCGCTCATCTGGTCGGTCTCTTCCTCCTGCTGCTCCTCGCCCTGCTCCGCAGAGCATCGGGGCCGATCCCGGAACCGACCAGCGCCCCACCCGTCGATTCGAATCTCTGAGATGCGTCAGCGAGTCGTGAGCCATTCGAAGGCGTGGTTTGCGACGAACGCCGCCGCGATTCCGAGGGGGAGGAACGCGAGTCCTGCTTCGCCGACCCACGCGAGCCACGCGGCAAACAGGATGACCGCGAGGATCATGACCATCAGAAGCCGCGGCGGAATCGTCTCGACGAAGACGACGAGGAGGCCGAGGAAGAGCAAGAACACGACGAGGGCGTAGAGGGCTGCCGCGGTCAGGTCCGGGATCAGCGCCATCCGCGGCGCCGATATCGCGGCTCCCCATAACCTTATGGAGGTGCGTCGACGACATGGCGGACGTGGACCGCTTCGCCGCGCCGGAAGTCGACCATCTCCCGAGCGCCGAGCCGCGCGGTGCCGACGGCGCGCACTTCCTTCCGATGGCGCACGACGACCTCGTCTCCCGGTCGAATCTCGGGTGCTGCGTCGACCGCACCGACAGCGAAGATGTTGCCCTTCGGGAGGAAGTCCTCGATCTCGACCCAGTACCGGTCCGCGTCGGAGAGGATCGCACCGCCCGCGAGTGTCAACGACAGCATCCCTCGGCGCGTGTACATCGCGACCTGCCCGCCCTCGCGAATCACGCGGACATCCGGCATCCGACCTCGGAACGTTGCGGCGTTCACGAGCCCGAGCCCCGCATCGCCGAACTGGAAGCGAGCGATGTTCGACATTTCCTCGGCGAAGCGAAGGCCTTTCGGGACTCGTGCGGACGACGAGGTGGCCACGCTCAACGCTTGGGTCAGGGACGCGAGCGACTCGTCAGACGTGGGCCGCTCTTTCGCGGTGAAGACCGCGTCAGGGACGGCCGCTTTGATGATGGGGGCTTCCGAGCCCAGATGGGCCACGACCGTCTCGTACCGATTCGCAGCGAGAAACGCGCGCAGATCGTCGGTGACCATCGCGCCCTCGTCACGACTCCAATCTCCCGTCACCGGAATGTCGTACGCTCCGGCGGGATAGAACCGCTCGAGCTCGCGGGGAATGAGGCCGAGAGGCGATGTGACGATGACCTCGTGGACGGCGGCCGGATTCGCACTCGCCAGGACCGCATCGCGAAATCGGCGGTGGCTACGGCTCGTCGAATACGGCTTGCGGGCGGAGCATGGGAGCAACAGGAGCACCGAAGTCGAAGGCGGCTTGGCATACCGTTCCCGAATCCGCCGACGAAATCGGATGATCTCCGGTCGGGCGAGCGACTCAGGGGCGTACGCGAGCATCTCGCCCCCGGCCACGGACGTATACGATTCGACCAGGTCGTATTCCCGAAGATCGAGATGCCGGATGACGGCCGTGTTCCATGGAATGTTCGCGAGACGACGCTCCGCCAGTTCTCGCAGGCGACCGTGCACCAAGTGATTCCGAACGAGGAGCATCTCGCGGTAGAGCGCCCGATCATTGTGGGCTTGGAGGTCCTCTCCCGCCGCGCACGCCGGACAGCCGCACGCGTCGCGGTCCGCGTCGGCGATGGGGACCGTGCCGTCGGCCGTGTGGAAGAGCCCACGAGCAGAGTCGAGCCGCATCCGGCTCGAGTCGACGACATCGATTCCGGCGTACACGAGCACCGAAAGGTTCGACGGGGTCGCCAGGCCGGTCACGGCGAGAACCTTCGCGGGGCCCAGGATCTCGCGCACCCGGCGGACCGCCGCGACGAATTCCCGCGGGGACCGTTCGAACTCCGGTCCGTTCGACAAGAACAGCCCGCCGACGGACTTGGCCGCCGCGAGGTCCGATTCCCCCGCGGTGACGGCCCAGTCGCCCGCGACCGGAGCTTGAGGAATCTCGAGATCGGCGAACGACCGCGGAGTGCCTTTTCCCGGAGGCAGATCGTCCGGATGGCGAGGCGCTCGGGGAGCGAAGAAGCTGCCTCCGACGCGCACCTGGAATCGGGCATCCCCGGTCCGCTCGGCGACGAGCAACCCCTCGGCGTACGACGGTGCGGGGCGAGAGGTTTGATGCACGAACAGCACGAGAGGCGTCGGGAGGGTGCGGTCCCCACGGGTCCAGATTCCTTTGCGACCGAGACCGCCTCGCGCATCAATCTGAAACATGGAAGGGGCGAAGCGATATCTGGTTGGCGTATAAGTCTGACTAGTCCAGGGCGACCGTGTTCCGCTCGATGTATGCCAGTTCCTTCGCATCGAACGCCCGCTCATCCACGCTGAGGATCAGGGCCGCCCGATGGAGCGCGATTTGCTCGTTCACGTACTCGAGGAAATGAAGGATGCGAGCGAAGTCGTTGTTGATCATGAGGTACTCGATGCCGTCGAGGAGGATCACGGCGCGGGGTCCGTCGTTCACGAAGTTCGCGATCAGGTTGCTCAAGCTGTTCAGATTGTGCGGATCGATGTAATCGTTGCCGAGCGTCGTCGAGAGCCAGACGACGCGGATCTCCTTCTCTCCGCGACGCCGGACGATGTGGTTCGGGTGCTGGCGCGTGATGTACATGGGGCGCCAGCCGGCGTCGACCGACCGCTGGAACGCCGAGAGGGCCTTCTCCGGCTTCTTCTCCTTCATCAGGTAGGCGCGACCTTCCTCGAGGTCCTTCTTCTTCCCGAAGAGAAGGTCCTTGAGAAGCTCGTCCTCCTTGAAGGCGAGCAGGAGCGGCCACGGGAGCCGCCACATGGAACCGCCTTGCCATCGGGAAGTCCGTTTTTATACGTATCCTATCGACTATCGCACCTGAGACTCATTTGGGGCCGCCGCTCGCCCGGTCGGAATCGCTCGGTCGGGTGAGGACGAACATCAGCCCATCGAGGCCGACGTCCTTCGCCGGTGCGCCCGGCCCGAGCCAGGAGCGGCGGGACGGAACCTTTATCGCGCGATGGCTTTTCGTCCGCTCGCCATGGCCGCCGCCGTCGTCGGAATCATCGGAGGGTCTGCCCTCGGGGACGCGTTCGATCTCGAGGACGAACAGGCGAAGTTTCTCGTCACGCCATACGGCGCTCCGAGCGATCCGCCGCGTATGGGAAAACGCGGCACCGTGATGGTCATCTTCTTGCCGCGCCACGGCAAGGACCATCGGATCCCACCGCACAAGCTGAACCACCGGGCGAATCTGTGGGCCCTGAAAGAACTCGGCGCGACCCACGTCCTTGCCACGTCGTCCACCGGCTCGCTCAAGAAGACGATCCACCCGGGCACGTTCGTCGTCCCGGACGACTTCATCGGATATTGGGACATCCCCACGTACTACGACGACCGGGTGGTCCACGCCACGCCCTCGCTGGACGGCACCGTGCGGGCGGCCCTCGTGACCGCCGCGAAAGAGGCGAAGGCCACCTTTCACGACGGCGGGACGTACGTGCAGACGACCGGACCGCGGCTCGAGACGCGGGCGGAGGTTGCGCACTTCAAGAAGATCGGGGATGTCGTCGGGATGACAATGGCCTCGGAGGCGACGCTCGCGTCGGAGCTCGGCCTCCCCTACGCCTCCCTGTGCACCGTCGACAACTTTTGCAACGGAATCATGGACGAGCCGCTCACGTTCGAGAAGATCCGAGAGACACAACGACAGAACGCCGACCTCACCCGGACGGTCGTTGCGAAGGCGTTGGAGCCATTCCGATGAGCATCCTGATCCGGGACGTGCAAGTCGAAGGCGACGTCACCCAGGTGTACATCGAGGGAAACCGAATCGCGGAGATCGGCCGGAAGCGCGAAGCCGACATCGTCATCGACGGCAAGGGGAAGATCGCTCTCCCGGGGTTCGTGAACCTCCACACGCACGCCGCGATGACGCTCTTCCGCGGGTGGGGCGATGACCTCGACCTCTCGACATGGCTCGAGACGAAGATCCGGCCCGTCGAGGCGAAGCTGACTCCCGACGACGTGTACTGGGGCACCAAGCTCGCGTGCCTCGAGATGATCAAGACCGGGACGACCACGTTCAACGACATGTACTTCCACATGGACGCGGCGGCGAAGGCGGTGAAGGAGATGGGCCTCCGCGCGTTCCTCGCGGAGGGCATCGTGGATCTCAACGACGCGGAGCGGGCCGCGAAGCAGCTCCGGACGGCCGAGGAGATCTACCGCCGGATCGAGGGCATGAAGATGGACCGGATCACGCCGGTGCTCGGGCCCCACGCGATCTACACCGTGTCGAAAGACTCCCTCCTCCGGATCCGCGAACTCGCGGACAAGACGGGCTCGCTGATCCACACGCACCTTTCCGAGACGAAACGGGAAGTCGATGACTGCGTCACGGAGACGGGCGTGCGCCCGGCGAAATACTTGGAGAGCATCGGGTTCCTCGCGAAGGACGTGATCGCGGCCCACGGGTGTTGGCTCGACCCGTCCGAGATCGAACTCCTCGCGCGCACCGGGACGCGGGTCGCCCACTGCCCGGTCTCGAACATGAAGCTCTCGACCGGACAGGCGATGCCCTACGCCGCGATGAAAGAGGCGGCGGTCGTCATGGGCCTCGGGACGGACGGGGCCGCGAGCAACAACAACCTGGACATGTTCGAGACGATGAAGGTCGCGGCGCTCCTCCAGAAGTACGCGCATCACGACCCGACCGTCCTGCCGGCGATCGAGGCGTTCCAGCTCGCGAACTTCGGGGGGGCCCGAGCCCTCGGGATCGATGCGGGCCTCATCGGCGTCGACCGCCTGGCCGACATCATCCTGGTCGATCCGCGCCGGCCGGAGCTCACGCCCCGCCACGAGGACCTGAGCAATTGGGTCTACTCCGCCCACGGGAACGTCGTGGACACGATGATCTGCGACGGCGTCGTCCTGATGCGAGGTCGCCGGGTGCGAGGCGAGGCGGACATCCTCGAGAAGGCCGCCGGGGTCGCGCGGAATCTCGTCTCGAGGCTCTGAGATGTCCCTCGACCGGCTCCGCGCGAGCCTCGCCGACTCCCCGGTGGTCCGCTTCGGGGACTACGAGTATTTCGTCCATCCAATCACCGACGGAATCCCGCTGGGCCGCCCCGAGGTCCTCGACGAAGTCCTCTCCGAATTGGTGCGGCTCGGCGAATGGAGCCACGCGGACAAGATCGTCACGGCGGAGTCGATGGGCTTCCCGCTCGCCGCCGGCCTGTCGATGCGCGTCCACAAACCCTATGTCTTCGTGCGGAAGCGACAGTACGGCCTACCCGGCGAGGTCTCCCTGAAGCAGACGACGGGCTATTCGAAGACGGACATGTTCATCAACAACATCCGCCGGGGAGACCGGGTCGTCTTTGTGGACGATGTGATCTCGACGGGCGGCACGCTCCTCGCGATCGTCAAGGCGTTGCGGACGATCGGGGCCGAGATCGTGGACATCCTGATCGTGTTCGAGAAGACCCGCGAGAAGGTCCGCATGGAGAAGGAACTCGGCGTCCGGATCCAGACGTTGCTCAAGGTCGACGTCGTCCAAGGCAAGCTCGTCGAGCGGCCCTAGGGCGGATCCGCCGCCGCAGCGGACTCGGCCTCCCGGCGATCCCGATCCACGTTCGCGAGAGAACGCTTGAAGAGCGGCGCGGGGAGGACCGACACGAGGACCATGACGACCACGATGACGGAGAAGAGGGTATCCCGGATCACCTCGGCGTTCAGAGCCGACAGCGCGACGATGAGGCCGACTTCCCCGCGAGGGGTCATGCCCCAACCGACGGACGCGGCCTCGTGGCGGGTCATCTTCGAAAGCCATGCGGGGATTCCACAGCCCAGGACCTTCGTGACGATCGCGATGAACGTCAGCACCACGCCGAAGAGGAGGAGCTGGGAGCTCCCGACGGCGGCCGGGAGGTCCACCTGCAGACCGAGAGAGATGAAGAAGATCGGCGTGAAGACCGCCCCCAGGTAGCCGGCCCCCTCGGTGAAGTCCTCCCGGAGCGGGGTGCTCCCGAACAGGCTCCCGGCGAGGAACGCGCCGACGATGGCCGAGAGCCCGACCACCTCGGCGATGAAGGCGTAGAGGAAGGTGATCGCCATCGCGATGATGAAGCCGCCATGTTTGAGCCCGAGCTTCATACCCTCCACCTGGATGCGCACGACGACCTTCCGGAAGAAATACAGGCCGACGGCCATCCCGACACCCAGGAAGGCCAGGGCGGTCACCACCAGGAGGCCGAGCGCGAGCGGGTCGAGTTGTCCGCGGCTCGTCCCGACGACGAGGGAGAGGATGATCAGGCTCAGGATGTCGTCGACCACGGCGGCGCCCATGATCGTCTCCGCGACGGGCTGCCGCATCAGGCCGAGATCGAGGAGGACGGCCGCGGCGATCGCCGTACTCGTGGCGGTCAGCGTCGCGCCGACGAAGAGCGCCATCGCGAACCGTGTCCCATTCGCGCCGACGTCGCCAGCGGGCACCAGGAAGTACGCCGCCAAGAGACCGAACAGCAACGGGAGGGCCACCCCGCCGCTCGCGACGAGGATGTTCTTGCGGGTGTAGATCGTGCGGAAGTCGGTCTCGAGTCCGATCAGGAAGAGGAGGAAGATCGCTCCCAGACTCGCGAAGCTCGCCACGAGGGCCGGGTCGAACAGGGTCACGTTGAAGTAGAAGCCGATGACGCTGGGCCCCAGGAGAATCCCGAGCACGATTTCGCCGACAATCGTCGGCTGACGGAACCGCTTGATCGTGAAATGGCTCAGCGTCGCGAGCACGAGGAGGATCGAGAGCTGCTGGAAGAGGACCTCGGTTCCCGCCATCGCGGGACCGAAACGCAACCGTCGTATTAAATCGCTAACCGCCACGGGTCAGTTTGCCTCGTCGACCGGTCGCATCGGAAGCGACCGGATCGGAACCACCGGGACTCACTCGTCGAAGGGCCCGATCACTGGGCCCGTTTCGCCCGGTTGCGGCGTACTTCGTCTTCGGTCACGATGACGCTGAGGTGCAGGACTCCGTCGTCCGAATCTGGATCATACCGGACGCTCCGGCCTTCCGACAGGATCTTGTGGAACTGGATTTTCACGGTCCCGCAAATACGGAGAGGACGCTGCGAGATTATGAAACGCGACGCCGTGGTTCTCCGATGCGATAGGTGATAATGTTTCTGGTCCTCATGCCGGTGCATTACGCTCGATTGGGAAACAGAAAAAGGGGGATGGGAAGGATCGGGATGGGCCGAATCTCACTGTTTCATCAGGTCGAGACCGTTCCAGTCTCCCCCGAAGTCCTTGACCTGACCCGTCGCCAGCTGGAAGCGGGCGCGGAGCTTGCCGTTCTCGAAGAAGATGTATGCGTTCCGGAGGCAGGACGTGTAGAGGTTCTTCCGCTTCCCCTTCTGGGTCAGGATGCGTTCGACGCACTGGATGAGCCCGACCTCCTCGAGGATGCGGATCTTGCGGTAGCATGCGGCGATTGGGATGCCGTATCTCTGGCTGATTTCTTGGGCGCTGATTTTTCGCTTGTAGGTCGCGAGAAGGATCTTGGCACTGTACTCGTCGGTCAGAAGCTGGGACGCCTCGAGGGGCGAAAGCATCTTCGAGGTTCCTTGGAATCCGTCATTTTCCGGGCTTATGTTCCCTTCCACGGTACCAACCCCGCGCAGTTCTGGCGCGTCGATGATTTTTTGGGATATTTAAGCTATCGCGCTTGATTATCAGACAAAAAAATCGTTTTGGCCAATGATTATCAAGGCACCGGGGAACGCGCGCGCGCACGCGCGCTCACGAGTCGAGCGCGGCGTTCAGCTCGATCCACTTGCCATTGATCTCTTTCTCGACGTCGAACTCGAATTTGACCTTGAAGATGCCTTCCTGATAGACGAGCTGCGCGGATTTTAGGAGAGACCGGTACAGTTTCATCGTCTTCCCCTTCGGCGTCGTGACGATCTGGGCGACGTTCAAGAAGCCCGCTTCCTCGAGCTCGTGGATCTTGCGGTAGCAGGCGGCGATCGGGATGTCGTACTTGTCGCTGATCTCTTGGACGGACCGTGACGTGACTTGAGTCGCAACGAGAATCCGCTCCGCGTACTCGTCCGTGAGCAAGCGCGAGACGTCCTTTTCTCGCATTACTCTCGATTCAGTGATGGATGTTAATTCCTCTTCTATCCGGTTCTCGATTTTGATACTCGCGGATCGGGAGGACGGGACCGATTCCGCGGGTGTGATCCGATCAGACGATCGGTCGAAGTTCTGCCTTCGGCACCCCGGCGGACCAGTCCCAGGCGAGGCCGAACAACTCGGTGTACGGCTTCTGCCCGTAGAGGACGACGGAACCGTTAATGCTGTCCAGGTGCAGGACGACGCGCGCCAAGTTCTCCAGTTTCGCCGCCGAGGCGGTCTGCGGCGTGACGAATCCCACGAACACGTCTTTCGCTCGGCGGACCGCCGAGAAGACGCCGGACATTTCCTCGAGGACCTTCTCCCCGTACACCGATTCGAGCGTGTCGAACGACATGAAGGCGAGGAACGGACGCTCGGATTTCGGCAGCTGGAACTCCACGTTCGTCCACTTCAAGTCCGCGTCGACATTCGTCCCTTCCATGTGCAGGATGGTCGGCGAGACGTCCGCGGAGCCCAGGGTCGCCGATTCGAAGACGCGCACCCGGGCTTCGAACGCACCGGGCGGCAGATGGGGACTCACCAGATCCCGCAGGAAGTCGGCGCTCCCTTTCCGGGGCGGCACATGGGCGACGCCGCGTCCTTGGGCGACGAAGTTGCAGATGATTGCGGTCCGCAACCAGTCGACGTAGTCCGACGGCACCGCATTCGAGATCTCGAACGCGACGACTCGCCCGCGGTGGAGACCGCCGGTCAGGTGATCGAGGGGCTCGAGCCCGAAGCTGACCGCGTCTTTCGAGAGGTCTTTGAACGGCTTCCAGAGCTGCGGCTTCACGGGCCGAACCTCCTCGCGGATGTCGAACGCTGTGAGTCGACCGCCATCGAGGGTGTACAGGTATCGGTGCTGCTGGATCTGCTGGCCGCGGAGCTTCTCGATCGTCAGCACCCGAAGCCGACGGCCCTGATGGTCCGTCGAGGCCAAGCTGACGACTCCGTCCCCGAGGTAGTCGAGGCGCGTCTCCCCACTGCTCTCGAGGACGTAGAGGACGTTCTGCTTGCTGCCTTCCACGAGATCTTTCTGGAGGACGGTGATGAGGCGCGCCGCCGGGATGCCGTAGTGTTCCGCCAGCGCGTCGATCGAATCGATCAACACGAGGGATCGCTCCGGGATGCGATCATCGACGAAGTCGTACGCATCCTCGAGCTCCGGCAAATCGAACCCGAGGGTGACCTCCAGGAAATTTCCTTTCACCTCCCCGGACCCGATGGCTTGCGGCTCCTCGTCTTCCCCCTCCTTCCCCTCTTCGAGTTTTCCCTCGAGCTGGTCGAGGGCATGCCGCGCGACCTTCGTGTTGTGCGGAGACTTCGAACCGGTCTGGAGGACTTTCGGCTTGATGCGGTCTTTCAGCCAGGTGAACTGGCGGTAGAGGGACTCGTCGGAGACGCGGGAACTCAGGTAGTGCGAGGCCGTGACCTCTCCCAGCGCCTCCGTGAGCTGCAGCGCGAACGTCGTCTTGCCGGTCCCCGCCGGTCCCTTCACGATGAGGGAGTGCCCTCCCGGGGCGTTGAAGAACTCCACAATCTCGCGCGGAATGCGACCGGTGGGAGGCGACACGGAACCGCGCCGAAACAGAGAGGCCGGCTATACATAGGTTTCCCCCGCAAACTCATTCGCGAGCGGGGACGGACGGATTCGACAGGTCCCGCAAAGGCGCGCGGAACCGGAGCGCGTCCGGGTGCATCGAGAGATTGTTGAACATCACGTACGCGTCGTCGTACTCCCGACAGATCGCGCGGAGACGGGCGAGGTCCTCGTCGGTGTATCGGTACCGATACATCGTCTTCCCCGGCGGGCTGCCGTGGAGACGGAAGTACGCGAGTCCGTAGGTCGCGGGCTCCTTGTCGAACGGATCGACCGTGTGAATGAGACCGAGGTCCTCGCAGATTTTTTCGACGATGTGCGTGGCCCACGGACCCCGGAGTTCGATCGCCTTCGTGGCATCGGTCCGAATCGACTCGAAGAAACGGTACAGCGCCGTTCGATTCGTTTCCGTGGGCCCGAACGATGCCGGTGTCTGGAACACGATCACGCGGGCGCGGATGGCTTCCGCGACGGAGCGCGTGGCCTCCCATCCCTCGCGGACCTGCGGCGTGTCCTGAAACGATCCGTAAGAGGGCTTCCCGGAATCGGGGATGATGCGACCGGACCTCCGGTATGTGGGCGAGGTGGCCTCGTGGGTGATGAACTGAGACGCTTTCACGCAGAACCGGAATGGTTGCGCCGCCGCGGCCCTCCACTTGACTGCTCGCTCGACTGAAACGGGTCGGTAGAAGGTCTCCTGAATCTCGACCGCGTCGAGTTGCCGCAGGACGTCCGCCTGTCGGCGACCGAACCCGCATGTCCCGGTCCAGATCACGATTCGGACGATGACACCGACAAAGTATAAAGCCGAACACCCGTCATCGCGACTCGAGATGAAGAACGAGGAGATCGCGTCTCGATTCGGCGAAATCGCGGACATGCTCGACATCCTCGGAGAGGACACGTTCCGGATCCTGTCGTACCAGCGCGCCGCGCGGCAGCTCGAGTCCCTGACGGAGAACGTGGAGGATCTCGTCCGAGAGGGCCGCGTCGACCAGATCCCTGGAATCGGCCCCGCCCTCGGCGAGAAGATCACGGAATACGTGACGACAGGTCGAATCG
>VBLR01000133.1 GCA_005878665.1 Methanobacteriota archaeon | reverse complement strand
CCGTTGCCGGCGTTGGCCGTGGCAAAGTCGCTTTTTCCATTCCCACAGTTAACACTGGCGCCAACCATCCAAGGGCGCGCACTGTAGCATAGCGGAACAGACCCCGGGGTTGTTTTGCTGATCCGGTAGCCCGTGATCGACAGGGTCTGCGGTGGCGCACATCCGTTGCTCGGGGGGTTCTTGTACCGGATAAACGTTTGGGAGTACGCATCACCACACGAAATGTCCGCGCTGCCCTGCTCGGTGACGCTGGCCGCAAAGGTCACGTTGGGCGGGAAGGCGATGACTTCTTGCAGCACGAGGGCCGTCAGATGGCGCGTCGCCCTGCCGATGCCGGTGGCGACCGCGTCAATCTGCAGGTACGCCGCGTTCGCTCCAGGGTACACCTGGGTGACGGTCACGTAGACGCTGTTTGGAGTTCCCGCCTGGCATCCCGGGGTCGGACTGAGCGCGCTGCAAAATCCCGTGATATAGGCCCGGCCATTCATCACTCGGGCGATGGCCTCTTGCAGCCCCGCCTGAGCCAACTCGGTCGCCCGCATGCCATCTTTCTGCAGACCGGCGATCACGACTTCGTTGCCCGTGACGGAGAGCATCGCCGTGATGAGGATGAACATCAACACCACAAACAACAGCACGGTGATC
Organism: Methanobacteriota archaeon; assembly: GCA_005878665.1. GTDB lineage: Archaea > Thermoplasmatota > Thermoplasmata > RBG-16-68-12 > RBG-16-68-12 > RBG-16-68-12. The sequence goes on along the minus strand of VBLR01000133.1, from coordinate 7,539 downwards.
AGCGCAGCACCGCGATCGCGGAAGCGCGACTTCTCGAAGAGTTTCCACATGAGACTCAGCATCTTCCTCACCAACAGTTCATGATCAGGTTCCTTGCCCGGCAGGGCAAGGTCAGTTGCGTGTCAGCGACTGGCCGGGAAGGAGGACTTCCTGCGCAGGAATATCCCGGCCCTGCACCTTCTCACTCCCTTTGGCCTTCAGGGTCACGGTCACAACACTGCCGCCGACGGACACGTCAAAGCTTTGAATCATCGACGCCACCGTGTCGCCGCTGCAGGGCGGCATGGTGAGCGCAGAATCCGGCTGCGACAAGTCGCCGACCACCCGCAGCAAATCGTAGGCCCCTGCGGCCCCGGCGACACAGTAGCTGACGGAGCGCTGCCAGATGGGCGTGTACGTCCCCCGGGGGGAAATGGGCTCTGGACTGGTATACGTCGGGTTCGGGGCCGCCACGTTACCGCCCGAGAACGTGAAGCACCGGGCGTCGTAGCCCAGGCCCGCATTGATGCGCGTGTACAAGCAGAAGATCGAGAGGTCTTCCGCCAGGCGGGCCGATTTGAAGGCAATCTGGCTGGCGCCCGGGATCGTGTTGTCGACCAGCACCAGGTTGATGTTCGTCTCGTGGAGTTCGCGAAGGATCCGGTCCACGGCGACGCGGGCGTTCTGCTGGACATCGGCCGCAATTTCCGTCTTGCGCGCATTGGTCCGGGCGCCGCTGAAGATGGCATCAATCATGAGGACAAACAGCGAGAACACCGCGAGCGCCACCAGGAGTTCGATCAGCGTGACGCCGCGTTGATCCCTGAGGCCTCGACCGCTGTATGGCCTCATGGGAGATACCGGTCCACGTCCAGCGTCCGGGTCACCCCACGATACTGCCAGGTGAGTGTGGAATGCAGCCGCACCAGGTACTCTTTGGTGGTGTCGACGGTGCAACCCGACCCCGGGTCCGTGCTGTACTTCACAAATGCGGGCGGAGTGACGCTCGTGTTGAAGCACGGGTACCACCGCTGGATGGTGACGTCGATCCTCCACTGGTTCAGTTGATACGGCTGGGGGCATTCGGCGGTGACGTTGCATGACGGCAGCGGATATGTCCCCAAACCTGCCGATGACAGGTTGGGCGACCCGCACCCCGTGCCCGCGCAGTAGGCGCCGGGGTTGATCGAAGCGTCCCCCTGGCTGGCCGCCTGGTTGGCGGCGTGCTCTTGAAACGCCTGGAGATACACCGAGGCCGCCGTGATGTCGCGGGCGGCGCGGGTGGTGGTAAACCCGGTCGTAAACCCTGACAGAAACCCGCCGGACCCTGCTGCGCCCAACACCCCCAGCGCGCCGATGACCACCACAGCGAAGATCGCCAGCGACACGAGGATCTCGATCAGGGTGAACCCGCGCTGGTTAGCCATCATGGCCCCACGCTCACCCGACCGGTCGCTGCGGCGATGGCAAGGTTCGCGCTGACACCGGTCCGGCTGAGCAGCTGCACTGTGCCCCCGGCCACCGCAAACCCAAGGGGCTGGAAGGTCACACACTTGTTAGCAGCGTTGCCGGGAGTTGTGCAGTTCGGGAGTGTCGTGGCGGCGCTCGGAATCGTCACCGACGACGGCCACTCCTGGCCAGCGAACGTGCGCTGCACCGCAGTCTGGCGATACACGGTAATCCCGTACGGACTGCTGAGATTGAACTCGACAGTATACGGCACATCGTCGGCTACCGCCGAAGACTGCGCGCGGCGCACCTCAGACATCACGATGGTCGCAGCCCGGCGCAGCGAGAATGCGTCGCTCGCCCGGCGCACCCCCAGTACGAGGATCGCCATTATGATTGAAATCAGGCCGACGACCACCACGAGCTCGATGAGCGTGAAGCCCGCCTGGCCGTCTCTGCAGCATCTCGGTTTTGGGCGCATGGATTCTCCTATGGTCATGCCCTGCCCATACAGCACATAGACGGCGAGCACGCTGCGTGCCGGAGTCCCCAAATCTCCTCTTCTATTATCCTTCCATGAAAGTTACGAAGAAAGAGCCAGACTGTGTTCCGCGGTTTACGGAATTCCGAAATACCAGCGGAGGAGGCTCTGACCCGCGAACATCGCGATCACACCGCCGGCGGCCAGCGAGGGACCAAAGGGGATGGGGTCCTTGCGCGATCGCCGCTTCAACGCGATGAGCAGGACCCCGGCCACTGCCCCGGTGACGAACGCCAGCAACAATGCCACCGCGGTCAGCGGCCACCCGAGGAATGCGCCCATCATCGCCGCCAGTTTGATATCGCCACCCCCCATGCCCCCGCCGCTGACCACCGCGATCATCAGGAACAACGCTCCGGCCCCCGCCGCCACCAGCGCCGAAGGCACAAGCCGTCCCTGTGGAATGGCGAACAGCAGCCCGGCGACCAGTCCAGGGTAGGTAATGGCGTTAGGCACAATCTGGTGGTCGAGATCGATGAAGAACACCACGACCAGCATGAGCGCGAAGAGGGCCGTCGCCGCCAACGGGACCCATGCTCCCGTCGGGGCAAACCGAATCCACAGGCCGGCGAGGAGTCCTCCGCTCGCGGCCTCCACCAGCGGATACCGCCAGCTGATCGGCGCGCGGCACGCGCGGCACCGCCCGCGCAGGATCAGAAAGCTCACCAGGGGGATGTTGTCGCGAGGGCGGATGAGGGTGTGACAGTGCGGGCAGCGCGATCCAGGCCTGACGATGGAGAGCCCCCGGGGAAGGCGGTAGATGACCACATTCAGGAAACTGCCAAGAATCGTCCCCAGGATAAACGCCATGACGGCCGACGCGGCGAAACTCATGTCGACCGCCTCGATTCGATGCGCGAACGACGCACAACATCGCGGAGCTCACGCAAGGCCTGACGGGAGGCGGCGTCTGTCCCCGCGTCGGTGGGACGATGCCCGTACCGGAACGACTCGAACAGACGCGTGATGCGAGCGGCGACCGGCCGCACGGGCACCGGCAGGGACGCCGCAAACTCGCTGGGGGTCATCGCCGCATGTCGCCTGAACCCCCGGCGGGCCAGCGTGTGCAGCATGTCGGCATACCCGCGCTCCACGATTCCGCGCGACCCGTGAAGGCGACGGCGCAGGCGGAGACCTCCCAATATCCCGACCACCAGCGTCGCACTCACGAGCACCCCCGCATCTCCCGCTCCCCCACCCATCCGGCCAAGGGGCAGCCGCTGCACCACCCGCACGAACATCCCGAGCACCCAGGAGGCGGCGTCTGCAGCCAGCCACTGCCCCACCGGCCTCCCCACCGTGTCACTGGAAGGAACAAAACCCGGTGTCGCCTCCATCTCGATCCATCCAGCCCCAGGTTGGAACATCTCGACCCAGGCGTGGGCGTCGGAGTTGCGGACGTCATAGTAGCCCGTGAACACATTGTACGATCCGGTGGTGTACCCGGTGACCAGCCTCGCAGGAATGCCGGCGGCGCGCAGCAGCACAGCCAGCGCGCTGGCGAACAGCTCACACGATCCCTGATGAGTGACAAACAGAAACTCATCCACGGCATCGGCACGATCTGGCAGGAGCGGCGCCTGCAGCGTATACGTGAAGCCGTGCTGCAGGTAGCGGCGGATCGCCTCCGCCTGCTGGTAGGGACTCTCCACACCGGCTGTCAGGTCGGTCGCCAGGTGCCGGACGCGCGGTGAGATTGCCGGCAGCTGCAGGTAACGTGCGCGAATGTGCGGCGGGATGTCCCCGTGCCCGCGCGCCAGAAGGGCCGCCGCAGGTACCGGAACCCGGCTGACTACGCTGTAGACCATTCCCGGCTCCAGGCGGAGCGGGCTCCGCATCCCGGCGTAACGATCCACGCCAATCGTCCCGGTCGGGAAGAAGACCTCAAAGGGCCGGTACGCGGCGAAGATCACGTTGGGCTGCTCTGTTTCCACGTAGAAGGTCTGAATGCTCTGTTCCGATCCCGCGGGCCACGGTTCGTCCGGGCCCAGCCGGGGCACGATGCGCGACTGCTCGGAGGAGCCAAACTCCTCCACGGCGTGATCGCTCATCCGCCAGCCCCGTCCTCCGTAGGAATCAAAGGCGAGCCCGCGCCAGTACCCGGGCCGCGTGGCGCGCACACGCAGGACCAGCGTATCGTCGAGCACGCCGCGCAAACGCAGGTCCACGTAGGTCGAGAACCCGACATACCCCTGTGGATTGAATACGGGCGGCGCCTGCTCCGGGTCGGTTCCGGGGTCCTCTGGATAGGCCGGATTCATGATTCGGGTGTGCAGGCGGGACACCCACAGCAGTCTGGCCGACACGGGCAATCCGCGCAGGCGCAAGCCCTGACCGCGGGGCACGAGCATGAACGCCAGCGCGCCGCAGAGCAGCACCGCGACGCTCAGCCGCGCCCCGAGCCTCACGAGCGACCACCAGGAGGCGTGCTCGCGGTCGGCCTGCATGGCCACCAGTGCGATCCCGGCGGCCAGCGTGAACGGGACAAGCAACAGGCCGAAAGACGTCTCCCGCGTGTAGACAGCGCCCACCGCCATGAGCACGACCGCGCTGGCCAGCGAGTACTTGAGGTCTTTGCGGGCCGGCAAATCAAAACTGTGCAAGACCTGCAGCCAGAGAAATAACCGGACGAGCGGGATTCGGGGATCGTACGGATTGGCGACCAGGGCGACGAAGAAATCTCGCGCGACGGCAAAGATCAGCCCCGCGATGGCCAGCTTCATCCACCAGTTGGGGGAGCGGCGGCGGAGGTAGCTCACGCCGTGGGCGACAATGATGGCGAACGCGGCCAGGACAGCCTGTGCTGTGAACTCCTCCTGCACCCCGACCGCGGCCACGGCCACCAGGACGGCCAGCAACACGGCCGCACGCACGGCCAGGGAGTCTTCTGCGGGTCGCCGGAACCGGCGTGTTATCGACTGAGCGAGGCCAGACACGCCCCCACCTCCGCCCCGCGGCGCAGCAAGGCCAGCGGAATCCCGAGCGCCTCCAGCACCATCTCTCCGCTCGAATCTCCCGAATCTCCTCGATCTCCATACGACGCCGCATCGACGAGCACGGCCGCGACGGGAATGCCACGTTGCGCGAATGCCGCCGGGACATCCGTATCGGCGGAGCAGACCACCACCGGCGTGCCGGGCGCGACGGCCGACCGATATACCTCAAGCGGTGACAGCGCCCCGTGAAGTTGCACGCGGGCCAGCCAGTGCAGCGCCTGCGACCATCCGGCCTCGGTCGTGCTGACCTGCGTCCCGCGCGCGCCGATGAGCTGAACCGGGCGGCCTGACCGCGTCACCGCATGCGCGATCGACGCCGCCGCCCGTACGAGATCCTCGAACGCCAGTCCACTCGGATCGGCCCCATACGGCTCGATCCGTGTGTCGATCAGCAGCGCAACCGCTTCCGCCGCCTCATGCTCAAACTCACGGACCACCAGCGTGCCGCGACGGGCGGTGCTGCGCCAGTGCACGTGGCGCAGGCTGTCACCGTCGCGGAACTCGCGCACGCCCGCGACCTCCAGCCCCGCGCGGTCCGGCCGGGGAACCGACGCGGCATCTGGTCCGGTGCGTCCCGGAACCCTGAACTCCTCGAGCACTGCGTACCGGGGAAACACCGTGAGGGCACCCGGCGCCCTCACACGCCGGCGGAAGATAAACAATCCCGCCAGACCGGACGAGTGCGCTTCAACCGTCTGTGCGGTGAAGACACCACGACGCAGCGCGACGGTCTGATAGGACTGCGCGGCCGGGGAGCGGGCGTCACAGACGGGGAAGCGAGCCGTTCCCGGTCTCAGACCTGGGAACGCATCATGGAGGGTGATGAAATAACGGCGGCCGCGGCGCAGCAGAATCCGAAAAGTCACGGGAACCGCATCGCCCTCAAACGCCTCATGGGGCATGGTCCGTTCCACCGTCAGCCCGCGGATGCCCAGACCGGCCGACAGGCTGGCGACGGCGAGTAATCCAATCAGCAACGCATCGACCGCGTACACCCAGCCGGCCTGCAGGTTGACGGCGATAAACAGCAGCAGTGCGGCCAGGACGGCGACAGCGACGGCGTCGCCGGTCAGCACTGGCAAATTGAACTGACGGAAACGGGGAAACGCGGAAACGGGGAAACGCGAACGTCGAATGCGCTCCATGTCGTTCATGGTCGCGGTTCCGAGATTCCGCGTTTCCGCGATTCCGTATCAAAGACCGGCACCGGCGTCCCCGCAAGGATGTCTTCAACCAGGGCCACCGCGGCGACGGTCCGGGACCGCACCATCAGGCGATGCGCCAGCACATGGGGGGCGAGCCGTTTGACGTCATCAGGCAGGACAAACTCCCGGCCGTCACGCACCGCCCACGCCTGGGCCAGCCGCACCAACCCGACCGACGCGCGGGGGCTGGCGCCGAGCACGACCTCTGGGTGGGTCCGTGTTGCGGCCACGATCTCCGCCGCATACGACATTAACGAGCGGTCCACGCGCGCCGCCCGCACCTCCTGTTGCCAGTGGAGCACGTCGGCCGGCGTGACGACGGGTTGGAGCGAGTCCAGCGGGTGGGCCACCTGCTGGCGCGCGATGACCTCGACCTCGTCGTCGAGCCGTGGGTAGCCCAAGGACATGGAAGCCAGAAAGCGGTCGAGTTGACCCTCCGGCAACGGATAGGTGCCATGGTGTTCGAGGGGATTCAGCGTGGCAATCAGGAAGAACGGTTGCGGCAGCGGATACGCCGTGCCCTCCACGCTGACCTGCGCCTCCCCCATCGCTTCCAGAAATGCGGACTGGGTGCGCGGCGTCGCCCGGTTCAGTTCATCAGCCAGGACGACGTTGGCGAACACGGGACCAGCCACAAACCGCAGCGTGCCGCGTCCGCCGTCATACACCATGCCGCCGGTGATGTCGGACGGCAGCAGGTCGGGCGTGGCCTGGACCCGCTTAAAGGTTCCCCCGATGGATCGCGCCATCGCGCGGGCCAGCACTGTCTTGCCCACTCCGGGCACGTCCTGCAGGAGCAGATGACCGCCGGCGAGCAGCACCGCGACGGCCCGTTCGATCTCAGTGCGCTTGCCCACAACCACGCGCTCCAGGTTTCCGGTCAGGGCGTCGATCCCGCGCGCGACCAAGGCAACGGACGAGGGCGTGCCGTGTTCAGAGATACTCACGGCGAGATGGCACGTGCGACGAACGCTTCGATCTGGCCGATGAACCGCTGCTGGGAGAACTGCTCTGCATGGCGGCGGATCGCGGCGGCGTCGAATGTCATCGCCTCCGCCGCCTGCACCCCCGCACTCAACGCGTCAGGCGTCTGTGTGGCAATGAAAATCCCGGTCACCCCCTGCACCACGCTCTCCAACGCCCCGCCGCGTCCGTACGCGATCACCGGGCGTCCACAGGCCTGGGCCTCGACCGGGACGAGACCAAAATCCTCCTCGCCGGGAAATACGACCGCCCGGCACCGACGGTAATAGCGGCGCATGGCTAGATCCGTAAGCTCTCCGACGAAGCGGATGTGCGGGCGCGCCATCGCCTGCAACCGCCGCCGCTCTGGACCATCGCCGACGATCACCAGCGGCCGGCCGAGTCG
>VBLR01000132.1 GCA_005878665.1 Methanobacteriota archaeon | reverse complement strand
CTCCCGGCCGCCGATGGTCACGGACCCGCGGCTCGGCACGTCCAGGCCGCCGAGGATCGAGAGGAGCGTGGTCTTCCCACTGCCGTTCGGCCCGAAGACGAGGACCGCCTCCGCTGCGGCGACATCGAGGTCCACACCGCGGAGGACGTCCGCGCGACCGTCGTAGCTCTTCCACAGGTCGCGCGCCCGCACGACGGCGTCGGCCATCGCCGGTCCATCGGGTCTCGGGGTGAAAAACATTCGGGGCGTCGCGGGCATCGCGGTCCGGCAGGGCGCGTGCTGTCCCGCCTACCTCCCACCCCCGACGGGGGCTTTCCGTGGGGATTCCCGTGTCTGCAGTCTCTCCAGGAGCGCAGTCGACCTCGAGTGCCGAGCCTAGCGATATCCGAAAAGTCGGTCTTACTCGCGGTGGGAGAGGATCTCCAGGATGAGTACCATCGTGCCCACGCCCGGAGAGGATTGAACGGTGTAGACCCCACGGTACGCGAGCGGCAACTCGAAGCGCCATGCATTTGTGAGGGGAGAAGGAAGACCGCTCCTCGTCGCGAGCCGAACTGGAATTCGATCTTTCGGAATCTGGTCGCCCGCAAACACGTCTTCTTTCAGGCGTGCAATCCACCATCGAAGCTTTTTTTGCTGCTTCGGTTGAAGTGTTGTCTCGATCGAGAGCGCGCGGGGTCCCAACCTAACCGTGCTCGCGCTGAGGCGAGCCAGGTCAACGGGCCTCCCATGTCCTCACGACCTTCCAGAACTCGGGCTCGGCGTTCAGTGTCCACATCACACCTTTCGAACCTTCGGAGACGCAGCCGAGGCGCTTGTAGTGGTCAATGGCCTGCCGAAGAGGAGCATGCATCATCTTCCGCGGGAGGAGGCCCTTGATCCGGTTGAGGCTGAGCGGCTCGTCAAACTTCCGGAGGATCGACTCCACCATGTGCAGCGTCCCTAGCGTGGGCCCTTTGTGCTCCAGCTTCGGGGGCATGGCCGGCGCTCGCATTGGTTAGGTATGTGTCCATATAGTATATGAATATATACCTAGGATCTGCAAATCGGTATTTGTCCCGGCGGATTCGGAAAGGACGATTCGACCTCGGATGGGGAAAGGGCATCCCTCGTCCTTTGTTCAGCGGTTGCTCCGAAGGTTCAAAGCCTCTTGCGCGTGATTGCCCCTGCGGTGTAGCGTGTCGGAATCACGACGCGGAACGGGTCGACTGTCCTCGCCGAAATTGCTGTTCGCGAAGACGCCGGCGGAGTTCGCGGCTCAGTTTCAGGCAGACCTGGGGAAATGCCGGTCCCTCCTCCGGAAGATCGTGGCGGTCCCGGGTCGACGGACGATCGAGAACACGCTCGAGCCGTTCGACGAGCTGTCCCGTCGGCTTGAGGAACTCCTCTCGCAGCCGAAGTTCCTCTTCGATGTGCATCCGGACGCCGCGATGCGTCAGGCCGGAGACGACGCGTACCAGGAAGCGGACCGGTTCGCCACGGAATTGAGCTTGAACCGCGACGTGTACGACGCCGTCGCGGCGCTCGATGTGTCCGGCGAATCGGACGCCACCCGCTTCGCGGTGACCAAGATCCTCCGAGACTTCCACCTCGCGGGCGTCGACCGAGACGACGCGACGAGGGCGCGGGTGAAGGCCTTGCGGGACGAGATCACCGCGATCGGCCAAGAGTTCGACAAGAACATCCGCGAGGATGTCCGCACGATCCGCGTGGGACCGGCGGACCTCGAGGGCCTGCCCGACGATTTCGTGAAGTCGCATCCGCCGGGCGACGACGGCAAGATCGCGATCACGACGAACTACCCGGACTCGGTCCCCGTGTTTCGCTATGCTCGGAAGGAGTCCGTCCGGCACGACCTCATGGAGGAATATCTGAATCGCGCCCATCCCGCGAACCTCGAGGTCCTCGCGCGACTCATCGGCAAGCGAGACGAACTCGCGCGTCTCCTGGAATTCGATCACTTCGCCGACTACATCACGGCGGACAAGATGATCGAGACCGCGGACGCCGCGCGGGCTTTTCTGTCCAAGGTCGCAAACGTCGCCGAACCACGAGCGCACGAGGACTACAACGAAATCCTCGCCCGGAAACGTCGGGACATCCCCCAGGCGGAGGCCCTGGAGCGCTGGGATCTGAACTACTACACGGAAATCGTGCGGGCCGAATCGTACGCGTTCGATGCGAAACTGCTGCGCCCCTTTTTCGAGTTTCGTCGAGTCCGAGACGGGCTGTTCTCGTTGACGAGCCGGATGTTCGGCGTCCGGTACCGGCGGATCTCCGGCACAGCCGCGTGGCACCCGTCCGTCGAGGTCTACGACCTCTACCGCGGCCGTCGGCGTCTCGGCCGGTTCTACCTCGACCTCCATCCGAGGAAGGACAAGTACACCCATGCGGCCGCGGCCGGCCTCGTCGTCGGGACCGCCGGACATCGCCTTCCGCAGGCGGCGCTCATGTGCAACTTCCCCGATCCGGACGGGGGCCACGGACCGGCCCTGATGGACTTCTCCGAGGTCGAGACGTTCTTCCACGAGTTCGGCCACCTCCTGCACGGCCTCCTCTCCGGCGGCGTCCGATGGGGGCGAAATGCGATGGGCGGCATCGAGTGGGACTTCGTCGAAGCGCCTTCTCAGATGCTGGAGGAATGGGTCCGAGACCCCGAGGTCTTGCGGACGTTCGCGCTCCATCACGAGACCGGCGAGCCTCTGCCGGCGGACGTGATCGCCCAGATGCGACGGGCGGAAGCCTTCGGACGCGCGTACGAGGTCCAGCGGCAACTCCTGTACGCGACGCTGTCCCTCCTCTACTACACGCGGGACGCGGCCGGGATCGACACGACCGAGGTGTTGCGGGAGGCCCATTCCCGATTCCCGCTCATCCCCCATTTCGAGGGCACGCACTTCCAATGCAACTTCGGCCACCTGAACGGATACTCGGCGATCTATTACACGTACATGTGGTCCCTCGTCATCGCGAAGGACCTGTTCAGCCGATTCCGGGCGCACGGATCGCTGCTCGACCCGGCAGAGGCGGAGCGATACCGCGATCTCATCCTCGGTCGGGGGAGCGAGAAGCCCGCGGCGGAGTTGGTCCGGGACTTCCTCGGTCGCGAGATGCGCTTCGGCCCGTTCGAAGCCTGGCTCCGAGAAGCCGGTTGAGTCGTCCCCTCAGGTTCGTCGCGTCCGATACCACGCGAGGGTCCGCTCGAGGCCGTCTCGGAGGGATGTCCGCGGCGCGAAGCCGAGTTTCTCGGCGGCCTTCGTGATGTCGGCCCGGGAATCGCGGATGTCACCCGGTCGCGGTTCGATCCGTTTCGTGCGGAGGGCTGCGGAACTGATTTCCGAGAGGAGGCGGGCCACCTCGCTCACCGACGTCGCGGTCCCGGAGCCCACGTTGATGATCTGACCCGCGACGGGTCGTTCGCCTGCGAGCTCCAAGGCCGTCGTGAGATCCCCAACGTAGAGGAAGTCCCGCGTCTGTGTGCCGTCCCCGTAGATTTCGATTCCCCGGTTGGCGGCCACGGAGGTGCAGAATTTCGCGATGACGCTCGCGTACGGCGACGTCGGGTCCTGTCGCGGGCCGTACGCGTTGAAGATCCGCAGGACGACCGTCTCGAGGCCTTTCAGGGAGGCGATCTCTTCACAGGCGAATTCCCCGACCATCTTCGTGGTGGCGTAGGGCGACGCCGGCGCCGGGCGCATCGTCTCGACCTTCGGGTTGTCCTCGGAATCCCCGTACACCGCGGCGGTCGAGGCGAACACGACCCGCCGCACGCCAGCATCCACGGCGGCCTTGAGCACCCCGAGGGTGCCCTGGACGTTCGTCCGCCAATACGCCTCCGGATGCGCGACGCTGTCCGGGACCGAGGTCTTCGCCGCGAGATGGTAGACGATCTCGTGGCCCTCCATGGCGGTCGCCAAGGCCTTGCGATTCAGGATCGAGGCCCGTTTCACGCGGACCTCCCGGGGGACCGTCTCGAGATTCCGCAGCGATCCGGTCGATAGGTCGTCGAGGACCGCGACTTCGTTACGGGCGCCGAGACGCTCGACGAGATGGGAGCCGATGAAGCCGGCGCCGCCGGTCACGAGGACGCGCGTTCCTTCCATGCGCTCGCGCCGCACGGAAGGAGACCGCCATAAGGGTTCCGGTGCGGCTCGCGGCCCTCAGACGGAGAGATGGGCGAGTTCCGCGCTGACGTCGAAGAGTCGACGCGCGACGTCCGGGTCTTGCGCCGCCCGAGACGGCTCTCGAATCCGTCTGTTCGCGAAGTATTTCCCGGTGACGCCTTCCACCGCGGGGGAAATAGCGAGGTAGATCGGTGTCTCGGCCCCTCGCTCCGGGCCCTTGAAGAACATCCGCACGAATCGCACGACGACGGAGGAACCGCCCATGCCGAGGTTCGTCCGGATGACTCCCGGATGGCAGGCGTTCACGGTGACGCCGGTCCCTTCGAGGCGCCGCCCGAGTTCGCGCGTGAACAGGACCTGCGCGAGTTTCGATTGACCGTACGCGCGGTATCCGCTGTAACGGCGCTCGCCTTGGAGGTCCTCGAACCGGATCGTGCTGCCCTCGTGGGCGCGCGAAGATACGTTCACGATGCGCGAGGGCGAGGACTTCTTGAGGAGGTCGAGCAAGAGGTGCGTCAGCAGAAATCCGGAGAGGTAGTTCACTTCGAACGTCTGCTCGAGCCCGTCCGCCGTCACGTTGCGGTGTGCGGTGTAGAGGCCCGCGTTGTTGATGAGTACGTCGAGCCGCGAATACTTCCTCTGGAACGCCTCCGCGAAGGCCCGCGTCGAGGCTTCGCTCGCGAGATCGACGAGTTCGAGCGAGACCCGCGAGTTCCCTGATTGCCGGACGATGTCCTGCCGTGCGGCCTCGCCCCGCGTTGCACTCCGGCACGCCATGACGACGGTCCCGCCGAGCCGGGCCAGACCCAGGGCCGTGGCCTCGCCGATTCCGGAATTCGCACCGGTCACTAGGAACACGCGGTCCTCAATCGTTGTCGACATCCCTCGACCTCAAGCGCCCTCAACGTTGACCACGGGAACCCCGCTCCCCACGAGGATGCTCACGACGACCACGCCGTGTCCTCGGTCGGGATTCACATCGCGGTGCACCAAGCCCGGCGGGACGTGGAAGAAATCCCCGGGACTGATCGTGGCCACCTCGGTCCCTTTTGGTCCGTACTCGAGGCGGAGCTGACCCGAGACGAGGAATCCGTAGAGTTCGCGGGTGCCATGATGATGCCAACCCGAAACCGCTCCACGGTCCAACCGCGTTCGGGAAACGAGGACGGTGTCCGACTCAAAAGCCTTCTCGCGAACGATCCCCGAGGTCGATTCGCCCTTTTTCAAGTCGGTCCCGTGAACGACATCGATCCGCGGCATGAGGCGCCTGACGAGAGGGTGATACTAAAAGTTCTGGCTAATTTCCAGTCCAAACGAGCCCACAAACCAACGCGGGAATATCCGCAACCGGGAGGGGATTGACTCAGATGTGAGACTTTGGGGAAAGGGCTTTTTAACGCCGGCCCGGTACGTCGCGGGGGCTGATGGTCGAAGCCTCCCAGTGGTACTCTCTCATCTCGGTTGGGAGCAGCTCCCTGGCCCTCCTCGCCGCAGCGTACGTCGTGCGGAAGATCCCGAACCGCCGCGCGGGCGACACGTTCGTGCTCGCGATGGTCTTCTTCGTCCTGGCAGGCACGTTCGCCTATCTCCTGCGGACATCGACGCTCGATTACTACGGGACGAATTCGGGACCGCTCGCGATCGCTCGGCTCTTCTACTTCTTCCACATGCTCGCCGTCGGCTTCACGGCGTCGTTCATCGGCCAGTATTTCCTGGGCTTCGAGCTCATGCGGCGTCGTCTCGTGAACCTCTTCCTCCAAGTCTCGCTCCTGATCGTCGCGATCGGGGTCACGACGCAGGTCACGACCCTCGAGGACGAGTACGGAGGCATCGGCGTCGTCGTCGAGGACGCCTGGGCCCGCGGGAGCCTCGCGCTGTTCGCGACGCTGTTCATGTCCACGGCCCTCGCGGTCCTCGTCCGCACCTTGATCCGCAACAAGGATCCGACCGTCCGGAAGCAGGCGATCCTGATGACCGCGGGCGTCGTGATTCACGGAACGGGCGCGGAGTCGTACGCGTACCTGCGAATCTTCGCGGACATGTACCCGCCCCCATACCTGACGATCACCGCGTTCACCATGGCCGCTCTCTTCGCGGTTGCGGTCTTGCGCTACCGGATGTTCGTGGTCTCGCCGCAGAAAGAGGAACCGGTGGGCGTGCCGCGGCGCTTCGATCTGAAGGCCGGCCATGCGTACGCGATTCGCGAGCGCCGGCCGCGGCTCGCGTTCCTCGCCGTCGGGGAGGCCGTCCGACTCGGGTCGCTGGGCCTCGTGATTACTCGGCGGACGCCGACCGAAGTCCGCGATGACTACGACTTGCCGGCCACTCCGATCCTCTGGCTCACGTCGGTCGTGGGCCAGAACCGCGTTCCGCCGACGAATCCAGAGTTGCTCGAGCGGCTCGTACGCGAGTTCGTCGCGTCGCAGCCCAAAGCCGTCGTGCTGCTCGAGGGGATTGAATACCTGTCGAACTACCTGGAGGCGGCGCGCGTCGTGCGCCTCGTGAACTCGCTGCGGGACCTCGTGACCGCGGGCGATGGAGTCCTCCTCGCGAGCGCCGACCCCACGGCCCTCGACGAGGCGACCGCGGGAGTGCTCGACCGCGAATTCGAGCCGCTCGCGGTGCGGGAGAAAGTCGGCTACGAGGTCGAGGACGTCTTCGTGATCGAGGGAGGCGGTCTCCTGCTGACGCACGCAAGCCGCTCAGATGGCGCCGAGATCGATCCCGACGTCATGGCGGGGATGCTCACCGCGATCATGAATTTCGCGCGCGTGTCGTTCGCCGTCGGCGCGGACGAGCTGCGCCGGCTCGAGCTCGGCGACCGGACCGTCGTCATCGAGCGGAGTCCCAAGTTCATCCTCGCGGTCGCGATGACCGGCAAGCCATCCGCCGAGGTCCAGGAGGAAATGCGGATCTTCCTGGAACGCGCGGAGCGCCGTTATGGCCCCCTGATGGCCAAGTGGACCGGGGATCCGCAAGAGTTCCCCGGCCTGCAGGCGATGACGAGCCGACTCTTCCTATGACGGCCCCGGGTCACCCTTGTTCAAAAGGCGCACATCGATCCAGGTCATCTCGGGCGGCTCGACGTCGATTTGCCAGAGAAGGGCAATCAGCTCGCCCGCATGATGGGCCTGTTCGAACGTCACCTGCAGGAGGGCGTCGCGGAGGGGATGGGGCCGGGTCTTCCATTCCGGCTGCACCCCGCGGTCGAGGTCCTTGTCCGTGAGTTTGGCGAGGTACCGTTTCTCCTTCGCGATGATCTTCTCCATGTAGCCGCGAAGGGGCTCCATCGATCGGACCTCGTCGAAATCCTTCTCGCGCATGGCCGGGTCCGCCGAGCCGCCCTGGGCAGTCACGTTGAGCCAACCGTCGTGGACGGAAAGGATGTGGTGGAAGATGTTCTTCAATGATTCGTGCGTCGCCTCGCGGTTCTTCAGGAGTTCGTCCTCCGGTATCTTCGAGAGGGCCTCGCAGTAGTCGCGGAGGACCCGCCAGTTATATTCGTAGATATCGTGGAAGTCGGCGACGCTTGGCATGCCTTCCGGGAAGTACGCTCCCCTGATAAAGGATATGACGGGCCAGGTGAAAGTCGCCCATGGGACCTCCGAGCCTAGGGATCCTCTCACCCTGGCCGAATCTTGATATAGATGAAATTCATTACATAAGATAGTGAACCACTTTGCTCCCGTTCGACATCGACCGGGTCCACGTTTACGTGAGCCAACACTTCCGGAACACTTGGATGAGAAAAGGGGACTGGGATCAGACCGACCTGAGGGAAGCGTTGCGCGACGCATTCCGGGCTTCGCGCGTCGGAAGGGGAAGGTGGGAGATCTTCGTTCCAAAGAGAGGACACAAAAAGCTGATGATCGCGTACGACGCCGAATACGATGAAGTCTTTGTCATCACGGGATCCGAAGGGTAGCCGAGACACGCGCTGTCCCAATTGCGGGAAGCGGAGGCTCGTCCCTGCGGATGATATCACTTCCGAGATCGAAGGCTACACCTTCGTGGAGCAGGGGCTTCGGTGCGGGGCCTGTGGAGAGGAATTCATCCCCGAGGAGGAGAGTCAGCGGATGATTCGAGTCGCACGTCGACTCGGCATCTGGGGCGAGCCGCTCAAGTTGCGGCGCAAGCTGTCGCGGAGCGGGCGCGGGACGGTCCTGCGGATTC
>VBLR01000131.1 GCA_005878665.1 Methanobacteriota archaeon | reverse complement strand
CGATCACGGACTCCTGGACGACGCTCGCGGGCCCCAGGATGACGTCGTCCATCAGGATTGAGTTCGCAACGGTCGTCAGGGCGCCGATGCGGACGTTCTTTCCCAGGCTTGTCGACGGAAGGAGGACCGCGTTCGGACCGATCTCACAGCCGGCGCCGATGGAGAGCGGACCTTGGAGGTACGCGCCGGACCGGATCACGCAGCCGTCTCCGATCGTCACCCGGCCTCGGATCGTGACCGCCGGCTCGATCGTCCCCGCGCGGCGCTCGGCGGTCGTCTTGAGGGCCGCCGCGTTCAGGCGGAGCAAGTCCCACGGGTACAGCGCGTCGACCCATGTCCCTTCCGTGGGAATCGCCCCGACGGAGACCCGCTTCGCCAAGGCCGACACGGCGCTCGGCAGGTCGTGCTTGCCATCCTTCGCGAGGCGCTCGATTTCGTCGAAGATTCGAGCGTCGAGGGCGTACGCCCCCGTGTTGATCAGGTTCGAGATGACCTCGGCCGGTTTCTCCGTGATGGCGACGAGCTCTTTGCCGTCGACCGTGACGACGCCGTAGCTCTGGGGCCGCTCGCTCTGCGTGATGAGCACCGCCGGTTTCGAGGCGGCGAGCAAATCCTCGACGAAGCGCCCGTCGACCATGTTGCTCCCGTTCAGCACGATGAACGGATCCTCGAGGTGCCCGCGGGCCTCCCAGATCCCGTGCGCCGTTCCCAGTTGCTTCGTCTGGGTGACGTAGGTGATGTGACTCCCGAACGCCTTCCCGTCCTGGAAGTGGGACTGGATGCGCTCCCGACGATAGCCCACGACGAAGATGAGGTCCCGCACGCCGTTCTCGGCCAGAGCCTGGACGACGTACTCCAGGAGAGGGCGGTTCCCCAACGGGATCATGACCTTCGGGACCGACGCCGTGAAGGGGCCCATCCGGGCGCCCTCTCCCGCGGCGAGGATGACGGCCTTCATGCGCGATGCACCTGCCGATGATTCCGGCGGACGCCCCATGCCACAGGCAACGCGTATATCCCTTGCGGGCCCAGTTGTCCGCCTGAGAATCCGACGGGTTCCTTGAGGAGGAGGGTGACCGGTCGATTCGACATACCCAGTCGTGAGGTCCGACCGGTATTATAAATGCATCTACAACTTTCGGATAACCATTACAAAAATGTTAATAGAATGAGGTCGTTCGTTCCCCGTGGTCCGACGCTGGCTCGTCGAGGAAACGTCGCACGGCGCCGTGGGGCGGGAGGTCGAGATTCTCGATCAGCCGAACCGTGTGGCCGCATTGACATCTCCGCTCGCTTGGCGCATCTTGCAGGAACTCGCGAAGGCGCCCGACTATCCAAACGCCCTGGCGGAGCGGCTCAAGGTCCACGAACAGAAGGTCTACTACCACGTCCGGCGGCTCGAGGCCGCGGGGTTGTTGGAGGTCCTTCGAGAGGAACCGAAACGCGGTGCGTCCGCGCGCATCTTGGCCCCCACCGCGGAGGCCTTTGCGATTGTCCTGAAGGGCCGCGGTACGCCCGTCGCCTCTCCGATGCTTCCTCACGCCGGGGTCGTCGCCCGCTTCCTCGAGGAATTCACCCGGGACGGGGTGTTCGACGGGTCGATCGTCGTCGGTTCGCCGTACACGCACGGGCCGTTCAACACGACCGCACGGGACTCGCCATACGCCGTCGAGCTCGGATTTTTCCTCGGTCGGCTCTTCGCGCCGCGGAAAGGCCTCGTGGTCCGGCTCGACACGGAAGTGAAGGCGCTCGGGGCGGGGAAGGAAGGCATGATCCTCGTCGGCGGGCCCGTCGCCAACATCATCGCGATGGACCTGAACCCGCACCTCGCAGTGAACTTCGATTGGAGGCAGGTATGGCGGATGGAGTCGTCCCGGACGGGGAGGCCTTATGCCGACGAGCAAGTGGGCCTCATCGCCAAGGTCCGGAATCCCTGGAACCCGAGCAAAGTCATCGTTTCCCTGGGAGGGCTGCATGCGACGGGGACCATGGCGGCGATCTTGGGCCTCACGCATCAGGCCGACGAAGTCCTCGAGGGATACCGGCCCGGGGACGAATTCTACCGCGTCGTCGCGGGCGAAGATCGCGACGGGGATGGACGTCCCGACGCGGTATCGATCCTCGAATGAGCATCGGGTGCGCTGCCGTTTAGGGCCTCGGAACCCGGGCTTCTACCCGGCGACACGAGGGGCACGCGAGGAGTTCGAGAGGCAGGAGTTGTTCTCCGAGTTCCGCCCATTCACCGAACAACAGCTTCCAGCCCCCGCTCGTCCCGCCGGTCCGAAACTGTTCGACGCCCATCGATTGCAACGCCGAGCCGCAGCGCAAGCACCGATCATCGCCCGCTGCCGGTGGAGGCGTTCCGGGCGCGGTCCACCGGGCTCCTTCGGACACCATTGGACCTCGATGGGCTCCCCGCCACTTCCTCTTTCGCCCGATCCGCGACGCCGTACCTTCCCATCAGCCGAGGGCGATGCTCTCGTACGGGATCTTGTCCTCGAGCTTCGCGTTCGCGGCCTCGATCGCTTGCACGGCTTCGGCCGCACGCTCTTCCGGGAGGAGAAGGACCACGTCGAGGCCGAGTTGCGCGGCCTCGATCGTCGCTCCGAGCACGCCATAGCGGATGCCGGCACGCAAACCGAGCTTCCGGGCGACGATGACGCCGGCGACATCGAGGGTCGCAACCACCGCGTCCTTCGGAGCCGCGCGGATCTTCTTGGCGGCGGCGTCCCGGAGGGCCTTCGCTCCGCCCTCGTCCTTCGGTGGCACCCGGGCCAGGAGGATTCGGCCGGGTCGTAGGGCGATGATGCCTTCCAGGTTCCGAACGGCGAGGTCCTCCCCCTTCGCCGCATCCTCGTTTGCGATTCCCATTGAGGGCGAGTCGCGATGACCGTACGCCACGAGCATGCCAGCCTCCATGAACAGACCCACGCGCTCCCTTCGCCGGACCGGGCTTCCCGCCAACGCCGATGTCGTGACGATGAACGCCATCGCGCGGCTCGCTCGATCGACGAAGGACCGGAGTTCCAGGAACCGGCCGAGCAGGAGCTCGACGCCTCGCTTCGTTGCCCGATACTCCCCGTCGACGCGCTGCAGGAGGCCGTGATCGATCATCCGGCGGACGTACTCCGACGCTCCCTGGACCGTCATCCCAAGTTCCTCCGCGAGGGATCGCAGGTGTGTGTGCCGCTCGGTCGTGACCGCGTACAGGACGAGCATCGTCGTCGCCTCGCGAAGGTCGCGCAGCAGTTGCATGGAGACCTGAACCCTTTAATACGGTCAAGCGAATTGGATATGTATAAAGCTTACTTGAAAGAGGAGTTCAAGTGCGGTGGATTCCGACGGCCGTCCTGGCGGCGATTCTCGCCGCATCCGCCTTCGGCTCGTCGGTCGCCTCCGGGAAGGGGCCGCTCGCCGTGAGCGTCATGGTAGACTTCGGGACCGGGCGAATCGTGTGGGCCGACCTCTCGATGCCGGCAGGCGCGACGCTATGGAACGCCACCATGGAGGCGGCGACGGGCCTCGGGCTCGATCTGAACGTCACTTGGTACAACGCGACGCCCTTCCTGAACGACATCGGCGAAGCGCATCCATCGTGGCCCGACTACTGGCACTTCCTCATCTGGAACGTCTCCCGGTGGGATTTCGCGGACCTCGGTCCGGCCGACCTCCCGGCGACGAACGGGGCGGTGTGCGGCTGGTTCCTCTCCCGGGACGCGCCGTGGAATTTCACGGAGCCTTGGCCGGGACCGCGACCGGAAGCGACCCCGGATGCATCGGGCCGGCACCCCGTCGAAATGTTCCGCTACGATCTGGGTGGGAGCGGCGCCGCGGCGGGTGCCGGACCCGTCTCGCCTCACGTCGCCTGGACGTACGACACCGGCGCATACGAGATCACCGCGACCCCGGCCTTCGCCCATGGGACCGTCTATCTGTCGATGTGGACCGGATTCGTTGCGTTGGACGAGGGCACGGGTACGCTGCGGTGGCGCAACCCGGACGTCGCGGGCGCGTCTTCGCCGGCGCTATACGACGGCCGAATCTACGTCGGGGGAAAGGACGGACGGCTCCATGTCCTCTCCGAGTCCGATGGCACCGAACTGTGGAATCGGAGTTTGCAGCCGGACGCCCAATTCTCCGGGATCACGGCCTCACCCCGAATCGCGTACGGCCGCGTGTACGTCGGGACCTTCAACGAAACCGGAGGGGACGGATCCTTCGTGGCCCTCGATCTCTTCACCCACGACGTGGTCTGGTCGCGGCCCGTGAGTTCGGTGCATCTCTCGTCGGCCGCCATCGCCGATCATGTGGTCTATGTCGGCCTGATGGGCCATTTCCACCCGTCCAATCTGACGTACTCCCCGCCGTACGGGCTCTTGGCCCTGGACGCGGACTCGGGCGCGCAACGGTGGTTCGTCGCGACGAATGGCTCCGTCGCCTCGTCGCCGGCCCTCGCGAACGATTCGGTATTCTTCACGACGAAAGCTGGCGAGGCTTTTTCGGTCGGCATCGACGGCGTCGTCCACTGGCGGCATTCCGAACTCGTCGGATCGATCGCGTCTCCGGCCGTGTCGGATGGGACTCTTGCCATCGGATGGGGGGTCTTCGGGACCGATGGCGCTGTGCAGACGTTCAGCCTCGCCGGGGACGTCCGATGGACCACGAGTCTGATCGGCACTCCGGTCTCGGCTTCCCCGACCATCGCGGGCGATCGTGTGTACGCGGCGACGAACGATGGCAATGGCACCGTGTATTCGTGGCGCCTCTCCGCCCTCGGCTCCGGTGAATGGGCGCTCCAGCCGGGGCCGCCGGACTACCTGCTCTCTTCTCCCGTCGTCCACGAAGGCGCCCTCTACATCGCCTCGGACAACGGGCGCCTCTATCGCCTCGCGGACGTCTCCGCCTCAACGCCCAGCGGAATCGGCATCGTCCCCTTGATCATCGTGGGCGGGCTCGCCGCGGCCGGCCTCGCCGTGCTCATCTCCGTCTGGATGCTCGGGAGGTCCCGCCGTGGTCCGTAGGCTGAGCGAGCGCCAACAGGCGGTGCTGTTCGCCGCGATCCTCTTGGCCGCGATCGCGGGGGTCTATGCCATGACGGAGGTCTTCCAGCCCGCCCCCGTGCAGGCGCGGGTCGTCGGGTTTGCGACGCTCGACGTGCGAGGCGCCGGCTGGTCGATCCACTATGCCCCGGCCGCGACGATGAACAACACCGCGTACGGCATTCTCTCCGAGGCCTCCGCCCGACTCGGGTTTTCGCTCGACCATGTGACGTTCCAAATCCCGGAAGGCGTCTTCGTCACGGCCATCAACGGCTCGGTGAACGGGGAAGGGGGCCGGTACTGGCAGTACTGGGTGAACGGGGTCTACGGGGACGTCGCCGCCGATCACAAGGCCTTGAACGATGGCGATGTCGTCCTTTGGAGTTTCAGTGCATCCGGGGAGGGGATGTGAGATGGCACGCGACTGGCGGGGAATCGTCGAGGCGGGTCTGGGCGATGCGCGAACGCGGGTCCTCGGGGTCTTCCTGATCCTCGTCGCGGTCATCGGCACGCTGCTCTTGCGATCGTACGCGAACATCGAGACGGTGTTTGCCGCGAGCCTCCTCGCTGGCTCTCTCCTCGGTCGCTGGTGGACGATCCTCGTCCCGCTGACGGCGTTGGCGGTCCTCCAGCCGCTGGAGTGGTCGACGACCTACACAGGCTACGGGTTGAACGCGATCACCGGGATCACGTTCTTTGTGATCTCGGGCTACGTGTTCGTCGGATTTCTGGGCCGCCGGATTCGACCCCGAGTCTTGTTCCGCGTGAAGTCCGTCGCGCTCCTCACGACGATCAGCGTCCCGGTGACGATCGCGTACGACCTCTGGACTGCCATCGGCGAATGGTACTTCATCACGCGGCCGTTCGGCGTGGGCATTGTGACGGTCCTCGAGGCGCAGGTGCCCTTCACCCTGTACCACCTGCTGAGCTCCCTGATCTTCGTCCCGCTCTTCGGGAGCATTTTCCTCTTTCTGCATTCGTACGGCTGGCCGGCCCGGACCCCGGGTGCGGTTTCGAAGGCGCCGGGCCGCGAGTGACTAGAGGAGTTCCTCGATCTTCTCGCGCATCCGACGGACCTCTTCGCGGCGACGTTCGAGATCCGCTTCTTGCGTTCGGATCGCGCGCTCCCGGTTCTGTAGGCGGGTCTTCAAGGTCTCCAACTCTCGACTGAGGGCCTGCAGGCGGAGCCGTTCCCGCTCGGTGGTCTTGTCCTTGCCCTTGATGTCGGCGGCCGCGGCGCGGACCTTCTCCCTCTCCCCGACGAGGGCTTCCCGCTCTTTCGTGAGGGTCCGGGCAACGAGCGATTCGACCGTCTCCTCCTTGCGGGAGACCCGTTCCCTCTCGGCCTCGAGGTTCTTCCAGATCGCCTTCGTCTCCGTCCGCTCACGGGCCATAGCGGCGGCCTCGTCCCTCAACTTTTTCTCCCGTTGATCGAGCGCCTTCGTCCGCGCCTCGAACTCCGCGGTTGCGGTCTCGAGCTGTCGTTCCTTCTCGTCAAGATCTTCGTAGGCCCGGGCGGCCTTTTCGACCTCGGCCTTCTGGGCCTCGAGGCGAGCCTCCTCTTGCTGCGCTCGTTCCTTCAGCTCCTGGCTCTTTTCATCCGCGGCTTTCTCCGCATACTTGAGGAGGGTCATCGCTTTCGTCTTCAGATCCGCAGCCTCTTCTTCTCGTGACTCGATCACACTGGCCTGGGACTCGAGTTCTTTCGAGCGCTTGGCGATTTCCGCGCTCGAGCGATCCATCACCTTCCGCGCATCGGCGACGTCCCGAGTTTCTGCATTGACCCGGTCTTTCGCGGCCTTCAGATCCTTCTCGAGCCGGTCGATTTCCGCCTTCCGTTTGTCGATGCCTTTCTCGATGCGGTTCGCCTCCGCGTCTCGTTTCTCGAGGGCCGCGGCGAGAGCCTTCAGGCCTTCGTCGCGCTCCGCGATTTCCGACTGCCGGGCCTCCAAACTGGATGCGGCCTTGGCAAGGTCTGCGAGTTTCTCCTTGATGCTCGTTTCTTTTGCCGCGATTTCGGTCGCCCGCGTTCGGACGGATTCCTCCTCGGCGGCGAGCCTCGTCTCGGCCGCCTTCGCGGTTTCCGTGCGCACTTCGATCTTCTTCATTTCAGATCGCGTCCGCTTGTCGAGTGCGACGAGGGAAGCCCGCGCGCGGACGAGCTCCTTCTGGGAAGCCGAGAGATCTTTGGCCTCTTTGGCCCGGACTTGGGAGCCCTTTTCGATTTCCTTCTGGCGGCTCGCGAGATCGTCCTCGGCTTTGTCCATCGCCTCTTGGCGTCGATCCAATTCGCGTCGGCGCTGGGCCAGCCCGGCCGCGGCGGCCGTCAAGGCGGTCTCCTTCGCGTTCACATCCTTCGTGCCGGTGGTCAGGGCGGCCTCTCGATGTTCCAGGTTCGCCTCCGACCGTCGCAGATGTTCCTCTCTCGCACGGAATTCCGTTTCCCGCAGGGCGAGCTGCTTTTCCTTCGTCTCGGCGGTCGCCTGGAGGCGGCGCGCTTCTTCGAGTTCTGCTTTGACGGCCGATTCGCGGCGTTTCGTCTCGCGGCTCGCGGCCGCTTGACTTTGCTCCCATTCCTTCAGGGATGATGTCAGAAGCTTCTCGCGTTTCGCGAGGTCGGCTTCGGACGACGAGATGGACTTCTCGCGTTCCATGTGCGCCGCCTCCGTTGCGGCGACGTCTCGCAGGCGCGTTTCAAGCTGCTTCGCCTTGTTCGTCAGATCGGACCGGATGGCATCCGCGGCCTTGCGATCGGACGCGAGGGCCTTTCGCGCCCGCTCGATCTCGACACTGGATTCGCGGAGCTCTAGCCGCTCGGCCGTGAATCCGGATTCCCGCTTTTCGAGGGCTGCGAGCGCCGATGCATGTTCCTTTTCGCGTCGATCCAAGTCGTTGAATCGGGACTCGAACTTCGTGACCGCGGCCTTGTGCGCATCGAAGGCCGACCGCAATTCTCTTTCGCGGTCGCTCAGATCTTTCGTCCTTTCCTGCAGAATCTGCTCCCGCCGCGTGAGCTTGCTTTCTTCTCGTTGGAGGGCGGCGCGTTCCTCCTTCAGCGACTTCTCCCCTCCCGCCAGGACCGTCGAGGCTTCCGTGATTTCTCCCTGAAGCTTCGTCAAGCCGGCCTCGTGGATCTTCGCGGCCTTTTCCTCCTTCTGGACCGCTTCGATTTGGTCAGCGAGCGCTGCCCGCGATGCCTCGAACGCCTTCCGCTCGGAATCGAGCTCCTTTCGCGCCCGTTCGAGCTCGGCGTTCCCTTCCTTCAGTTCGGATCGTTCCTTAGCTTCGATTGCGGCCCGCTTCTCCAGGTCTGCGCGCGTCGCGACGATGGCTTCGTCTTGTCGTTCGACGGCCAGGATGCGGGATTCCAGTTTCGCTTGAGCGGCTTTCTGGGCTTCTTCCCCGGACCGAAGTTCTTTTTCCCGCTGTTCGAGGGCTTTCGCTCCCGACCCGAGCTGACTCTTTCGTCTCTCGAGTTCGTCGAACCCTCGTCCCACGGCGGACCGTTCCGCCTTCAAGGACTTCTGAGCCTCCGCAAACGCGCCTTGGGCTTCGGCGAGGTCCCTTTCTCCCTTGGACACTGCGGCTTCCCGCGCCTTCGCCAAACGCTCCATGCGCTTCGCGGTCTCGATTTGTGACGCGACTTGCGTTCGATTCGCCTCGAGCGCTCTCGTCTGTTCCGAGATGTCCCCTTCCCGTTTCGATAGCGCCGCCTCGAGCGCGTCCATCTCCGTCGCCGCGTGCTTCAGTCGTTTCTGCATCGCGTCGAGCTCGGCCCGCTGGTCCGAGAGTTCCTCTCGTCCCTTCGCGAGCTTGCTTTGATCTCGTTGCAACGCTCCGCGTTGGCTGATGAGTCCTTTCTCCGCATCGGCCAGGGTACGGCGAGCCTCCTCGAGTTTCTCCTGGCCCG
>VBLR01000130.1 GCA_005878665.1 Methanobacteriota archaeon | reverse complement strand
CCTGGACCTCGGCAACTACGAACGCTTTCTCGATGTGAACCTGACCGGGGACCACAACATCACCACCGGGAAGGTGTACCGCGCGGTGATCGAGAAGGAACGTCGCGGCGACTACCTTGGGAAGACCGTGCAAATCATCCCGCACATCACGGACGAAATCAAGGCCCTGCTCCGCGACGTCGGGGAGAAGGAGCACGCCGACATCGTCCTCGTCGAGGTCGGCGGGACGGTCGGAGACATCGAGGGGATGCCGTTCCTCGAAGCCGTCCGCCAGCTCGGGCAGGAGGTCGGCAAGGAGAACATCCTGTTCGTCCACACGACCCTCGTGCCCGTCATGGGGGCCGTCGGCGAGCAGAAGACGAAACCGACGCAGCAGAGCGTGCGGGAACTCCGAGCGGCGGGGATCCAGCCTAACGTGATCATCGCCCGCGGCGAGCATTCCTTGGAGCCGGAGATCAAGAAAAAGATCGCGTTCTTCTCCGACGTGCCCGTGGAAGGGGTCATCAGCGCCCCGGACGCGTCGACGATCTACGACGTGCCCCTCCTCTTCGACGGCCAGGGTCTCACGGAATACGCGATGAAGACCTTGGGCCTCCCGGCGAAATCGGAGGACATGCGGGAATGGAAGGCGTTCCTGGAGAATCTGAAGAGCCCGAAGAAGGAAGTGACGATCGCGCTGGTCGGCAAGTACACGCACCTGAAGGACTCGTACATCAGCCATATCGAGGCGTTCCATCACGCGAGCGCCGCCGCGCGGGTGCACGTGAAACTGAAATGGGTCGAATCCGTCGATCTGGAAAAACAGGGGATGAAATTGTTGGAGGATGTCGACGGGATCCTGGTCCCCGGCGGGTTCGGGGATCGCGGGATCGAAGGGAAGATCGCCGCGAGCCGGTTCGCGGCCGAGCACGATGTCCCCTTCCAAGGCGTGTGCCTAGGATTCCAGCTCGCGACGATCGGCTTCGCCCGCGAGGCCTTGGGCCTGGGAGGCGCGAACAGCTCGGAATTCGATCCGAAAACCCCTCATCCCGTCGTTGACTTGCTCCCGGAGCAGCACGCGGTCAAGGGCATGGGGGCGACGATGCGACTCGGGGCCCATCCGATCCAGCTGGATCCCAAGTCGAGCACTGCGAAGCTGTACGCCGCCACGACGATCCACGAACGGCACCGCCACCGATATGAGATCAACCCGGCGTACATCGGGAAGCTCGAAGACGCGGGCCTGCGGTTCGTAGGTCGTTCCGACGATGGACGACGCATGGAGGTCCTGGAGCTGACCGGCCATCCCTACTTCATTGCATCCCAATTCCACCCCGAGCTGAGGTCGCGTCCGTTGCGCCCGTCCCCGATTCATTTGGGGCTCGTCCGGGCGGCGGCGCGTTAGCCCGCAACCTTTAAAGTGACCCGGCCCTTGGACGTCGTCTGTGTCACTCGGTTACGAAGATCTGCTACAACGCGCCAAGAAAGCTCTCCCGGCCGCCCTCAGCAGCGGCGAACGGTTCCAAGTCCCCTCTCCGGATGTGGTCATCGAGGGCAAGACGACGATCCTCCGGAACTTCGAGGACATCGTCGGCGCGATCCGTCGGGATCCGGACATGGTTTTGACGTACCTCTTGCGAGAGCTCGGGACCTCCGGCGCGATGGAAGGCCGCCGGGTCGTGTTCAAGAGCAAGGTCACCGCACAGCAGGTCGAGGAGCGGATCAAGTCCTACGTCGACGCGTACGTCCTTTGTCAAGAGTGCGGCCGGCCCGACACGCGCCTCGTCAAAGAAGGCCGGATCGCGATGCTCGAGTGCGATGCGTGCGGCGCGCGGCGGCCCGTGAAGGCCGTGAAGAAAGCGGCCAAGGTCGAAGAGGCGCCCCTCGTCGAGGGGAAAGTCTACGAGCTCATGATTCAGGACATCGGCAAGAAAGGCGACGGGATCGCGAAGCTCGACAAGTACGTCATCTATGTGCCCGGGACCGCGAAGGGCGCGATCGTCAAGGTGTACATCGAGAAAATCGCCGGCACGGTGGCCTTCGGACGCGTGACCCGGGAGTAGGCACCGATGCGCCGCGAGTACGCGTCGATTGCGGCGATGGCAGCGCTTCTGGTCGGGAGTCAGGCCGTGGCAATCGCGCTCTCCCCTTTGTTCCAGGGGGGCGGCTACCAGGCGTTCCCGAATCCCAGTGACGTCACGAACACGGCCATCTACGTGATCCTGATCCTCGTGTTCACCGGGGTCATCTTGGGACTCGTCCGATACCGCCGGCAGAACCTCGCGAAGTACGTCATCATGGCGTCCATTTTCATTACGTTGGCATTCATTCTCTTGTTACCGCTGTACTATGGGTTGTACTACGCGACCGGCGAGAATCCGGACCCAAACTTCCAGAACACCCTTGCGAACGTCGCGACCGTCATCTCGTTCGGCATCGCCGCGCTTCTCGTCTACGTCCTCGTGAAGTTCCCGGAGTGGTACGTCGTCGACTCGGTCGGCTTTGTGACCGCGGCTGGCGTGACCGCGATCCTCGGGATTTCCTTCGGGGCGATCCCGGCCATTTTGCTCCTGATCGCCCTCGCCATCTACGATGCGTGGGCCGTGTACCGAACCAAACACATGATCACCCTCGCGGATGAGCTCACCAGCCAGCGGTTGCCGATCCTCCTGGTGATTCCGAAGAAGGCGGGCTACTCGTTCCGGGAACAGAAGAGCCTGAAGGCGCAGGTCGCGGCCGGGGAGGAACGGGAGGCGATGTTCATCGGCCTCGGGGATCTCATCATCCCTGGAATCATGAGCGTCTCGGCATTCACGTTCTTGACCGCGCCGGGCCGATCCTTCGCGGGCCTGGCACCGAACGCGTTCGTCGCGCTCGGCACCGTGCTCGGGAGCCTCGTAGGCTTTTTCTTCCTCATGCGGTTCGTGCTCAAAGGCAATCCGCAGGCGGGCCTCCCGTTGTTGAATGGCGGCGCGCTCCTCGGCTTCCTGCTCACGAACCTTCTCGCGTTCGGATATCTGAATCTCGGGTGAGGCAGAAGAGTCATATATCCCGGGTCGCTTGGGACGGCTCCCATGGCCCTCTGGCAAGGACGATCGAAGCGCAAACCGACCGGAGGCCGCTATCGGCCTTTCCGCAAGAAGCGACGGCGGGAGATCGGCCGGGAGCAGCAATACGCGTTCATCGGGGCTCAGCGCCTCAAGCTCTACCGCACGAAGGGGGCGAACCGGAAGGTGCGCATCCTGAGCGCGGAATTCGCCAACGTCCTGGATCGCCGGACCTCCGTGACGAAGAAAGTCAAGATCGTCACCGTGAAGGCGAACCCGTCCAACCCGAACTTCGTGACGCGGAACATCATCACCCGCGGCGCGACGATCCAGACGGAAATCGGACTCGCGCGGGTCACGTCCAAGCCCGGTCAGCATGGCGTAATCAACGCCGTCCTGCTCGAGAGCGCGCAGAGTTAGGCCGCAGTCCTCACTCGGCGGACCTCGTGATCCCGACGTCCTTGATGCGGGCGTACGGGACGAAGTTCGGGATGCTCACCTCACCCCACCACATCATCTGCTCCGGTTCGTCGCCCAGCGCTTCGATGTTCTTCAGGAGGTGCAGCAGGTTGTCCGTCAGCCGGATGTCCTTCCACGCCTCGACGACGTCGCCTTTCTGGATGTGGAAAATCCCGTCCCTCGGGATCGTGGACAGGTCTCCGGTCACATACGACTGGTAGCGGGTGTACCAGGTGTTCGTCAGCCAGAGGCCATCTTTCACCTCCGCGAAGATCTCATCCCGGGACCGGTCTCCGGGCTTCACGAAGATCGCGTGAGGGTCTGGCGAGACGAGACCCGCGTTCCCCGTCGTCTTCGTCCGGGATTTCTTCGCCGTCGAGGTGTTGTGCAGATAGGTCTTCAGGACTCCCTTGTTCACGAGGACGTTCCTCCGGGTCGGGACGCCTTCTGCGTCGAAGCGCTTCCGAGCAATCGACTCGGCGGAGCCATCATCGTACAAGGTCAGTTGTGACGACGCGACTTTTTTCCCGACCTTCTTGCCGAACGGGGAGAGGCCCGCCATGACGGTCCACGCGCCGAGGCGTCCGCCCGTCTGGTCCGTCAGAGACCCAAAGATGAGCGGGTCGAACACGACCGTGTATCGTCCGGCCTTCCCGGGTTTCGGGGACCGCGCCAGGGTGGCGATGCGTCCCGCCTTCCCACCGGCCTTCTCGGGATGGAACTGGGAGAGCTTCGTCGCGCAGGCGATCCCATGCCCGCTCGACTCGAGGGACACGAGCGCCCGGATGGAGAGGTAGAGGCTCGCCCGATGGTCATGGGCTTCCACGCCGTTCGACGTGGCGAGGAAGTGCTCGTCCTCGTACTTCCAAAAGGACCCCGCGCATTCCTTCGCGCCCTGGTCCGTCGCGCCGCTGATCGCCGCCTCGACGTACTTGCCTCCCTCGTCCAAGGAGAGGACCTTCGGATCCGGCCGAACGCGCGCGTACCGGAACGGGCCCTTGGCGATTCCGGCATAATCGGGATTTTTCTGGGAGGCCTTCGCGATCTTCACGAGACGCTCGACGGCCGCGTCGAGCTGGGTAAGGTCCTTGATGTCGCTCGCGAGCACCCGCTTGTCGTAGACGAAGAAGACGGACGCCGTCGATTCGCGCCACCGGTTGCTGATCACGGCCTCGTTCTGCGCGAACCGGATCTGGTATGAGCGGTTCGTGATGACGTCCGCGATCGCATCCTGACAGCCGAGGCTGATCGCCTTCTCGACGATCCGGGAGGACACATCTTCCATCGGATCACCTCAGGTACACGTTCCGAAGGCGGATCGTGGGGCCGCCCATGCTTGCGTCGAGCGCCTGACCCGGGTCGGACTTGCCGCAGAAGCCCGCCTCGAAGTCGAGGTCCTTGCCGACCGCGTCGACCGCGGACCAGAAGGCGGGCGTCGTCAGCTCGATGATCGTGTTCCGAACGGGGTGCTTGACCTCTCCGTTCTCGACGAGGTACGCCTCCCGCCCCGCATACTTTGCGTTGTAACGCTTGTCGTCGATGTTCCACTCCATGAAACTCTTCATGTACACGCCGAATTTCACGTCCTCCAGGAGCTCTTCGACCGAATGGTCCTTCGGCTCCACGAACGTGTTCGCCATCCGCACGATCGCCTCGACGTTGTAGTTCACCGCCCGAGCCGCGCCGTTGCTCCGGGTGTGCATGGCCGCCGCGGTCTCGCGGTTCTGCAGAAACTCCGTGACGCGGCCCTCCTTGTAGAGGTAGCGGCGGCGCGCCTTCACCCCTTCGTCGTCCGTACGGTAGTACGCGATCGCGTGCTCGACGGTCGGATCGTCGACGACGTTCACGACCTCGGACCCGACCCGCATGCCGATGCCGTCCGGCGGAATGAACGACTTGCCCGCTTGGCTCGCCTCCCGGCCGAGGACGCGGTCCGCTTCGGTCGGGTGGCCGCACGACTCGTGGGAGGCGATGCCCGCAACTTGCGGTCCGGCGACCAGGTCCATCTTGCCCTCCGGGGACTTCTTGCCCTCGACCAAGGAGCGTTGCATCGAACGGGCTTCATCGATCACCCGCTTTCCGAGGTCCCACGCGGCGATTCCTTCCCAGCCTCCGGACCACCCGTAGTTCCGGTACGTCTGTTCGACCTGCCCGTCTTGCGCGACCGTGAGGAAATAGAGCACCCGAAGTCGAGGGCTGTACGATCGGATGCGAGACCCTTCCGAGTTCGCGAAGTACTTCACGATGCGGTTGTCGCTGAACTGGAAGTACCGCGCGGGGATCTTGAGCCCGAGCGCCATCAGGTCACGGTCCACCGACTGGACCTCGGCGATCTTCTCCTCGACTGGGACGTCGGCGAGCTTCCGCTGCTCCGGAATCGACCAGTTCATCTCGATCGCGTCTTCGTGCGCGAACGTGATTTTCGTCTTGCGCCGCGAGGCCTTTGCGACCTTGATCGCGTCGTCGACAATCGCCCGGACATCGGCCTTCGTCCGCAGGTTCGTGGCCGCGAATCCGAGGGCGCCGTTCACGAGGACGCGCACGCCCACCCCACGGTCTTGGCCGACGTACAGGGCGTCGAGGACGCCGTTCTTGAGGATGAAGTTCTCCTGCTCCTGGTGTTCGTACCGGGCCTCCGCATACGAGACGCCTTTCGTCGTCGCATAGTCGAGCGCAAAATTCGCGAGATCCGTTTCTTCCTCCATGACGCTCCGCTCCGAAAGCGGCCCGGAGAGCACGACGTCGGGAATGAAGATATCGAATCGATGCCGAGGCCGCCCAAATCCTTATGGCGGCGCGGGGATTCGGGCCGGGTCCATGCCGAAGGGAGACCGCCCCATCGTCCTATACCCCGCATACTTCGACCTGGCGCGAACGAGGGACCAGGGCCGGCGCGTCGCGAAACGATGGGCCGTCGAATCCCCCACCGCCCAGGAGGTGACCGCGGCGGCGAAAGCCCTCGGTCTCCAGCCCGAGCTCGAGGAAGGGAAGGCGTTCCCATCGACCCCGTGGCGGAAAGAGGGACGCGTCCTCGTGCGGGCGGACTACTACAAGACCTCGATTCTCCAGAAGGTCGCGCAGCGGATCAAGGAGTCCCGGTAGCGGCCCTCATCGGTGATCTTGGCCGGTCCGGACATCCTCGACCGCGCGTTTTCCCGAGGCGACGAGATCGACGGAATGGATGACCGCGCCGAGCTCCCGGAGCGCCTCCTCGACACTCGGATAGTTGATCGAAGGCCCCTCGATTGTGACCTTGACGCTCTCCGTCTCCTGGTCGACCTCGTCGAGGGTGCACGTGACCCCGTCGACGCCTTTGAGGCTCGACAGACGAACCGACATGTCCACCAAGGACGGCTTGTGGGGCTTCAGCACGTCCAATACAATCCGCTTGATGTCGGTCAACGGATGGTCACCCCGAGGGAACGGCATCGATGGGGACGTTCGATAATAAACGTTCCGAGTGTCGCCGCGTTTTCACGCCGTCGTGACTTCTGCGCCGGCCGGCCCCACGATCATCGTGTGCTCGGTCTGGGACACGATCCCGCCGCCTACATCGAGGAGCGCCGGATACCTCATCACGGTCCCGGTCCGGACCAGCGCGTTCAGGAGGGCAGGTGCCCGCGGCTCGAGCCGATGGGCCCAACGTTCGGCGAAGGGCAGGGTCTTGAACGCGTCGGCGATGAGCCGCAAGAACTCGTTCATCTCGACCTGCTTCTGTGGCTTCACCTTCAACACGCGATAGATGTTCCCGCCTCGGCGGCCGTCGACTTGGCCCGCCCCGGACGACGCGAACGGCTCGATCGCCACAACTTCTCCCGCCTCGAGGAAATCGTGGCCGTGGGCGATGTTGGGAACGCTCTTGCCCGCGTGGAGCAGGTACCGCTCGATTGTGTGACCCGTGAGATTGCGCACCGGGCGATATCCGTGGGCCTCGATCGCCCGTTGGATCCCTTCCCCGATGGCCCGCGTCGACACCCCGGCGTGGACCGCTTCGATCGCGGTCTGGAGCGCGAGTTCCGAGGCGCGAATGAGTTCGGTCCAGTTCCGCGTCCCGACCTCCACGGTGACCGCCGTGTCCGCGATCCAGCCGTCCAGCTGGGCTCCCAGGTCGAGCTTCACCACGTTCCCGTGGCGGAATCTCAGGATGTCGTCGTGCATCGGCGAGTAGTGAGCGGCGACGTGGTCGATCGAGATGCATGTGGGGAAGGCGGGCTTCGCGCCTCTCTTCCGCATAAGGTCTTCGACCTCCTCCGCGACGTCGAGGAGCGAGGCGCCCTCCTTGACCAGGGAGACGGCGAGCTCCCGTGCCTCCCGCGAAATGCGACCCGCCCGCAGCAACGACTCGCGCACGTCCGTGTCCATTGGCCTACGCTCCTGGACGAATCGGACCTTGCCGAAGGATCTTGGCCCGTGGCCCGGAGAGGTCCACGACGGTCGATTCTCCGCCGAGTAGCGTCAGGCCCCCATCGACGTAGAGATCGACCCGGTCTCCGAGTTGTTTCCACGCTTCTTCGCAGGTGCTCGGCGCGGGCTGACCGTGCCGGTTCGCGCTCGTCGAAGTGACCGGACCAAACGACTTTGCAAGGAGGCGGGGGATCGGATGCGCGGGCACGCGAAGCGCAATCAGGCCGTCCTTCGATACAATCGCTCGCGGCGCATCGACCGCCGCCCGCAAGACGACCGTGTACGGTCCCGGAAGGTTCTTCGCGCAGAACGCCTCGGCGATTTCAGTCCGTTGCCCGAAGCGAAAGACGTCCCCGACGTCCGCGACCGACATCGAGACGGGTAGGTCTCGGGGTCGCGACTTCGCCGCGTACAGCTTCTCGACGGCTCCGGCTTGGAACGGATCCGCGGCGAGGCCGTACACGGTGTCCGTCGGATGAACCACGAGGCCACCGACCCCCAGGATCTCACGGATCCGGCCCAGCGCCGCCGGGTCCAGAAGATACTTCGTACCCAGGGACTGGGCGACAATCCTCTCGACCACGGTCGGTGCACAACGATGGGTCGCCTAAAGGCTTTCTGGGGCTACACGTACAGAAGGTAGGCGAGCGGGTGCGTCGGGTCCGCGGATGGCGTGTAAGGATCGAGCCGCAGGCCCGCAGTCTGGGCGAGCTTTGGGATGATGGCGCGCGTGAACGGTGCGGATGATTCGGACGTCCTGAGTTCGCCGAGCGGATGGAACGCGGCCTCGCTCACCTCGACGCGATCTGGTTGCGGTTC
>VBLR01000014.1 GCA_005878665.1 Methanobacteriota archaeon | reverse complement strand
GAATAAGGTGCGCGACATCAACCGCGCCGCGGTCCGCCTCGCCCGCGAGGTCGCCGGCGATCGGGCGCTCGTGGCGGCGAACCTCAGCCTGACGTGGATGTTCGATCCGAAGGACAAAGGCTCGGCGGACAAGGTGCGCCGGCTCTTCGACGAGCAGCTCGAGGCTCAGCTCCAAGAAGGACCGGACTTCGTCATCGCGGAGACGTTTTCATGGCTGGGAGAGGCCCTCCTCGCCATGGAGCGAATGGAGAAAACGGGCATGCCGTCCATGGTCACGATGTCGTTCGACAAGGATCCGAAATCGTACGACGGATATTCACCCGCGGAGTGCGCTCGGGCCCTGCGAGACGCCGGTGCCGATATCGTCGGCGTGAATTGCCTCCGGAATCCGCTCCTGCTCCTCCCGCTCGCCCGGGAGATGCGCCAAGCCGTGACCGGGTTCGTCGCGTGTCAGCCGACCGCGTACAGCACGCCACCGGACGTCCCGGATTTCACCGCGACGAAGGAGTTCCCTTATGAGACCGAGACCCTCGTCCTCTCGCGCAAGGTGATGGGAGCGTTCGCCGCCGAGGCGCGGGCTGCGGGGATCAATTACATCGGCTCGTGCTGCGGCTCGATGCCCGTGCACGTGCGGGAGATGGCCCGCGCGCTCGGGAAGGCGCCGGTCGATCGGACGTGGCGGGTCGACTACGCGAAGCCGATGTCCGCGTACGAATTCTACAAGCACGGGACGTAAGGCGTCGGATCGCCGATCGGGGCGGCGTACCTCTAAGTGGAGGTATGGACCCAATCGACCGCGCACCACGGTCGGTGTCGTTCCCGTTCAGCGGAACCGGTTCCCGCAGAAGAAGCAGAACATGTTGTCCGCGTTGACCATCGTCCCGCAGCTCGGGCAGCGCTTCCTGGCGGCCGCGGGCTGCGCGATGGTCGCCGGCGCGACCGGCTGCACAACGGTGGGCGTCTGAGTCGGAGTCGGCGGACCCGCGATCTGCGGCTCGATTCGCGGGGTCACGGTCTGAGCTGGATACGCCACGGGCGGGGGCTGAGACGGCTGCGCGGCCTGGACGTAGTAGCTCGGCGGATACAACATCTGCGGGCGGGCGACCGCGCGCCGGGCCCTTGCGGCACGACGCTGCGGGATGAACGCGACGACCCCCGCGAGGACGAGGATGAACAGCGCCAAGTACAGCAGGTTCGACGCCAGGAGCTGGTACAGGACGTAGAGGAAGTCCGGGACGCTCGAGGCGATGACCGTATATTCGCGGGACGAGAACGCGGTCCCGTTCACGGTCGCGACGACCTTGAAGTACAATGCGCCGGCGCCGGATGGGAGAGCGAGTCCGCCTGCGGTGTAGGACTGCCGCGTCTGCCCCGACTGCGCCGCCGTCGCATTCCCGAGAGCTCCGGACGAGGTCCCCCAGACTAGGTGGGTGTCCGACACGGCCATTCCCGCCGGCCCGAGGATCGACCAGGTCACGCCAAACGTCGAACTGCTCGACACGGACGTTGGATAGGAGTCGACCGAGATCAGCGGCTGGTTCAGTGCGGCAATTGCGTTCCGCGCATTCACGACGCCCCAACCATAGTTCGTGTTGTAACCGCTTCCGACCGGTTGAACCGCGGTCATGTTGAGGATGTTCCAGAGCTGTACGTTCGTCAGCCCGGGCTCGGCGGAGAGGAGAAGGCCCGCGATGCCGCTCACGAACGGGGCCGAGAACGAGGTGCCTTGGAGGTAGTGGACGTTGTTCGGTTGGTTGTTGCCCCCGCTCAGAGTGACGATCCGGGACCCCGGTGCAGACAGATCGAGCCCGGGGCCGTAGTTCGAGAACGAGGCCCGGCGACCCGATTCGTCGATCGCCGCGACGGACACGACCTCTGGAAGGCGGGCCGGGTAATCGAGCGTCCCCACCCCGGCGTTCCCGGCCGCCGCGACGATGAGTGCGCCCTTCGACCATGCGTGGTCGATGGCGAGGTGGATCTCCGACGGTTCGACCGGAGGCGTCTCGTTCGTGCCGAGCGAGAGATTGATGACCTTCGCTCCATGGTCCGCCGCCCAGATGATCGCCTGCGCGGTGTCGGTAGAACTGCCTTGACCGTTCGATCCGAGCGCCCGGACGGCCATGATGCTGACTTGAGCGGTTCCTGCGATTTCCACGGTGTTGTCGGTGATCGCGCCGATGACGCCTGCGACACCGGTCCCGTGGTACGTGCCCGAAGGGTCGATGTCCATCGGGTTCGTGTCGCCATCGACGAAGTCGTGGCCGTGCGTGCCATCCGCCGAATTCGTCCACATGTTCGCTTGAATGTCTGGCTGGGTCCACCACACGCCGGTGTCGACGACGGCGACGATGACGCTTTTATCTCCGAGGGTGACATCCCACGCGGTCGGCACACCGATCGATTTCAGCCCCCATTGGTCAAAGAAGAAGGGGTCGCTTGGGGTGAGCTCGGCGTGGACGGGAAAACTCGTGACGACCGGAGTCGCCTTCGAGGGCGAGATCGCGGCGGCTCCCGAAACGAACGCACCGGCCAAGACGAGGACCGCGACGATGGCGGCGAGCCGCCGGGCGAGCGCGCTCAATCGGGGCGACAACAGGGGGAAGCCTCCGCGATTTCGAGGGCTGGACGCGCATATGAACCGCGCCCCTTCATAAACCTCTCCCCCTGATTGTCAGCGGTTGACATCGGATGCGTTGCTCAGAGGCGTTTCGCGAGTTCGGCGACTTTCGCACTCGCCCCGCCTTTGATGGGAGACCCATGCCCCATGACGAGGTTGTCGAAATGCAACGCCGCGAGTTTCTTGATCGAGAGGCGATGCTGCTTCGGGTCCACGTTGTACTTGTCCGGCATCGGCGCGAGGCCGGACTCGTTGTTCAACGCGTCGCCGGCGATGCACAGCGAACGGGTCTCGTCGAGGAGCGACATGCTCCCGCGGGTGTGGCCGGGCGTGAGGATGATGCGGAGGCCGTCGTGCGTTTGCCCGTCGTCCAATAGGATGTCCACCGGCGTGCCCGGGTGCGACTGCGGGCCGGACGGACCATCGTACACGCGTTTGCGGGAGATGAAGTCCGCTTCGACCCGTGAGGAGGCCACCTTTGCGGCCGAGCCGTGCTTGATCGCAGCGAGCCCGTTGACATGATCCGGATGCGTGTGGGTGATGAAGATCGTCGAGAGATCTTTCGGCTTCACCTTGATCTTCGCGAGGTAGTCAAGGACTTTCCCGCCGTCGGCGTCCGCGGACGTGTCGATCAGCACGAGGCGGTCGTCGACCAGCAACGTGGTCGTCGCGTACGTTTCGATGACGTGCACACCTTTCAGGAGTTCCATCGTCTCGCCGGAGGCCGCAGTCCGTTCGCGGACTTATGCCTTTCGCGGGAGGGCGCACGGTCGCGGTTGCATCGCAGCACCGATGCACTCGTCGGGTTCTTATGGGCCCCCGACGTACCCGCGGCGGGTGTGTGGATTGGCCCTCACGGATGTCCTGGCCCGCGTCGAAGCGGACGCGGGGAAGGCCCTCGAGATCCTGAAGGAGTACGTTCGGTTCCCGACGATCTCGGCCCATAAGCGGGCCCAACCGGAGACCGCCGCGTTCGTCCGTCGGTTGCTCGCCGAGAGTGGCTTCGAGGCCCGCGAGTATCCGACCGACGGCGGACCGAACGTCGTCTTCGGCCAGATGATCGTCGATGAGCGCAAGCCGACGTTGCTCATGTACCAACACTACGACGTCCAACCCGTCGACCCGCTCGACGAATGGAAGCGCGACCCGTTCGACCCGACGATCGAGGACGGCAAGTTCTGGGGCCGCGGCTGCGCGGACACGAAGGGGAACTTCATCATGCAGCTCCTCGCGGTCCAAGCGTGGCAAGGCGTCGAAGGCCGGCCGCCGGTCAACCTGAAGTTCGTGGTCGAGGGCGAAGAGGAGGTCGGCAGTCCCCACTTCGGCTCCTTCGTGCAAGCGAACCAGCAGATCCTGCATGCGGACGGCGCGACGATCGAGGGTGGCGACCATCTCCACGAGGGCACCCCGAAGATCGAGCTCGGATGCAAGGGCATCCTGTACGTCGAGATGACCAGCCGGACCGCGAAGGTGGACCAGCACTCCTCGTACGCGGCGATTGCTCCGAACCCGGCGTGGCGGCTTATCCACGCCCTCATGACCCTGCGAGACGCCAAGGGCCGGATCAAGGTACCC
>VBLR01000096.1 GCA_005878665.1 Methanobacteriota archaeon | reverse complement strand
GTACACAAGCGCAGCCACCGCGACGTCCTCGATTGCGATTCCATGTGATTTGAACAGCGTGATATCATCGGCGTTCGTCCGCCCGGTGACCTTTCCTGCGACGACTTCGCTGAGTTCGTGGATGCGGTCCCAGCTGATCAGGCCGCGCTTCATCGGCTCGACGAGGTCACCCCCTTCCTCTCTCGCTTGCTCGATCGAGTCGGTCGCCACGAACGCGCATCGGCTGAGCGCGGCGTCGTCGAGCTCCCGAGTCTCGAGGCGATTCGCTCCCATGGCGTTGATGTGACATCCTGCGCGTAACCAATCTCCGTGGATGACGGGTTGAGGCGCGTTCGTCGCTGCGATCGCAACGTCCGCGTTGCGGATCGCCTCTTCGGCGGATCCGATTGGTTGGACGGTCACTTGGAGGAGCGACGACATCTTCTTCGCGAAGCGTTCGCGATGGGCTTTGTCCCGACCGTAACAGCGGATTTGCCGGATGGCGCGGACCGCACAGACCGCCTCCAATTGGCTCTCCGCTTGCCATCCCGTGCCGACGATGCCGATGGTCGACGCATCCGGTCGCGCGAGGTACTTCGTCGCAACACCGGAGGCGGCTCCGGTCCGTTGCTGTCCGAGCCGATCGGCTTGAATGACCGCCACGAGCTCGCTCGTCGCGATGTCAAAGAGGTGGACCCAGAATCGAATTCCTTCTCGAGATGTCGTGTAGTACTTGAATCCCGCATACCCCCTCGCCGGCCAGGCCGCAAGCATGACGTTGACCGTGGTCTCTCGCGTACCGGCTCGCTGCCGCGGGCGGTTGGTTGCTTCTCCTCGGCCGAGCGCGCGGAGGCCTTGCTCGACCGCGCCCAGCGCGTCCTCCATCCGAAGGAGGCCCTCGACGTCTTTCTCGGTCAGGAGCAACGCGGCCATCGGATCGCCGCGTATCCGGAGCCCGTGTATTTGATGACTTGGAGTCTCGAGTTCGGGACGTTCCGGTTAGGAGATTGTCACCTGGGCGAAGCGCAACAGGTCGGCCACCGAAAATTCGCCGTCCTTCGGCGCGCCGAATTGCCCCGCTTTCGGTTGCCACATCGGCTGTACGCTCAAGAACGACGACGGATCTCCTCGGATGAGCCCGAGGATCACCTCGGCGACGATGCGACCCCCGACCGGTCCGAGTTTTTTCCCTTTGCTGAGGACCTCCGCTTCCTTGAGGACATAGAAGAAGAGCGGGGTGTCCCGTCCGAATGCCTTGATCAAATCCGGAGGGAGCGGCTTCAAGGCGTCGCCTTGCAAGATGAGTTCTTCCGGGATCCCCATCGCCCGCGCGATCGCTTGCCCCGACGGCAGGCCGAGCGCCTTGCCGCGCTTCAGATCCCGCTCCGCGAGCGCGCCGATTCCCTTGGCCACGCTCTCCGGGAGGACGCTCAGCCCGAACGCGAGGTTGGTATCGATTCGGCGCGAGGGTTGCGTCTCGAGGTTGGCTCCCGCGAACTCAAAGAACCGCGCCCACTGGATCACGTGTCCCGCGGGCAGCTCACGAAATCCGCGGAGGTCGGGCTCGGGAGCCTTCGCGAAGATCGGGATGTCCTGCACCGCCTCGTTCAGCTCGTACTCGCCCCGGACCATGCTGTGCCCGAACCGGTACGCGCCGACGGAGAACTCGACCGGCATGAATACGCGGTTGTGCCAATGGAAGAACCTCAGATCGACGCGCAGGGTTTTCGCGGTCTTCGTCCCTTGCTCCGTGGGAATCGCGAACGTGTCGGGCCGGAGGATATCTCGAATCACCTCGCGGCCGACGAGGCGCACCAGGAAATCGTGGATGACCGCCCACTGGAAGTGCCAGCGCACAATCCGTCGCGCCTCATCGAACCGCATGTCTTCCGGCACGTGGGCGATCGCATCGACGACCCGGTTGTGATATTTCAGGAACCCGAGCGTGAGTTCCGAGACGATCAAATTCTCATCGTTGCGGCCGTCCCCGAGGAACGCCCGGCCGTTCGCGTTCCGCGGGAGGTCGTCTTCGTTGGCCGCGTTGTGGCCGATGAGGAAGTGGAGGCTGTCCGGCTCGTACAGGAACGGCTGATCGTCCGGCCCGCGGCCATAGATCGAATCGAGATCGAACCGCGGCGTGCGGAAGTCGACGAGCGCATCCGGGTCGTTGTCGCGCTGTAGTTTCGACGTCGGATCGAACGTGAGGTCGTGGTCGATGAATTGGCCGAAGTAGGTGAACCCCGCCGGGATGTCGGGATTGTCGCCAGCCTCATCCTCGACGCCCGGCTGCGGCTCGGGCTCCACCATCTGCTGGGCGAGCGCGGCGAGTGCCGAGCCCGGGGGCAGGAACGGCGGAAGATTTCGAAATATGCGTCCGAACCGGCCCTCGAAGAGAGGCGATCGGAGGACGGCTTCTTGACCTCGGATTGCATGCCCATGGAACGGTTTCGTTGTCAAGGAATCCACCTCATCCTGGCCGCGGCGGCTAGCTTGGGGACACGGCGGAAACGATCGCCCCGCGGAGGAGGACTGTCGCGTCGAAGCGCATCCCCCGACCAAACGCGTCCTCGCTTGCCGGCGCCACCGCCGCCGTATCCCGACGACCCCTATTTGATGGCTTCTGGTCAACATGCCGCGATCGCAAACATCATTCCGCCGCGGTCTTTCCGCGAGCGTGGCGCTGCGGGCGGAGTTCCTCGGTGGCGAGCCACGTCACGATCGCGGCCGGCGTTCGCCTCTTCGGACGCCGTCGCGTCACGCCGGCGATTACGAACGCCGCGCCGCCGAATTCCGCCTCATCGAGGATTTTGATCCTTATCGGGACGAACCGGTAAAACGCGTAGGATCGCAAGAGTTCGGCGCCGCGCCGACCCGTCGGGTCGGTTCTCCGAAGCCACGTCGCGTACGCGGGAAAGCGAGAACCGTACAGCCGCTCCGCCTCTGTTGCGGCCGGCCCGCGGACTCGATGGCACGTCCCGAACAGCTGGATCCCTCGGTCGCTGCCACCCCACGTCTGCGACGAGTTCATGATCATCATTGCCATCGATGGATTCCGCTCGACGTTCTTGCAGTGCAACGAATCGGGGTCGGAGAGGAAGTAGAAGTTCAGGTCCGCCGAATAGCAGACGTACGCCGTGTTGATGTGGGCTCGGTTTCCCGGCGCAACGGTCGACATCGAGCAGAGGGCGCTGTCCCGCAGGATGCGGAAGACGCTCCTCTGGATCCTCTTGCCGGGGAATCGTCTCTTGACGACCGCGATGGTCATCTCGATCCGGAGAGGTCCTTCCGCTTAAGTCGGTTCCGTCACTCGAGCCGAGATCGGTCACGCGCCCCGATGTCGCAACACGATTCCGGCGCGGGCCCCGGTCGACTCGCCGTCCTCCACGGCAAGTCGTCCGTTCACCAGGACCCAGTCGATTCCCTCCGGGTAACCGTGCGGATAGTTCTCAAATGGATATGCGTGGGGCCAGGGGTTCGTCGCGCGATCTCGGATGCGGGCCAGGTCGAAGACGACGAGGTCCGCGGCAAAGCCGGGACGGATCCGCCCTCGATCGGCGAGGCCGAGGCGTGCCGCGGGCATTCCGGACATCTTGTGGATGGCGTCTTCGAGCCGCAGCACCTTCTCTTTCACAACAAAGCGCTCCAAGATGCCAGGGAACTCCCCGTACGAGCAGGGCTGGTACGGGGCGGTCGGTGACGTTCGCTCCTCCACCGGCGCGACCCAGCCGTCGGAGCAGATCATGACCAACGGATGCCGCAAGGTCGACTTGATTTCTTCGAGGTCCATGTAGTCGAACAGGCCTACGGCCCGGTCCCGTTCTTCCACGATCACATCGAAGTACGCAGTCCACGGGTCGACGCCGCGGCGCTGCGCGAGTTCTGCAATCGTGAGCCCCTCTTTCGTCGGATCCTCCGGACACCGCAGGAGCCAGATCCGGTCAAACCGATCGTGCACCAACAAGCCGATGTACCCGGCACCCGGACGTCGGTCCGCCTGGATCTCGTCCTTCAACGCCCCGCGCTTTGCCGGGTCGCGCAACATCGCGAGGAGATCGTCTGTGGAGAGCTTCTGCGTCCATTGGGGCAGCGCGTGGCTCAAGGGAGGGCCGAAATCCGTGTGTGCATCGTTGTCCGCGAGGACATCGAGCCCACGCTGCCGTGCCGCTTCCCACAGACGTTGAATCTCCGAGGACTTTCCGATGCCGCCATATTTCGGGTTGTTGTGGCTGATCTGCACCGGACAACCGGCGCGCTCGCCGATGTCGATGCATTCTCGGACCGCGTCGACGATCGTCTCTCGCTCTCCCCGGATGTGCGAGGCGTAGAAGCCGCGGTGACGAGCGACGACCTTGGCGAGCTCGACGATCTCACCGGTGGCCGCGAAACATCCCGGCGGATACACCAGGCCGGTGCTCATGCCGAACGCGCCGGCGCGCATCGCCTCGTCGACCTGATCCTTCATGGAGCGCATTTCACCCGGTGTCGGCGACCTCTCGTCGAAGCCCATCGTTGCGA
This sequence comes from Methanobacteriota archaeon, assembly GCA_005878665.1. Lineage (GTDB taxonomy): Archaea > Thermoplasmatota > Thermoplasmata > RBG-16-68-12 > RBG-16-68-12 > RBG-16-68-12. The sequence goes on along the minus strand of VBLR01000096.1, from coordinate 5,022 downwards.
GTCGCACGCTCCCGTGGCCCACGAGGCCCGCGATGTTGATGCCGACCCCCTGGCGGGCCATGAAATCGAGATATTCGGCATAGGTCGACCAATTCCAATCTTTCGCCTCAGCATAGTACTCGAACCGGCTGACCGCGAGGTCCCGATATCGCTCGCTGATCGGCGCGGGCGAATCGCCGCAGTTCCCTATTACATGGGTCGTGACGCCTTGGCGGACCGCGCACTCCGCGGTGGGCTCGACGAGGATTCCGATATCGCTGTGCGTGTGAATGTCGATGAAACCCGGAGCGATGTACTTCCCGGATGCGTCGATGGATCGGTCCGTCTTCGCACGACCGAGCCTGCCGATCTGCGCAATCTTCCCTTTCCGGATTCCGACATCTGCCGCCTGCCACGGAGAGCCCGTACCGTCGAGGACGCGTCCTCCATGGATGACGATGTCGAACGCCATCGCATCGAAAACGCCCGCAGTCCCTTTAACATCGTTCGCGGAGGCCAGCGGCAGCAGCCTTCGGTCGCATTAGTCAACCTTGTTTAAGGTTAACAGCCGTCGTTGAGCCGTCTTGGTCCCATGGCCTCGATTGATACCGCCGCATCCGCGAATCTCGGCTCGCGTTGCGCGAAACCGTTTATACTATACGAGCGTTCGAGCGCCGACTTATCGATATCATGGAATCATGGGAGGCAGAACTCCAAGCGTTTCGCCGGCGGACGAAGAAATCCGCGCAGGCGTGGGAGGCCGCGAAGAAGCGGATCCCCTTCGGGGTCAACAGCAACTACCGCCTCGTCGATCCGTACCCGCTCTACGTTCGCAAGGCGAAGGGCTCGCGGATCTGGGATGCGGACGGAACGGAGTACATCGACTTCTGCATGGCGTTCGGGGCGCTCGTCGCGGGCCACAGCCACCCGGTCCTCGCGAAGGCGATGCGCGATCGGGTCGCGAACGGCACGATCTTTGGTTTCGAGTCGGTCGACGCGGGGCCGCTCGCGGACCACCTCTGCCGGCGGTTCCAGTTGGACCGACTCAAGTTCTCGATGACGGGTCTCGACACGACACTGTTCGCGGTCCGACTCGCCCGCGCGGTCACGGGCCGGCGCCGGATCCTGAAATTCGAAGGTTGCTACCACGGATCGCACGACGCCCTCATGGTGTCCATCAAGCCGAAGAAAGAGGCCTCCGGAGATCGAAGGCGGCCCACTCCGGTGCCGTCGTCGAAGGGCCTCCTCCCGGAACTTTTGCAGACCGCGGTCGTCGCGCCGTTCAACGACCTCGCGGCGACGGAGGCCCTCGCACAGGAGCACGCCGACGACATCGCGGGAATCATCCTGGAGCCGGTGCCGATGAACATGGGCTACGTCCATCCGAGGCCGGGATTCCTCGACGGCCTGCGAAAGGTCGCGACCGAGATCGGTGCGCTCCTGATCTTCGACGAGGTCAAGACGTGCGGCAAGTGGTACGGCGGGGCGGAGGAGGCGTTCGGCGTGACCCCGGACGTCAAGGTGCTCGGAAAGGCGATTGGGGGCGGCTTCCCCCTCGCGGCCGTCGGCGGGACGGCCTCGATCATGGACCAGGTGGTCCCGGGCCAGATTAGCCATGCGGGCACTTTCAACGCGAATCCGCTCAGCATTTCCGCGGGGCTCGTGACGATGACGAAGATCCTCACGCGGGCCGGGATGCGACATGCGCAGCAGGTCGGCGAGGACCTCGCGAAGGGCTATCGCGACATCATCCGAGACCATCGACTCGAGATGATCGTCCAAGCCGGCGGGATCAGCGGGGCGGTGCATTTCACCCGCGGCGCGGTGACCGATTGGCGTTCGTTCCAAGAGGTCGACGTGGGCCGGTGGTGGGGCTATTACACCGCGATGCTGAACCGCGGAATCATCCCGATGGCGACGGGCCCGGACGAGCAATGGACGTCCTCCGTCGCGCACACGAAGGCCGACGTCGCGCGACACCTGGACGCCTTCGAGGACGTCGCGGAGAGCATGAAGCGAGGCCGGGCCGAGATGTCGCTCGTCGAAGCGGTCTGAGGCCGTCGGAAGGAGGGGGTGGGTACGCCGCGCCGGAAGTACGGTCGGATGATCAAGCCTCTCCCCGTGACGAAGCGGGAGAAGTGTCGCTTCTGCAAGGCGGGCCGACCGTGTCCGATTCACAAGGAAGAGACTACGGCTTCTCCGCGATGACGAGACAGGCCGCCCAGTTCAGCCTCTCGTAGGACAGCAGCCGCAGCCCCGCGCGGTCCGAGAACTCGCGGTAATCTTGCATCGTGTAGATCGGGACGAATGGCGAGAGAAGGAACGTGGCCGGCGAGAGGATGACCACCCGGCCTCGGGACTCCAACAACTCCGCCGCGATCCGGAGACCCTCCGCGGCACTGGGCATGTAGTAGAAAGACCCCGCGAACACAACCGTCTCGAAGGTCGGGCCGCGGAACGGCGGATCCATGAGGTCGGCCTGGACCAGATGGCCCCGATATCGAGCTCGCCGGAGCATCTCCATCGACAGATCGATTCCCACCGCCCGGGTGAGGTGATTCGTGGTGAACCCGGTCCCCACCCCGACGTCGAGGACCCGCTCGCCTCGGATCGCCCGGCGGACACGGTCGAGCCATTCCCGCTTGTAGATCCGGGCGTTGATCCAATCATATCGAGGCGCCAGGCGGTCGAAGACGCGCTTCGGTCGGCCGGGCCCCGTGAGCAACCGCATCGGTCCCCCGATGATGGCGTCTCCATTGAATGTGCTTTCGACCAGCGATTCGCGGCCCCGATTACCGCCGTTCCATCAGGATCGACCAAGCGAGCGGCCGGAAGTCATCGCGGTCGAGCGTGAACCGGAACTCGCGGACCTCGATGAATTTGAACAGCGGCCCCAACTCAGCCCGGAACTCCTCCTCGCTTACGACCGGTGGACCGTCCTCCATCGGCTCCTTCGCATTCCCCGCGAGGCATAGCCAGCGCGTGCCCCGGCGGGTGACGCGTTCGAGCATCCGGAGGAACGCCGGAAGGTTCCGGCCGCGAATCCCGTGATAGACGCCTCGGTCGAACACGACGTCGTACGGGCCGCCGAGGCGCATTCGCGTCGCATCGCCGATTCGAAAGTCGATCTCGACTCCCGCCCGCCGGGCTTTCTCCCGCGCGCGTTGAACCGCCAGGTCGACGAGATCGACCGCGGTCACGCGATACCCGCGGCGCGCAAATTCAATGGCGTTCGTGCCGGTGCCGGATCCGATTTCGAGCACCGTCTTCCCGGGCAACAATCCGGCGTCCAGCACGCGGACCAGTTCGACGCTCGGGATGCCGGAATCCCACGGGGTGTCCCCGGTCCGGTATGATCGCTCGAAATCTCCGCCGCCCGCGAACGTCCGCCCCTTCCATGCCGCACGTCGACGGACCTGTATAAGCGTGCGGGCCCCGAGTGCCGTTCGGGTCCGCGAAGAGTATATCGCCCGGGCGCAAGATGGCGCCGGGACATGACGAAAGCCGGCGCCGGTGCCGATCTCGCGGCCAAGACGAAGGCGTCTCGGGCCTACGCGGACCGGGCTCGCCGCTCGCTGCCCGGCGGCGTCACGGCGGGCGTGAAATATTTCGATCCGTACCCGATCGCGATGAAGAAGGCAAAGGGCTGTCGTCTCTGGGACCTCGACGGCAACGAGTACATCGACTACTGCCTGTCCTTCGGTCCCCTGATCTTGGGCCACGGCCATCCTCGTGTGATGAAGGCGATTCGCGACCGCTTGCAGGCCGCCGGCACGACGATGTTCGGCACTCCCCACGAACTCGAGGCGACCTATGCGGAGCGGCTCCTCCGGATCTTCCGACCGGACGGGAAGATGCGCTTCACGATGTCCGGGACCGAGGCGACGGTCCACGGGGTCCGCTTGGCGAGGGCGTACCGGAAGCGTCCGATGATCGCGAAGTTCGAGGGCCACTTCCACGGCGGCGTCGATGAGCTGCTCGTGAGCCACTCGCCTTCGAAGGAGGAGGTGAAGGCGGGTCTCCTGCCGATTTCGGGATCCCGCGGGACACCGGACTCCGTCCTGAAGAACACCGTCGTCCTGCCCTTCAACGATCTGGAGGAAACCGAGGCGCGGATTCGGGCCCACGCGGATCGGCTTGCTTGCGTGATCTTGGAACCGGTCGAGCGATCGTACATCGCGCCGGACGCGGGGTTCCTCGAGGGGTTGCGGGAAATCACGGCGGAGCACGACATCCCGCTCATCTTCGACGAGGTGATGAGCGGCTTTCGCGTGGCGTTCGGCGGCGCCCAACACGCGTATCGGGTGACGCCGGACCTCACCTGTCTCGGCAAGATCATCGGAGGCGGCCTTCCATGCGGGGCTTTCCTCGGGCGCTCCGATATCCTCGACCTCGCGGATCCGGCGCGAGGCGACTTCTTCCAAAGCAGCACGTTCGCCGGGTATCCGATCGCGATGGCCGCGGGCATGGCCACGCTCGATGAACTCGAGAAGCCCGGGGCGTTCGACGGTCTCCTGAAGACGACGCGGACCTTGACCTCCGGTTTCGAGCGACTCCTGAAAGATCATTCGGTGCCCGCGGTCGTCCCCGCGGTGGGCTCCGTCTTCTCGATCCTGTTCACGAATCGGGCCCCCCGCAACTATCGGGACTCGCTCGCGGCAGACGAATCCAAACGGAGCGTCCTCGACACCTCCCTGCTGGCACGAGGCATCTTCGTCAAACCGGGAAAGCCATTCTACCTGTCCACGGCCCATGACGACACCGCAGTCCGTCAGACCCTCGAGGCGTTCGAGGAGAGCGTGGCCGGCTTCGCGTGATCAACGCCGAGGGTTGAGGCCCATGATCGTGCGTGCCTCGTCGGGAGACGCGACGTCCCTCTGAAGATCTTCCGCGAGATGCCTTGCGCGGGCGACCAACTCCTCGTTTCGAGCGAGGACGCCTTTTTTCAGGTAGAGATTGTCCTCGAGACCCACCCGGACGTGGCCGCCCAGGACGATCGCCATCGTCGTCATCGGAAGTTGCATTCGGGCCATGCCTGCCACG
>VBLR01000028.1 GCA_005878665.1 Methanobacteriota archaeon | reverse complement strand
GCAGCGCGGAGTTCGGCTGCTTCGCCTCGATCGCGACCTTCTCGAGGACGATGCCCTTCGCCTGCGGCGAGCCTTCGAGCGGGTCCGACTTCTCTTTGAGGTGCAGCATGCGCCTCTTGTAATACCGGTCCGACCACCGCCGGGTCTGGCGTTCGCCTTTCAGTTTGCGCGCCGCGAAGAGACCACGTGCCAACGAGCGACCCCGGTAGGTTGCGCTCTAAAAGTCATGTGCTATTTAAGGGTCGCGCCCCCGCGGAAATCACGCGTCCACCGGGAGGACGAGCGCCCGCTCGCAATACGGACACGTGACGCGTTCCTCGCGGAAATACCACCGGTCCACGTTGCCCCCGCAGTTCGGGCACGTGCCGACAAAGTGCTCCTGCGTTGCGGCGTCCTCGGACACGAACTCGTCGGTCGTGCGGTCGATCGCGCCTTTTACGAGGCCTTCGCCGAGCGCCTTGCCGAGGAGCTTCTCCGTCTCGAAGCGCGTCTTCCCGAGTCGCTGGGCCATGACGTCCATCGGGATTCGTCGCTGCGACCTCAGCCAGCTCGCGAACTCGACGACGGACCGCTCGCGACGCCATTGCCGCAGGCCGACGGCGATCGCGATGACGCCCGGGATGACCGTGATGGGACCGCAGACGTACAGGAAGAGCGGGATGTCGTAGAGCAGGACGAGGAAGAAGAGGCCGAAGAAGAGGGCGAAACCGCCCATCGCAAAGTACGCGATCGGGTCGAGATCCAGGAGGCTCGATGTGCTCGAAGGCACGCGTCGTCCGACGAGGCCGCGGGTACTTCAATCCGGCGTCGTCAGAATCAGGAACGCGCGACGGATGTCGTCAGCGCGTTTCCGGCGGGGTCGGGCTCTCCGAAGCGAGCGAACTCCTCGGTGTGTGCTGCGGCTCGCGGATGAACAGCACCCCCGCGCCGGAGATTCCGATGAGGCCGAGGGCGATCACGGCGAAGGCGATCGGACCGAGCGCTTGCGTGAGGGCGCCGCCCAACACCGGCCCGACGATGAGCCCCGATCCGAAGATGATCGAGTAGATGCCGAACGTGGTGCCGGTCACGGCGTGCTCGACGATGTCCCCCAGGTAGGCGAGGGCGGCGGGCGGGAACGTCCCGGCGCCGGCGGCGAGGACGACGATCAAGGGCCATCGAGAGACCAGTTGTTCCAAGTCCGGACTGCTGGGGCGCGTCGCGAGCGCGAGGAGAATCGCGAGCCCGCCGAAGCACGCGAGCCCCAGGGCCATGAACGGCCGTCGCAGTCGTGCGCGGTCGGACAGCCGGCCGCTCACCGCGAGCGAGAGGCCAAGCGGAATGCCGAGCGACGCGACGACGATGAGGAGTTGATTGGTCGTCGCGGACCCCGCGTTTCCGGCCCCGAGCAAATTGTCCGTGAACGTGAGGACGTATCCATAGAGCGCGACGACCGGGATGTAGACCGGGAGAAGCCGCTGAATGTCCTTGTTCCGCAGCACGGTGCGCAGGAGGTCGATCGTCCCCCGCTGCAGGTCCGGAGTGAAGGGGGTTTCCTGGACGAGGAACTGGACCATGATGACGCTCACCGTGACGCCGAGTCCACCCACCGCGAGGACAACCGCGTCGGCGACACCGAACGCGTGGAGGGCCAGGAACGCCGCCCCGAAGCCCGCGACGAGGCCGCCGAAGGTGACGAGGTCGAAGAACGCCATGAGCTGCGCCCGGTTCGCGCGGTTCGAATGGTCGTTGATCATCGCGAGGGTCGAGGCGACCTTCGCCGCCGCGCCGATCCCGAACATCGCGAAGAAGACCGCGACGAGATACGGCTGCACGCCCGGATCGACGCCGATGCTCAGGATGAACAGGAAGACCGCGGCGGCCGTCACGAGGTGCGCGAAGACGAGGATCCGCTTGCGTCCGATGCGGTCGCACAACGCGCCGAGGTACCCGACCGTCGCGATTTCGGCGAGCGGGTAGACCGCGAAGAGGACCCCCCGCCACAGGGGGTCGAGCGAGCGCATCACATCCTGCATCACCGCGACGCCGGCGAACGCGGCGGCCCGCATGATGAACGTTGCGAAGTACAGGAAGGAAAGATTCCGGACGTCCCCCGGCCCGAGGTTGAAGAATGCCGTCAGCTTGCGGGTCGCGAATCCGGCCAATGGAGCGGCCTCGGGATCTCGATGGCGAACACGGGCTCCGGCGGAATAGGTTTGCGGTCCGGTTCGCATCGATGCGCCGGAGTTTACCGGCCCGAAAACTCAGATGGAAATTCTTAAGTAAGGCAAGGATGCCTCGTCCTTCGAATAGGAGGTCTCCCCCTGTTCTGTAACCAGTGCGGTGGACGTATCGCGGATGGCTCGGTCTTCTGTAACCTTTGCGGCGCCAAGCAAGGCGTCGTTGCCCCGGCGCAAGTGGCGCCCGGTGTGCCCCCGGCTCCCGGCTATCCCGGTCAGGCCCCCGGTGTCCCCGGCGGAACGCCGATGGGCCAGCCGTACAACCCGAACGCCCCCGTCCAGCAAGCCCGTCCTCCGTCGATGCCGCAGTCGATGAAGTGCAGCTCATGCGGCGGGCCTCTCTCTCCCGGATCCGGACTCGCCCTCGTCGTGTGCGAGTATTGCGGCGCCGTGACGACGATGGGGAGCGGTGGTGCGGCTGAGGTCATCCAGAAGCACTACATGTTGGAAAACAAACTCTCGAACGAGGCCGCCCTCGAGGCGGGCGGGAAGTGGCTGAACAAGGGCGTCTTGCGACGGAAGGTCGCCGAGCGCTCGGACCTCGGCCAAGTCACGTTGCGCTACGTGCCGTATTGGATCGTCCCGACGTCCGTCGTTGCGGACTTCCAGGGGACGAAGAACGTCGGCGCGGGCGCCGGCACCGGCATGATGATGCACGGTGACACGGGCGCGAAGAAGGCCGCGGGCGCCGCGTTGTTCGCGTTGACGATGGCGGCCGCCGCCGCAGGCAGTCAGAACCGGAATCAGCCGGTCAACACGCAGCAGCAGGTCGTCCGCGTACGGGACCGGATCCAGATGCAGTACAACATCCCGATCGTCGCGGTGCGCGGGTACACGAAGTATCAGCCGGACGATGGGTTCCAGTTCCAATTGCAGAGCAAGATGAACTTCGACAAGCGCCAGACCGGCGGCGTCGACGTGCAGAGCGGCGACGTCACCGAGGCGGAGGCGAAGTCCCAGGCTGCCGCGCTCTCGCACAAGTTCGCGGAGAAGCAGGCGAAGACGCGCGTCGACAACCTAGAATCGATCCAGGTATACCCGACGACGTACGATGGCGAGTTGCTCCATGCCCCCGTGTGGTTCATGGAGTACGCGCACAAGGGAAAGCCGATGTTCATCGTCATCGACGGGTCGTCCGGTAGCGTGATCGAAGGCGAGCGGCCCTCGTTCTCCCTGTGGTGAACGCGGAACGCCCCCGGACCGTAAATACATATCCAGGCAAAACATAAGGCGAACGCTCGGAGAAACCGAACATGCCCGATATCCGCGACCGTGTCGAACAAGACCGAGGACTGCTCAAGAAGATCCAGCTGATGATCCCCGGGTACTCCGGCTACCGCCGCCGAGAGGACATCCGCGCGGCGGACAACCTGCTCCGGATCCAGCTGGCGAACCAGCTGAAGGGCGTCCGCGGGGAGCTCGAGAACATCCGGGACGGCCTGGCGATGGACGGAAAGATCCAAGGCCTCCAGGGCATCGGCAACATCATCTTCACGGTCGAGGGCCTCGAGGCCAAGGTGCGTCATGCGGAAGGCGGCTACTCCGGCATCAGCGCGACGATTCAGATTAAGGAGACGGAACTCGACAAGTTGTACGAATACGACTACGCGATGCTCGACTCGCTCGACAAGGCCGCCGCGGTCGTCCCGATGATCCGGGATGCCGGCGACCCGAAGAGCTTCGACGCCTCCCTGAAGGCGTGCCGGGAGGCGATCGCGGGGTTCGAGACCGCGTGGAAGAACCGGATGATGGCCGTGACCGGCATCCAGGTGAGGTGAAGACGATGATCCCGATTTCATTCTTCTTCGGCGGCGCGAAGCGGACGGACCAGACGGCGGGCCGGAAGGAAGGCCTCATCGGCGCGATGACGGTCGCCTGGGACGACCAGTTCAAGCGACAGAATATCATGTGGAAGGTCCCTCGGAACATCCGGATGAACGACAACATCGTCGTCCGGGAGGACGAGATCGCGGTCTTCTACCGCGACGGGAAGGTCCTCGCATACCTGGACCGCCCGGACCGGTACGCCCTCACCTCCCAGAACGTCGCCGTCCTGGGAAAACTCATCCAGGCCCTCTCCGGCGTCGTCCAGCAGGCCGAGGTCTACTACCTCCAGAAGCGGATCTTCGACGGGAAGTTCGGCACGCAGGACGCGTTCCTGTTCCAGGACCCGGACTTCGACATGGTGCAGCTCCGCGCGTTCGGGGACTTCCGGTACCGCCTGAAGGACCCGGAGACGTTCATCAACCAGTTCGTCGGGACGTTCGGCGCCGCCACCTCGGCGGAGGTCGAGGACCGCATCAAGGACGAGATCGTCAAGCAGCTCAACGTGACCCTGGGGAAGATGAAGGCCAACGGGCTGAAGGTCGTCGACTTCGCGGCGAGCCTGAACGACATCGAACAGGGTACGCTCGCGAATTCGAAGCCGCACTTTGCGACGCTCGGGATCGAGATCCTCCAGATCAGCGGATTGAACATCCCACTCCCGGACGCGATCAAGGACGCGCTCGAGAAGATGGCGTCGGCGAAGGTGCTCGGCCGCACGAACGCGGCCGCGTACCAGCAGTTCGCCCTCGCCGACTCGATGAAGGCCGCTGCGGCGAACCCGTCGGGCGGCGCGGGCACGGGCATCGGCCTCGGCGCCGGCATCGGCCTCGGATACGGGATGGCCTCGCAGGTGCCCGGCATGATCGCGCAGCAGCAGCCCCAGCAGCGGCCGTGTCCGAAATGCGGCACGATGAACGCCTTGACGACGAAGTTCTGCGGGAACTGCGGAGCCGACACGACGATCGCGGCGGGCAGCAAGCCGTGCATCAAGTGCGGCAAGATGGTCGGGCCCGGACAGAAATTCTGTCCGGAGTGCGGCGCGGCTCAGACGCTCAAGTGCCCGGACGGCCACGAGGTCCCCGGCGGCATGAAGTTCTGCCCGGAGTGCGGCAAGCCGGTGAAGCAGGGCTGATCCGATGGAGCAACCCCCGGCCCCGCCTGCGAGCGGGCCCACCGTGCCCAAGCTGTCGACGACGGTCCTCCTCGCGATGGGCGCGATCGGGACGATCGTCCTCGTGGCGATCTTCGCATACATCCTGCTCGTCGCCCGACTCCGGCTCGACGAGCAGCTCTGGTGGACCGGACTCGCGTCCATGATCTTCGCCCTCGGGTTCTACATGATGTTCGCCGCCACGCACGACCGGATGATCGCGCGGCCCCTGGCGGGCGGCTTCTTCGTCGTCGGCGCGGGCAGCTTCTACGGATCGATCTTCGCAGGCAACTCGAGCGACTTCGCGAAGCTGATGTATCTGATCCTCCTGTCGATCCTCGTGATGATCGTCCTCGGGGCGATCTTCGTCATGGCGAGGGACGCGGAGAAGGACGCAATCCGACGGGCCCAGCGCAAGTACATTCCGTAGACCGCGCCGGGTTCGACGGATTCCCATCGACTCGCAGCGGCTGGCTCACACGAACTTGTAGATGTTCTGGGGGAGCCCGCCCTTCTTGATTTCTTCTTCCATCTCCTCGAGCACGAGGATTCGCTTGTACGTCGGCGGATGGGTCCCGAACAGCTCGTTCGCGCGGCGCCAGTGGCTCTTGCGTTCCTGCTCGACGGCCTTCTGCAATTCGTACGCATCGATCTGGCCGTCGTGGTCTAGGTCGTACTTATTCATCCGTTCCTGGAGTTCTTGATAGTCTTCCTCGGCCTTGACCGGGTCGCCGATCATGAACGCCCGGAGGCCCGATGGCTCCGCGTCGGGCCGAGCGAGCGACAGTCCGTAGGAGA
>VBLR01000095.1 GCA_005878665.1 Methanobacteriota archaeon | reverse complement strand
TCCGGACGGACCCACTTAACTTCCGGTTCAATTCAATTGAGTAGCCCGATCCATGCATTCATTAACTAATTACTAGTTAGTCATTTTCAATTGGGGGATAACTCTCCGGCGCAAGGTTGCTTTCGACGCGAGGCACTCCGCACCGGACCTTGGCCGCGCCTGGTTCCGGCCGAGCGTCTTGACTTTGTTGTTGGAAACAAAGGCAGACGAATAACTTCGTCGCGATTGCAGCCTGACATCACGTTGTCCCGGGTCGGTGACAAGAGGACCACCGAGTGTCCACGATGCCATGGAGTGGGGCGACCTGGTCCAGGCGGAAACGGTCGATTGGATGGTGGGGGCTCGACTGGGCACCGCGCGGGTTTCGTGCCCATATCGCGCGAAGCGCGTAGGTCGTCTCGCGGGTGCCGCGACCTTGGTGCGATCTCATTCTCACACGATCACGGCGCTCGGCCGCGATCAATCCTGGTCGAAACATGTCGGGAGATTCGCTCCAGGCCGATACAGAGGCTTCCGAAGCAGTGACGGCTATCTTCTCGTCTCCGTCCCGTGGGATCTGGCGAAAGGTAGATTGCGCCTGGCGGTGCTCCCCTTTCCGTGAAGACGCCGGAATACACAGAGCGTCTGAACGAGCTCGCGTCGCGACGGGAGGCGTTCGCGGTTGCGACCGTGACGAAGACGGAGGGGTCAACGCTCGCCAAGCCGGGTTTCAAGATCTTGATTTCGAGCCGGGGTGAAGTGGTCCGCGGAACCCTGGGGGGAGGGTGCCCCGAAGGTCCGATTTGCGAAGTGGCCCTCCGCGCGCTGAGGGACGGAGGCCCGCGCGTGGTCCGCGTACACCTCGTCGACGCGGCGAAGGCGGTCGCGGGCACGATGCGGGAGTCGAGCGAGGACGAAATCTACGTGGAGACGGACTGTGGAGGCACCCTGGAGGTCTTCGTGGAGCCGATGCTTCCGACGGAACGCGTGATCCTCGTTGGCCAAGGCGGCCGCGACGACATCGAGGACGCCCTCGTGCACCAGGCGAAGGCCTTGGGGTTCGAGGTCGTCGTGGTGGACCCGATGCCGGACCTACGTGAGGCACCGGACACGATCGTGAAATCCGCCGTCATCGACCCAAAGACCTTCTCCATCGGGAATCGGGACTCAGTTGTCGTTCTGACAAAAGGCGAACGAGACGTAGACATCCTCGAATCGCTCTCGAAAACGAACGCGCGATTCGTCGGATTGTTGGCGAGTCGACGGCGATTGAGGAAGGATATGGAAGAGCTTGGGCGGCGAGCGGTCCCGCAAGACTTCCTGTCGAGACTGCACGCCCCAATCGGCTTAGACATTGGCGCCCGGACGCCTCCGGAGCTGGCCCTGGCGATCATGGCCGATGTCCTCGCGACGAAGTATGGTCGGGACGTTCCCCACAAGCCGGACGCCGACGAGTCGTCCCGTAAGCCTGGTGATTCCTCTCCCTGAAGTCACGTAACGCCTGCGGCGGAAGCTTTAAAGAAACGCGTGCTGATTCGTGGCACGGCTGGGAGGGCGATGCAACCCCATTCTTTCGATTATGTCCGACCTCAGACCTTGGCGAGGGCAATTCAAGTTCTCAGCGAGAACGGGAATCGAGCGAAAGTCCTTGCGGGCGGTCAGAGCCTCATTCCGGTCCTCAAGCTGCGGCTCGCGAACCCGCGAGTACTCGTCGACATCAATGATGTGCCCGGTCTCGCGTTCATCGAGGAACGCGGCGACCAATTACGAATCGGCGCATTGAGCCGGCATCGTGATTTCGAGCAGTCGAAACTCATCCGAGAAAAGTATCCGATTTTCTCAGACGTCGCTAGCGTCCTCGGTGACCCGCAGGTGCGCAACCTCGGCACGATCGGCGGAGCGCTCGCTCACGCGGATCCCGCCTCGGATTGGGGGACGGCGCTCTTGGCGTTCAAGGCAGAGCTCACCGCAAGAGGCCCGAACGGCGCTCGGACGATTCCAATCGATCGGTTCTTCAAGGATCCCTTCACGACCGCGCTCCGGTCGTCGGAGCTCCTCACCGAGATCCGCATTCCGAAATCGAAAGCCGGAGACGGCGGAGCGTACCTGAAGCTCAAACGGAAGACTGGAGACTTTGCGACAATCGGGGTTGCGGTCCAGCTCGGCCTAGATGCGAAGCGGAATGTGGCGGGGGCCCGAGTCGCTCTTGCATCGGTCGGGCCGAGGCCGATTCGCGCTCCGGGAGCGGAGAAGGCACTCGTCGGGAGAAAGGCGGGGCCCACGGCGTTCGCGGACGCCGCGAAGATGGCATCCGGGGAGGCGCATCCAACGTCGGATCTCCGCGGGAGCGAGGAGTACAAGCGGGCGATGATCGAGGTGTTCACTCGACGCGCGCTGGAAACCGCGACGGCGCGAGCGGGGAGGTGATTTGGATGGCCACGAAGAGAAAGAAGGCAAGTCCGAAGCGCAAGAGCGTTCGCTCCGAGAACGGGAGTCACATGATCACGGTCGCGGTGAACGGCCGGAAGTTCACGCGTGCCGTCGAGCCGCGCGTATTGCTCGTCGATTTCATTCGGGACGATCTCCGGCTGACGGGCACCCATGTCGGTTGTGATACGAGTCATTGCGGCGCGTGCACCGTCCTCCTGGACGGCCGCGCCGTCAAGTCGTGCACCATGCTCGCGGTCCAAGCCGACGGCCGCGAGATTACCACGATCGAGGGTCTCTCCGAGCACGGTCGGCTCCATCCGATTCAGGAGGCGTTCAAGGCCCACCACGGCCTGCAGTGCGGGTTTTGCACTCCCGGGGTCGTGCTCGCGGCGCTGGAGCTCCTCCGGGTGGAAAACGCACCCTCGGAGGACCGGATCCGTACCGCGATCTCGGGGAATATCTGCCGGTGCACCGGGTACCAGGGTATCGTCGACTCGGTCGCGGCCGCGGGCGAAATGATGCGTCCCAGGAAGGGGTGAGATCATGGCCCAAACGACGAAGGTGTTCGGCGAGTCCGTCCTCCGCAAGGAAGATGATCGGTTCCTCACGGGCCGAGGGAATTTCGTGGCGGACATGCTCCCGCCGGGGACCGTCTTCGCAAAGTTCGTTCGAAGCCCCTATGCGCACGCACGAATCGGGTCAATCAATACGGCGAAGGCACGACGCCTTCCCGGAGTCCTCGACGTCCTGACCGCACAGGACTTGAAGGACCAGGTCGGCGACATCATTACGGCCTGGGCGATCCCGAACGCGAACCTGAAGACGCCGGCGTATCCACCCCTGGCTCGGGAGGTCGTTCGGTACGCGGGAGAAGCGGTCGCGGTCGTCGTCGCCGAGAGTCCGTTCATCGCCGAAAACGCTCTTGACCTCGTCGAAGTCGAATACGATTCGTTGCCCGTGGTCACGGACGTCGAAACCGCGACGAAGAAGGGAGGGGCCCCGATCCACGGAGACGCGCCCGACAATGTCGCCTTCAAGTGGACCTTGGCGGGCGGGGACGTGGACAAGGCCTTCAAGGAGGCCGATGTCGTCGTGAGCCAACGGTTCGTGAACCAACGGCTGCAACCGACCGCGATGGAGCCGCGGGCCGCGATTGCCCAATTCGAACCCGGGACTCGGGAGCTCACGCTCCACGTCACGTCGCAGAATCCGTTCGTTCACCGTCTCGTCCTCTCGATCGTACTGAAGTATCCGGAGCATCTGATCCACGTCATCGCCCCAGACGTCGGCGGGGGGTTCGGCAGCAAGATCCCCGTCTATCCGTGGGAAGCGATCGTGTGCCATCTCGCCATGCGACTCGGGCGGCCGGTGAAGTGGGTCGAAGACCGGATGGAGAACTACGTCGCGACGACTCACGGACGCGACCACGTACAATACGTCGACCTCGCCGCGAAGAAAGACGGGACGATCCTCGGGATTCGGGCTCGCGTTCTCGCGAACCTCGGGGCGTACCTATCGACCGCTGCCCCAGGCATCCCGACGATCCTCTTCGGCTTCATGGTCGGCGGATGCTACGCGATCCAAGCGGGACGTGTCGAGGTGACTGGGGTCTTCACGAACACGACGCCCGTCGACGCGTATCGCGGAGCGGGTCGGCCGGAAGCCCTGTTCCTCCTCGAGCGAATCGTCGACATCCTCGCGAGGAAGCTGAAGAAGGATCCCGCGGACATCCGGCGGAAGAACTTCATTCCCGCGGACAAATTCCCGTATGCGACCGCGATGGGCCTCACCTACGATAGCGGGAACTATGCAGGGACGCTCGAGAAGGCCCTGGACAAGGTCGGCTATGAGAAGCTGCGGAAAGAGCAGGCCGAGGGCCGCCGAAAGGGGAAGCTGATGGGGATCGGCCTCTCGACGTACGTGGAGATCTGCGGGCTCGGTCCTTCCGCGGTCGTCACATCGACCGGGTTCGCCGGCGGACTTTGGGGGGCCTCCACGGTGCGGCTCCATCCCACGGGAAAGGCGACCGTCTACACGGGAGGCCACCCGCACGGTCAGGGCGAGGAGACCACGTTCGCTCAGATCGTCGGCGAGGAGCTTGGACTGCCGGTGGTGGATGTCGATGTCGTCCACGGCGACACGAAGCTCACGCCGTACGGCCAGGGCACGTATGGGAGCCGTACGACTGCGGTGGAGGGCGGCTCGATAGCGTTGTCCGCCCGCAAGGTGAAGGACAAGGCGCGAAAGATTGCGGCCCATCTCCTCGAGGCTCGGGAAGAAGACCTCGAATTCACGGACGGGAAATTCGTGGTGAAGGGCTCGCCGAAGGCCGCGAAGACGATCCAGGAAATTGCGTGGGCCGCCTACATGGCGGGGAACATGCCGAAAGGAGTCGAGCCCGTCCTCGATGCAACGACCTTCTACGATCCGACGAACTTCGTGTTCCCGTTCGGTTGCCACATCTGCGTCGTCGATGTGGACCGGGAGACGGGCCAAGTGAAGATTCGTCGCTACGTCGCCGTCGATGACGTAGGCAACCAAATCAATCCGATGATCGTCGAAGGACAGGTCCACGGAGGAGTCCTGCAGGGGTTGGCACAGGCGATGCTCGAGCAGTCCGTGTACGACGAGAACGGAAACCTCCTCACGAACAGCTTGATCGAGTATCTCGTGCCGACCGCCCTCGAGGCGCCGCGGATCGAGACGGATTCCACGGTCACGCCGTCGCCGCACAACCCGCTCGGGGTGAAGGGCGTGGGGGAGACGGGGACGATCGCCTCCTCGCAGGCGTACGTCAATGCCGTCTGTGATGCGGTCGGGGTCGACCACATTGACATGCCGATCACCCCTGAAAAGGTGTGGCGGGTCCTCCAGAAGAAGTGACTCGACGCCTGATCGGGAATCCCGCAAAACTATTTAGCGCGGCCCGCAGGTCGTCGTCGGAGGAGACCGCGCCGCGTCGATCCCGCCAGAGGCGACGCGGAAGTCGGGGGCGAGAGATTCCATGATCTCGGCGATCGTGCTCGCGGCGGGGACGTCGTCCCGAATGGGTTCTCCCAAGTCTCTCCTCACGGTCGGCGGCCGGTCCCTTCTGGAACACGTCCTGGAAGCGGTTCGGGGTGCCCAGGTCGACGACATCGTCGTGGTCCTCGGTCACGAAGCCGACCGCATCCGGAGCGAAGTCTCGTTCAACGGGGCCCGGTCGGTCGTGAACCCCGCATACTCGGAAGGGATGAGCTCATCGATCCGAGCCGGCGTCCGGGCGGCCGACGCGCGTTCGGACGGCTTCTTGATCGTCCTCGGCGACCAACCGTTCGTTGCCTCGGCGACACTTGACGCGCTGATTGCGCGGCGGAACGGTTCGAACGCGAGAATCCTAATCCCCACATACGAAGGGAGACGAGGCAATCCTGTCCTCCTGGATCGATCCCTCTCGGAGGAAGTACAATCGATCACGGGAGACCAAGGGTGCCGCGCCATCTTCGGCCGACACACGCAAGGCATCCTCGAAGTGCCCGTCGATGATCCGGGCATACTGGTGGATCTTGACACGCCGGAGCAGATCGCCCGCGCAGATGAGGTCCTCCGGACGGGCCGACCAATCGCGGGGCTCGTCACGATGACGGAACGACCTCGCGGCAATGTCGCTCCTTCGGGAGACTCGCTGCGGGTCGACATCTTCCGGGTCGCGGGGGATCTGCGGGCGCGGAACGAGCCGTTCGTCCTTGCGACGGTCGTCCGGGTCGAACGGCCCTCCTCCGGGCGGCCTGGGTTCAAGGCCATCGTCCGCGCGAACCGGGAGTTGATCGGGTGGCTTGGAGGGAGCTGCGCGCAGTCCGTTCTCGTGGCGGAAGCGCTCCGGGCCCTCCGCGACGGCCGACCTCGGCTTATGCGGCTCACTCCGAACGCGGGGAGCTCCCCACCGGAAGAAGGCGTCGTCGAATACGTGATGGAATGCGAGAGTGGTGGCACAATGGACATCTACGTGGAACCTCAAATCCCGAAGCCTCAGTTGCTCGTTGTCGGCGATTCCCCCGTCGCGGCGGCCCTGCGAGCCCTCGGACGCGTGCTCGACTATCGGATTGTCGTGGTGGCTCCCGGGGCGAAGGAGTCCGAGTTTCCGGGGGCGGACCAGATCGTCCAGGAGCTCGAACGGATCCCAGACCTCCTGACCCCGGAGACGTATGCGGTTGTCGCAACGATGGGCAAGTACGACGAGGCGGCGTTGGCTCAACTCGCGGGATCCCGCATCGCTTACCTTGGACTCGTCGCGAGCCGTCGCCGCGCGGCAGCCGTCCTTGCGGGTCTCGGCGACTCCGGAGTTGACTCCGCGGCCCAGGCTCGCATCCAAAGCCCCGCCGGCCTCGACTTCTCGGCCGAGACCCCGGAGGAAATCGCGCTGAGCATCCTCGCGCAGATTACTCAAGTCCGGCGGACCTCCGGGCCTCGCGAGCTCACCGTTTCCGACGCCGTCTCAACGGCCCGCCCGTTTGCGATGGAGAAAGACGTCGTATGCGGGATGGATGTGGAATCTGATTCGCCGATCCGGGTCATGCATGCCGGCCGGACGTACTTGTTCTGCTCCGAGGGTTGTCGCGCGCGGTTCGTGAAGTCGCCCAATCTATTCCTCGCTTAGTCGATTGAGTCCCGATTGCAACTGCCATGGTCGACGACCCATCGCGTGGCCCGGTGAAACACTGAAAATTTCCCCCGGCTGCACGCGGACGGGAGGCCCAAGTATCGAGATGACGCATCAGGAGGGCGAAGGCGGCGCCTTCGTCAAGGTGTACATTACCTCCGCTAAGCAACCTCGAGCATCTTCCGGGCGTTCTCGAAGAACGCGTTTGTCTTCTTCTCGGTCGTCCCCTGCAGGAGGCGCGCGCCCGTTGTCGCGATCGTGCCGCTCATCTGAACGTCCGCAGCCCATTTCACCGTCGTCAGGCCCGCTGATTCCGAGACGCTCAGGGTCGCGACGATGTCGAAGGCGCTCCCCATGCCGGACCCGTGGACGGCCATCTGAGCCCTTTCTGGGGGAACCCGCTCTTTCACAGTCGCGGACCATGTGAACGTGCCACGGATGAAGGCGACGCCCGCCTTGATCGTCCCCCGGAAGTGATCGGCATCGACCACCTCAATCGTGTGGGGATCATCGATGGCTGAGGAGAATTCCTGCGGACTCAGGAAGAACGACCAGACCCGTGTGCTCGAGGCTCGGACGGTGAAGGTGCCCTCGAAGTGCACGGCGATCCTCCCCGCGGCTTATGCGGCACGCTTCTCGTGAAGGATCTTCCACACCTTCCACGGCGTGATCGGGATGTCGATGTGCGTCACGCCCAGATGGGCCAGGGCGTCCACGACCGCATTCACGATCGCGGCCGGTGCGCCCACCGTCGCGGATTCTCCGACCCCCTTTGCCCCGATTGGATGGTGGGGCGAAGGCGTCGTCGTCTTCGCAGTCTCCCACTTCGGCGTCTCGACAGCGGTGGGAAGCAGGTAGTCCATGAACGATCCGCCGAGCATGTTCCCGTTCTCATCATAGTGGATCTCCTCGAGGAGCGCGGGCGCCAAGCCCATCGTCAGACCTCCATGAATCTGTCCCTCGACGATCATTGGATTGATGATCGTGCCGCAGTCGTCTACCGCGACGAACCGCCGAATCTTGACCTCGCCGGTCTCTTTGTCGATGTCGACGACGCAGATGTAGCTACCGAACGGGTACGTCAAGTTCGGTGGGTCGTAGTAGTCGACCGCCTCCAGACCTGCCTCCATCCCGGGTGGATGGTTCGTGTACGCCGCGAAGGCGATCTCAGCCATCGTCTTCGCCTTATCAGGTACCCCTTTCACCTGGAATTTGTGATCCTTCCACTCCAGGTCGTCCGGGCTCACCTCGAGCAGGTGTGCAGCGATCTTCTGCGCCTTGTCGCGGATCTTGCGCGCCGCGATCGAGGCGGCAGCGCCCGCGGTCGGAGTGCTCCGGCTCGCGTACGTGCCGAGGCCGTAGGGCGCGGTGTCGGTGTCTCCTTCCTCGATCGCGATGTCCTCGGAAGAGATCCCGAGTTCCTCGGCGAGGATCTGAGCATACGTCGTCTCGTGCCCTTGTCCTTGAGACTTCGTGCCGAAGCGGGCGATCGCCTTGCCCGTTGGATGGATGCGGATCTCGCAGGAATCGAACATCTTCAGCCCGAGGATGTCGAACGTATGGGAGGGTCCCGCGCCGACGATCTCTGTGAAGCTCGAGATTCCGATCCCCATGAGCTCGCCGCGCTTCCGCTTCTCTGCCTGCTCCTTCCGCAGGGCGTCGTAGTCGACGATGTCCATCGCTTTTCGGAGGGCGCCCTGGTAATTGCCGCTGTCGTACTCCCAACCGAGGGCCGACTTGAACGGGAACGCCTCTGGCGGGATGAAGTTCTTCATGCGGAACTCGGCAGGGTCCATGCCGAGCTTGCGCGCGAGGGAGTCCACGATCCGCTCGATCGTGAACGCGGCCTCCGTGACTCGGAACGAGCACCGGTATGCGATCCCGCCGGGCGGCTTGTTCGTGTAGACGCCGTCGACTTCGACGTGCGCCTTCTCGAACGGATACGATCCGGTGACGATGTGGAACAGGCCGGCGGGGAACTTGGACGGATTCGCCGCGGCATCCGTGTATCCGTGGTCCGCGATCGTCTTCACGCGGAGGGCGGTCAACTTGCCGTCCCTCGTCGCACCGATTTCCGCGGAGATGTGGTAATCTCGGGCGAACGAGTCCGCCTGAATGTTCTCCGAACGGTCCTCGATCCACTTCACTGGATGCCCGGTCTTTAGGGCCGCGACGACCGCGAGGACGTAACCGGGATAGACGGGGACCTTGCCCCCGAATCCGCCGCCGATGTCCGGGGAGATGATGCGGATCTTCTGCTCGGGCAATCCCGCGACGAGGGCGAACACGGTTCGGATCGCGTGGGGCGCCTGGGTCGTCATCCACACGGTGAGCTTCCCCATCGCGTCGAAGGACGCGACGCAGCCGCACGTCTCGATCGAGGACACGTGGATCCGCGGGATGTAGAGGTTCTCTTTGACAACGACATCGGATTCCTTCAGGGCCTTGTCCGTACCTTCTCGGTCCCCGACCTCCCAGTGCCAGATCCGATTCGTCTGCTCCTTCCGATCCGGCCGGAGAATCGGAGCACCGGGCTCGAGGGCCTTCATCGGGTCGACGACAACCGGGAGCGGCTCGTAGTCTACCTCGACGGCGACGACACCGTCCGCGGCCGCATATCGGCTGTCCGCGACGACCGCGGCGACTTCCTGCGACTGGTACATAACCCGCTCGACGGGCAGCACCATCTGCTTGTCGGACATGAGGGTCGGCATCCATGCGAGGTTCGCCGCCTCGAGGTCCTTCCCGCGGATCACCGCGAGGACGCCCGGGACCTTCAACGCCTTCTCGATGTTGATGGACCGGATGCGTGCGTGCGCGTACGGACTCCGGACGATGTCCAGATAGAGCATCCCGGGGAGCTTCACGTCGTCGACGTAATTCCCTTTGCCCCGGACGAAGCGGGCGTCCTCCTTCCGCTTTATGGATTGGCCGACGCCGCCGTGCACGGTCATGGTCGTCCGCCTCCCGAAGGGCCGGCCATCTTGTTCGCGGCGTGTTGGATCGCCTTCACGATATTCACGTAGCCCGTGCATCGGCACAAGTTCCCGGAGATCGCGCGGCGGATCTGTTCCTCCGTTGGATGCGGATTTTTCTGGAGCAGCGCGACGGAGCACATCATCATTCCGGGCGTGCAGAAGCCGCACTGGAGGCCATGCTCTTCGATGAAGCCCTCTTGAATCGGATGGAGCTTGCCATCGGTCTCGAGGCCTTCGACCGTCCGCAGTTCTCGACCGTCTGCTTGCACTGCGAGGATCGTGCAGGATTTCACCGCCTTGCCATCGAGCAGGATCGTGCAAGCTCCGCAGTTCGTCGTATCGCAGCCAATATGCGTTCCGGTGAGGCTGAGGTTCTCTCGGAGGAAATGGACCAGTAGGGTGCGCGTCTCCACGGTTGCGGACCGAGGGGCGCCGTTCACGGTGACGTGGACGTTCATGAAGGGTCCGGTTTCCTCGTCGCCGGCACTCGTCATCTCGGTGAGGACCATCTCATGCACCCCCGTGTGCCCGAGCCGAGGCCCGGTGCAAGGCCCTGAGAGCAAGGACGCGGACCATCGCCCGCTTGTATTCGGCAGGACCCCGCAGGTCCGAAACCGGGCTCGTGATCTCCTGCGCTAATTCCGCGGCTCTCTGGAAGGCATCATCCTCCGGCGCCTTGCCGACGAGATGCCGCTCCGCTTCCGTCGCCTTGAGCGCGGTCGGGCCGACCGCCGTGAGCGCGAGGCCCGCGGATTCGATGGTCCCTTTCGTCGTGAGCACGAGGTTCGCGGCGACCCCGACGATCGGGAAGTCGCCGATTCGCTTCTCGAGCTTCACATACGCATTGCCCTGGCCCGGCCTCGCCTTCGGAATCTGGATTTCCAGGAGGAGTTCATTCGACTCGAGCGCGGTGACGAAGGTGTCCTGGTAGAATTCTTTGGCTGGGATCGTCCGCGTTCCGGTCGGGCTGCGGACAACGAAGTGGGCCCCCAAGGCGAGCATGCAGGCGGGGAGATCGTTCGCCGGATCTCCATGGGAGACGTTCCCGCCGACCGTCCCCATGTTCCGCACGAGGGGATCCGCGATTTCGTAGGCTGCATCGGAGAGGATGGGATAGCGAGCGTGAATGAGTTCGGAATCGTTCAGGTCATTCGTCCGGGTCGTTGCCCCGATCCGCAGCGACTTCGCGTCCTCACGGATGTGCGCGAGGTCCGGGATGCGATTGATGTCGACGAGAGCCCGCGGCTCCGCGAGGCGGAGTTTCATCACGGGAAGGAGACTCTGCCCCCCCGCGAGGACCTTCGCCTCGCCGCCAAAGCGGTCGAGAATCTGGACGGCTTCATCGATGGACGAGGGTGCGAAGTACTCGAAGCGCGGTGGAATCACTCCCCAAACCTCCTGTGCTATAGAATAGCGCGGCGTCATTGCGAGGCGGCGATAAAGGCTTTTCCCCGATAGCCCACGCGGGTCTGAGGCCGTCGGGCGGCGAGACGTTCCGGCGCGAATCCGGTCCGAGTTTCGAAGTCTCTCGGCCCTAGGAGCAGGTCCACGTGAGGCATGGCCTCGCGCATCCCCGCCGTCGCGGGCTCGAATCGGGGGTCGTCGGCATACGGGTTCACCCACACGACGAGATGGCACAGATGGTGGAGGCGTTGGAGGGCGCTCGACAGCCGGACCGTCTCGCCGAGGTCCCAGCCGTCGCTCAGGACGACGAGAGTCGTCCTTTCGTGCAGGAGCCGCCCGTATCGTCGGAGGAAATCCTCCAGGCAGGATCCGATCCGAGTTCCTCCTCCCATGGGTCGGAGGTGTCCCGAGGCGGCCCGGGCCGCGTGGAAGTAACTCTGCCCCCGCAGGAGGCCTGAAACCTCGTCGAGTTGCGTGCCGAACGCGAACACCCTCGTTCTCCGGACAACGCGGTGGAGCGCGTGGACGAGGGCGAAGAGCACCGCCTCATGATCCCGCATCGAGCCGCTGACGTCCCATAGGATTACGAGTTCCGCCCGGCGCTTCCGGGGTTTCCGGAATCGGAACTCGACCCATTCGCCGCCCTGTCGGAGGCTGTGTCGGGCCGTCGCGGGAAAATCGATCGAACCTCGGCGAGCGGGTGCTTGACGACGACCGGGCCGTGTGGCCGCTTCCCTTCGGAGCCGACGGACGCCCGCCCGGATCGCAACGACTCGCTTTCGGTCGAGGAGTCGCAGGTCATGACCCGAAGAGGGAGCATCCGGGCTGTAGAGGCCGACGCGGACCACGCCGGCGCGGTCGACGGCAATTCGAAACCCAGGCGCGGTCTCGCCGGTCGAGACCACCCCGTCCGGGGGCGGACTCGGCGGGGCCGATACCGCGAGACGCGTCTTCGAATCCGCCGGTTCGATGTACGTGGACCAGTAGAGATCGAACGATTCGATGAGTCGGGGCACGTCCTCCGGAGACTTGGCGAGGGTCACGATGCATGCCGCGAGGAACGTGTCACGGTCGAGGATCGAGATTTGCCGCAAGGCGTGGGCGCAGTCGAGGGCCGACCCGATGCCCACGGCAAACCCCCGGACTCGGAGGAACGCGATGAACCCCGCGAGCCGCGGAACGAATGAGGGATCGCTCCGGTTCTCGGGCCTCACGGAGATCCCATCAGGGTATCGAGCCGACCGGCCTGCATGGTCTGCAGATCCTGCGCGTCCTTCACGACGAGGCCAAGGGTCTGCTCCACGATGTCCCGATCCAACTTTGTGGTGCCGAGCGCCATCAGGGCGGACGCCCAGTCCAGGGTCTCCGAGATTCCCGGCCGTTTCACGAAATCGTCCTCCGCGCGCACGCGCTGGACGAATCCCGCGATTTCCTCGGCGAACTGCTCCCCGAGACCCGGCACTTTCGCGCGGAGGATGGCGATTTCCTTCTCCCGGCTCGGATAGCCGATGTAGAGGTAGAGGCATCGGCGTTTCAGTGCGTCGGAGAGCTCGCGGGTACGATTCGAGGTAATGACGATGTGAGGTACTCGCTTCGCGCGAATCGTCCCCATCTCAGGGATCGTGATTTGGAAATCGGACAGGAACTCGAGGAGCAGGCCCTCGAACTCTTCGTCGGCCCGGTCGATCTCGTCGATCAGAAGGACGGGTGCCTGCGGCCCGTCGTGGGTCAGGGCCTGGAGGAGCGGGCGTTTCAGGAGAAATTCCTCGCTGAAGATTTCCCGCTCCAGAGCCTTCGGGTCCTTCCGGGCCTCCTCGATTCGGATCGTGATCAGCTGCTTCGGATGGTTCCATTCGTACAACGTCGCGTCCGCGTCGAGGCCTTCGTAGCACTGGAGGCGAATCAGTTCCGTCTCGAGGGCGGCCGCCAGGGTGCGGGCGATCTCCGTCTTGCCGCATCCGGGTTCTCCTTCGACGAGCAGAGGCTTGCCCATGCGGATCGAGAGGTAGACGGCCATGCCGATCGACGGGTCGGCAATGTATTGCTGTCCTGCGAATCGCTCGAGGACGGCGTCAACGCCGTCGATGCCCGGTTTCTTCGTCACGAAGTCCATCCATTGGAACGGGCCTCTGCGTATTCAACGTTTGGCAGAATTGGCGCCTCCTTTTCGGCCCCGCCGAATGACGCGTCCGGTCGACGCACGAGCACCGTACGGAGTGGGTCCGACATGCTCTGGCTTCCGTCGGATACGGCCACTGAACCTAGCCAGCCCCTATGGATTCTTACCGTTTCTGCCGCCGCAATCTTCTTGCGGCCCTGCCGCCCATTCACCACCGTCGTGGTCATGGGAGAGCCACCCGCCTCGATTCCCGATCGGTTCAACGCAGCGGCCTTCTTCGTCGATCGTCACATGGTGGAAGGCCGCGCAGGCCGACCCGCCTTGTATCACGAAGACCGCGTCGTCACCTATGGGGAAATCTTCGAATCCGTGAACCGAGTCGGCAACGCCCTCCTCGATCTCGGCGTTCAGATGGAGGATCGGGTCCTCCTGATTCTCCTGGATGGCCCGGAATTCGTCGCCTCCTTCTTCGGCGCGATGAAGCTGGGTGCGGTGCCTGTGCCCGTGAACACCCTCATGCGTGCGGCCGACTACCGTTTTTTGCTCGACGACAGCCGCGCGAAGGTCGCAATCGTCTCCGAACCCCTGCTTCTCGAAGCGGGCCCGGCCCTGGTTCAAGCGAAGCACTTGAAACACGTGGTTGTGGTGGGGGAGGCGAAGGGTCCGCATCTTCGGTTCGAGTCATGGGTATCGAGGACCCCAAGGAGCCTCGAGGCCGCGGACACCTCGAAAGACGACGTAGCCTTCTGGCTATACTCTTCCGGGTCGACGGGATTCCCGAAAGCGGCGGTCCACCTCCAGCACGACATGGTCGTGTGTTCGGACACCTACGGGTTGCATGTGCTTGGCATCACGGAGCGGGATCGGACTTTCTCGGCGGCGAAGTTGTTCTTCGCGTATGGCCTCGGCAACAACATGTATTTCCCGATGCGCGTCGGCGCGGAGGCGGTCCTCTATTCCGGGCGGCCCACGGCGGAGGCGGTGTTCCAAGTCGTTGACCGGTACCGGCCCACCCTCTTCTTTGGCGTTCCAACTCTCTACGCGTCCATGCTCCAGATGCAGGACGCGGAGGATCGATTCGACCTCTCTTCGTTGCGGCTATGCGTCTCCGCGGGCGAAGCCTTGCCCGCCGATGTGTATCGGCGCTGGGTCAATCGGTTCGGTGTCGAGATTCTCGACGGGATTGGGACTACGGAGATCCTCCATATTTTCCTCTCAAATCGTCCGGGGCATGTGAAGCCGGGATCCTCCGGCACGCCGGTCCCCGGATATGAGGCCATTATCGTCGATGAGGGCGGCAGGCCCGTGCCGCGCGGGGAGATCGGAAATCTTCGCGTCAAGGGGGACTCGACGATGGCGTACTATTGGAATCGCGACGA
This sequence comes from Methanobacteriota archaeon, assembly GCA_005878665.1. Classification (GTDB taxonomy): domain Archaea; phylum Thermoplasmatota; class Thermoplasmata; order RBG-16-68-12; family RBG-16-68-12; genus RBG-16-68-12. The sequence continues at coordinate 6,238 of VBLR01000095.1, read as the reverse complement.
GAAGACGAAGGAGACGCTCTTCGGGCCGTGGATCCAGACAGGTGACAAATACTACCAAGACGAGGACGGCGACTTCTGGTACTGCGGTCGAAGCGACGACATGCTGAAAGTTGGTGGCATCTGGGTCTCGCCCGTCGAAGTGGAGAATACGCTCATCGCGCACGAAGCGGTTCTCGAAGCCGCCGTGGTGGGTCAGCAGGACGGGGAAAAGCTCGTGAAACCAAAGGCATACGTTGTCCTGAAGGATCCGAAGGACGCGTCGCAAGAGCTCGTGGAGGAATTGAAGGAATTCGTCCGGAACCGCATCGCGCCGTACAAGAAGCCGTGGTGGATCGACTTCGTTCCCTCGCTTCCCAAGACGGCCACCGGAAAGATTCAGCGATACCGGCTCCGTCAGGGCGGTGTTCGCTGACTCCTGTCGTGCGTCAGGACAGCTAGCGACCCCTGGCGTGCTCTGGCCGCAAGGGAACGCCGCGCGGGTGCATCTCTAACCAGCCCTCCCAGTGGGCAACTCGCTTCATCCGGACGACGACAGTCGGCCTGCCGACCGTCACTACTCAGTCTGATGTCGATGTCCGTGCCCAGGTTAGCCACCGTAAGTTCATTAGAGGAAAGTGGCATCGGTGGCCACGAGATCGCGTAGGAGGGCGAAGTGGTGGCTTCCACGATGAGCGACACCCTGATTCTTCTCCTCGCCACCTTCCTTGCAATCGGGGGCATCTTCCTTATTGGCACATTCACAGATCCGCGAGTCCCCGGTTTCTTCACGGTCTTGCTTGGCGGCGTCCTCTTCTCAGCCTATCTGTACTGGTACTTGCTCTGGTTCCATCGACGTCCACGGAGCCTTTGACCGCGCGAAGTGCAGGGAGTGATGAGCTGCTTCGGGTTGATCGAGAATGAAGGGATGGAGAGGAATCGGACAACCCTAGCTCACCCAGGGGTCGACCGCCTCCGTCGCTTCCATGATCTCGTCGCTCGCCATGACACTTCGACGACCGGAAGGCCGTGCTCGCCCGCGTACTGCACCAGCGCGCTCTCGAACGCCTCCCTGTCTCCAGCTCCGAGCTCCGCGGAGGGCGCGACGACCCCGGCGACCGCGCCGTCCTTCCCCCACAAGGCGAACATCTCCGGGAGACGCACGTCGTCCGGCATGAACGGCAGCGGCATACGCGGAAACCGGGCGACCTCCACGCGCTCGATCGCGTCCCACCGGGTATCGAAGGCGCGGAACGGGCGGTGCACGCGAACCCCGATGTCGTCAACTTCGAACGTGATCGAAAGAGCTCTCAGGAAGCTCGCAGGAACCACGAGAGCGGCGAACGCGAGGAAGAGCCAGCGAAAAACCGCGGAGATCGTTGCAGAGAAAGCCTCGTCGGGGGCGGGCAGGAGCCATACTGTGGCTATCAGGGCGACGCAAAACATCAGCATCCCGGCAGAGGATTTCCATCGCCTCCCGGTGTATCGGAAAGGAACCGCCGAGGCAGGCCGGACCGCTTGGCGCCTTTGCCGCAATCGCTGTCGGCGGGAACGGAGCCACTCGCGCGCGAATGCGAACGCGTAGGCAAGCGGGAGCCCCGCGAGGGCGAGCGCTCCCACCATCGAGGCCAACCACAGGAGGAAGAATTCGGTACTGGGCGGAGGACCGTTGGGGATTGAGAGGACGAGGAACACGCCTGCCAAGATTGCCCAACCCACAAGGGCCCTATTTCGTAACCTACGCCGGCCCGCCGGATCCATTCGCAGCCATGGTAGATAGGGCAGTGAGACCAAATGGGCCTTGTGTCGCACAACCCCCGAACCGGCCGCCAAACGGTTGAGAGTCGGTTCACCGTGTGTCATCTAATGCGCAAAGCAGGCGTCAGCATGCCTTAAGACAGAGCTTTGAGCAGTTGTGTATGGGAGACGCGCGGAGTTGAACGATCTGATCGCTAACAACGCCTGATTCGAATTCACCACAAACCAACAAACTTCTCTTATAGAGGCGTGCCAACTTCGCGCGGCCATGTCGCTTGAGGGATGCGCAACGCTGGTCGATCAATGGCGGCAACCTGCAGGACTTCGACCGATACTATCGGACCAAGCGGGTAGGGCCAACTCTCGAGTGGCCCCCGCGAGTGGGGCTCTTTCGACTACAATCGCACGATCATTAGGGATAGCATCGCCCGTTTCTCAGGTTTCAAGAGTTGCGTGGGGTCATTCGATCCTGGAAGGCCCGAGGCAACGAACATCATTTCCGACGAATCGCTGGAAGACCCAAACGTCCTATCGGACTCGTCGCATGTTCGCGGGCTCCGTCGCCCTTCTGCTGACCCTGATCGCCCTAGCAGTCGCATCCAAAGGAGCACAGGCGGACCCTACCCCGTTTCCGTGGGACAAACTGAGCAAAGAACTGCAGGAAGCGGCGAGGAGCGCATCCCTTCCGTCCAGGTTTATCGTGGCAACTTACATAAACGTGACCGAACGACTTCTGATGGGGGAATCGGTTTTCGTTCCTGGTGCTTTGGACCCCGTCATTTGGAATGCCCTCACGACAAATGACAAATTTGTCCTAGAAGACTATTGGAAGCGCTATGTGAATGTACCTGGTAGTCCCGAGCTAACCCAGCAAGCACACTCCCTTGTAATCGACAAAGCATTAGCGTTGATTACCGGCTACAACAACAACATCACGTGGCCAAAGATACAAGCTCTAATCCAGGCGCTGCAAGCGATCCCCCACCTCGTGATTCTTGAGAGGAATCCAATCCGCTCCACGCAGTCCGTTCCCGTCGAGATCGGTCCGTCGGACCTTCTTCCCTTGGTAAGGATGTCCGAAGTAGGGTACGTTGAATTCCACCGAACCCGTTGCCGAACCTCGTGCGTCAGTTTGGATGTCAGCGTCAAAGCAATTCGGACGGACGTCGAATGGGGCTATGGGTTTACCGGTTCCGGAGTGAAGGTCGGAATGTTAGACACAGGGGTGACGAGTCATCCGCATCTCCAGCTTGCGGCCTCAATGGGTTTCGGGAACGATGGCTCGACGAACGATTGTGATCCATATGGTGGTCATGGGACTGCGGTTGCAGGGGTCATTCGAAGCGACGATGCAACTTATCGCGGCGTTGCATACTCGTCCAGCCTCTACAACGCAAAGGTGCTCAACAGCGACTGCGGAACCACGAGCAACACAATCATCAAGAATGGAGCGTATTGGCTCACCGACACAAATGCCGTGCGAATTATCACTAGCTCGCTGAACCCAGGGCAGTCGGATGACGATGGCAACGCTGACCTTTCCAAAATAATGGACTACCTCGTCACCTCGAGGGCAGTCCTCCTAACGCAGGCAGTTGGGAACGACGGAGGCTACGTCAACATTCCCTCCGGAGCCTACAACATTGTCAGCGTTGGTGCATCAAACGATCAAAATACGATTGATCGGGCCAATGACGTGGTGTGGCCGTCTAGCTCGCGTGGCGTGACTGGAAGTGCCAGAGGCAAGCCTGACATAATTGCGCCGGGTGTCTCAATCATGACCACCGACACATCTCAAGGATTTAGCTCGTTCACTGGTACTAGTTTCGCCGCTCCGCATGCCGCTGGACTTGCGGTTTTGCTGAAACAGGCATATCCAGACGCCGACTACCTCGAACTTAAGGCGCGTCTGATCAACGGGGACTATTGGCTCCGAGGTCACCAGTGGCAGTCGGATTGGGCTTGGAACTACATTGATGGATACTGGACATATTTCAGTAACATGGTTTGGGCGGCCTCCGTGACGAATAACGCTTACTGGACCACGCAAATCTATCTACCGGCGTTCTACACCTTCACATTCACGTTGGTTTGGAATCGTGAGATGATCAGTGAGACCCAAGTAGATGGGCTCAGCAATCTCGATCTTTCGATCACGTGCCCGAACGGCAACGGCGACTCGAGTGCCAGCACCGTGAACAACGTGGAGCGGATCTCTCTCGTGTCAGGTGTCGGCCAATACTGCACGCTGAAGGTGTACGGGGCCTCCGTCCCAACATCGATTGGAACGCAATCTTTCAGGGTCGTCGCGTACGATGTCTAGTTTCCGCTGGAGTTCAGCGTCAGGGTCTGGCCTGAACTTGACCACGCTCTCGAATCTTGTCGAATTCGTCGAAATCAAGAAGCGAACAAGGCACGGATCGTCCAGACCAGCCTAAGGTCGGAGACATGCCCCCAATCAAAACACCGGTCGGGTAGTCGGCACTCGATCGCGGCGACCTCCTCCACGGGAAGAACAATTCCGAACTTGACCAGGTAGGTTCGCGACCAATACAGAGATCCATTAATGAAGAAACCGACGTAGGCGTATCCGTCGGCGTTCCCGAAGTTATGCAACTCGAAGGTAAGATAAACGTGTAGCTTCAGGTCCGGCGGGGGAACACCCACGTCCAATTGGCTGATATCTTTATTTTCTAGGACTATGGCCGGCGATTTCGACAAGAACGCCCTCAGCTCCCCGGCTCCAATTACTGCGGCGAAAGTAACTGCGAGCATCAGACTCGAAACGACGGCGTCTCGAACGTCCCGTTCTCGAGAGCGAAACCTAGACCAGTTCCGGGGAGTCCGAGGCTTCAACGAGCTACAGCGCAGTTGGTCTCGGCATAAGAACATTTCTAGTGTTGGCTAGTTGCGCGCAGGGAGAGGGAGCAAACGTTTGGGCTCAACATTGGTTCGATCCCGGCTTGGACGGCACAACCTAATCGGGCTGATCAATCCGATCGCGATCTAGTCGTATTTGGGCAACCTCAAGAATCGGTCAGGTCTCGAAAGGCCAGCAACGGTTCGACCGCCAAGAGCCAGCAAGTCCAGATGGTCGGATGAGGTGGCTGAGTAAACCATTCCACTGGCGTCCAGAAGGCGCGTCACATATGCCCCCGCGGACCCGCACGTCGAGCGGCGCCGCGGAAGGCTGCCAGCTTCCTCCGCCTCCCTCTTGGCCCCGGCCAGCTCGTGAGGCCGGGCCGGGAGGTGGATTCCCTAGCCATCTCCTGATTGGGTCGAAAGAAACGAGAAATCCGATGATGACGAGATTAGTGACTTCCTCAACTAATTGGGAGCCGGACGATAGCTATTACGAGGTTGCGTGCGTTCCTCTCGACCGCGGAGGCGAGTTGTTCGCCTGTGGCATGTCCCGCTGTACGGCGTTGAACGCTTCCCAAGACGGCTTCGTTCAGCGCGAAGCACATAGGCTAGAAGCGCGCCTCGTCGATACTGGAAGATCTCCATCCGGGAAACTCCCTCCAACGCAGATCGCGCGTTCGCGGCGGTTTGCTCCACTCGTGGTGGACAGACGGCACACCGACTGTCAGCGCCGGAAGGGCATTTAGGGGCCCGCGTTCGGCCCGGGTGGATGGCACCGTGAGAGTCCTACGATCGAATCAGGTCGGATTCTCTGGGTTCCAGATATCGACAACACAACGCATTTCGCCATCAGGGTCCCGTCGCCAAATCGTAATCCCGCGGCCCTTCATCGTGACGGGCATGCCGTCCGGGCCGTCCATCGCCACCTCGTTGCGGCCGAGCATGTATGCGAGGTTGCCGTCCGGCGAGAACGTGACGTCCGTGGAGGTCCACGTGATCCGGAACCCAGGGATTTCCCAACTGGACTCCACGTACTCGCGCAACGCCGGCTTACCGGTGATCGCTGGGAGCCCCGGGGGCAAGACGATCGCGTCGTCGGTCCAATACGACAGAATGCGTTCGATGTCGCGACCCTTCGAGGAAACAGCTGCCCACTCGGCGTCTCGCCGAAGCAGCTCGGTTCTTGCCGATGTCAAATCCAATTTGGACTTCCCTTGGGAACGAGACGACGGGGCCATGACTGAGTGAATTACTGGTGACCGGCTTAGCGTTTGTCCCTCTAAGGGTCAGCCGGGAGCCGGGCGACAACCGCTTGTCCGATTGTCCGCGATCCTCCAACGGTTCGGGTTCGATTCCGGCGGGGTTCGAACCGGATCGAGTCGGGGTCCGGGCGGACCCATTCTCACGGAAAGCTGGGAGGCTCGCCATTTGAGCCGGCCCACCCACCCGTGAAAGGAACATGAGCCGGTAGTTCGAGATCGTCCTCATTCGGTGATTTCTATCTTCGCGCCGGAGCCGCAAGTGCCGCGATCCCGTCGAGGGGAATCGTAAAGTTGGAGACACGATACTTCAGCTCGTACTCGAGTTCGTAGAGGGCCTTCTCCATCGCCCAACCTCGAATCAGTCGCCGAGCCCCCCTAGA
>VBLR01000094.1 GCA_005878665.1 Methanobacteriota archaeon | reverse complement strand
AGGTTGCGAACGACGTGGATTATGGCCTGACCGCGGGGATTTTCAGTCGCGAGCCCGCGGAAATCCGGCGGTTCTTCGCGGAGGTCATAGCGGGCGTCTTGTACGCGAATCGGACCGCGGGCGCCACGACGGGCGCGGTCGTCGGTGTGCAGCCGTTTGGCGGTTGGAAGATGTCGGGCATTTCAGGGAAATCCGCCGGTGGCCACTACTATCTCCCGCAATTCCTCCGGGAGCAGAGCGAATCGGAATATGCATAGGGATTCCGTCGCCGAAATCGGTGAGACCTCTCACCCGTCCCATGGATGTCCCAATTCGGGCCTCCGGAGAACCGTTATATAGAATCCGCCGAATCACGCCACAGCATAGCATGGAGTCCGTCGCTCCGTGCGTGTGGCGGTGGGGGTTCGTCATGGTCGGAGAGGAGGCAGAGTATCGATTCGAACGGGTCTGGCGCCACCGGCTGATTGCTGTTTCGCTCGTCGCGGTGATGGTGCTCTCGGGCCTCACCGCGTTCGTCCTCATCGCCTCCGGCCCCGCTGCCGCGGCCGCGCCGTTCCGCTCCCTCCGAATCGGAATCAACCCGCTCGTCATCACGACCTTGAATCCGCTCAAGATCACCTTGGCCGACGAATACGTGGTGGTGTACAATGTCTATAGCACGCTCATCACGTACGACAAGACTTACCACGCAATCCCCGACCTGGCGACCCACTGGACCCTGGCATCCGACAATCGGACGTGGACCTTCGACTTGGTCCAGGACGCGTATTTCACGAGCCCCTTGAGCCCGGGGGACCGGAGTCACCCCGTGACCGCGGACGACGTGGTGTACTCCTTCCAGCTCCAGAACGTGACGAAGGGAAGCATCCTCCACAGCTACACGAGCGCGATCACCTCGGTCACCAAGACGGGGCCATACCAAGTCCAGATCGTCACGAACGGTCCCTTCGCAGGCATGTACTCGGCGGCGAGCGCGATCCCGATCTTGCCCCAATACATCTGGAGCGGCTACGCGAAACCCCTGAACGCCCCGATCAAGTATCCGGTCGGCTCCGGCGCGATGTACTACGATTACACGAACACGACGACCACGACCCTGGTGCTCCGGAAAAACCCGAATTACTACGGTCTCCAGTACTACTGCCAAGAATCCCGACCCGACGAAGTCCGGTTCATCTCCTACAGCGGGTCCACGACGATGGTGAATGACTTTCTAACCGGGGCGACCACGCTCGACGCGCTCATCGGCATCGATCCGTCCGACTACCAGGTCGGCCTCAGCACCTGGAATCCGAAGTGGGCCGTCAGCCTCGGCTTCGTCGGCGAGATTTCCATCAACGTGATCACGCCCGCACTGGCCGCCGCCTACGGGTACACCTATACAGCGAATCCCGTCCTCCTCAACGACACCTTCCGGCACGCGGTCGCGATGAGCATCGACAAACAGAAACTCGTCAACGACGCCCTCCTCGGCTACGGCAACGCGGCGGACACGTTGGTCCCCGACGTCAACCCGTGGCACTACAGCATCCCTCCGAACCAGCAGTACCAGTTCAACCCAGCGGCCGCCCGAGCCATGCTCAACAGCCAGGGTTGGAAATATGATGCGTCGGGCGCGCTCAGTCCGGGCGCGACGCCGTTGTACCAGAAAGGCGCCACAAACAACACCGTGTACTGGCCTCTCCAGATTCGCTTCTATACGCTGAACACCCGCCCACAGTGGGAGATCGCGGCGAGAGACATTGTGGCCTGGCTTGCACAGGCAGGAATCCAGACCATGGATTCCCATTCGCGCACCAGCCCGGGCTACGGCCTCTACAACATCAACCAGATGAGCGGCTACTGGTTGACCGCCGACTACGACATGTGGCTGTGGGACTGGATCTTCACGCCGGCGTCCGATCCGTCCCTCGATGTCCTCGAGGTCGAGACGACGGGCGCGATCGGGCCGACGAACGACAACTACTACAGCAACGCGACGTTCGACGCCTTGTACACTCAATCGCTCCTGACGGTGGACCCGGCCGCCCGGCGAGTGATCACGGACGAGATGCAGCGGATGCTGTACGATTACCATTCGTACATCCTGCCCTATTACCGCAAGGACCTGTATGCGGCCGCGACGCCGCCTTCCGCGCGGACACAGGCGTCCCCTCCAGACCCCGGCTGGACGAACTGGGGGAATTGGTCCTCCGAGCAGGGCCTCGTTCCGGACAGCGACCTGCCGGCCCCTTGGTTCCAGGTCTCGCCGCTCGATAACCAAGCGCCCGTGGTCGCCTCCTTCCCGGGAGTCCAATGGATCAGCGGCTCGCCGGTCAGCGTGAGCGTCAGCGCGAACGACCCGGAGGGAGCCGCGCTCGGCTATACATGGGATTTCGGCGATGGCACCGCGGTCCAGACGTCCACATCCGGGAGCACCACGCACACGTTCGCGCAGCCCGGCAACTACACGGTCCACGTTCGGATCAAAGATTCCGAATGGACCACCTGCGCGAGCGCGGCGGCCACGATCGTCGCGGGCGGGGGGCCCGGTGCAAACCTGCCGCCTCAAATCAAGGGCCTGGATTACCGGCTCAGCCACTCCACCTTCGGTTTGCCGGGTGAGACGATTACCTTCAACCTCACCGCGAACGACACGGAGGGTGACCCGCTCTACATCACATGGGACTTCGGGGATAACTCCGGAGTCCCGGTGAACTATCTCACGAACACACAGACCGACAAGATCGCGACTCAAAAGCACGCGTACGCGGCGACCGGGACGTACAATCTCAGTGTCGTCGTCACGGACAATCAGACCGGAATCCTGAACCATCACCCGAGCGTGACGCCCCAGATCGTCATCCAGACCATCTCGACTCCGGGCGGGAGCATCCCGACGTCGTCCAATCCGTGGATCAACTACGGCATCCCGCTCGGGATCGTCGCCGCGATTGTCGTCGTCGCGCTGGCGGTGTTCCTCCGTCGCCGGAAAGAGCGGAAAAAGGACGAGGCGGAAGATCGGATGGCGGGCGGACCTCCGCCCGGCCCGCCGCCTCCGCCCCCGCCACCGTGATGGGACGATGGAACGTCTTGGCAATGACGGGAGCGACGCGAATTGGCGCGAATCCTGAAGGTCATGGTCAGAAAGGGCGTTAACGCCGCGATCACGATCTTCGGGATTATCTGTTTGAACTACGCGCTCCTCCGGCTGATGCCGGGGGACCCGGCGCTGAGCCTGACTCCACGCGACCCAAAATATCAGGGCCTCGCCGAGTACAATCGCGAGCTCTTCGGGTTCGACAAGCCCCCGTGGGAGCAATTCGCCATTTATCTCCAACGCACGGTCACGTTGGACTGGGGGGTCTCCTATCGACTCGGCCTCCCCGTCTTCGATGTGTTGATGCGGGACCTGGGTTGGACCCTCGTCCTCGTGGGGACCTCGACGGTGGCGACGATCATCATCGGGATGGTCATCGGATCGATCGCGGCGCAGAAGCGAGGCAAGCCGTTCGACATCCTCTCGACCGCCACGGGGATCTTCCTCTACGGGATGCCGATCTTCTGGCTCGGGTTCCTCCTGCTCGCGGTGTTTGAGAAGGGCTCGATCGTCGGCCACTACTTCACTTGGTGGCCCGCCCTGCCGTCCCAAGGCTACTACGACGACATGCTGGGACCGTGGTCCTGGGACGGAGCCCACCTGACCAGCGCGGCGCAACACCTCATCCTCCCGGCCCTGACCCTCACGCTCGGCACGCTGGCGGGAATCTCTCTCGTCATGCGGAGCTCCCTGATCGACGTCATGACGGAGGACTTCGTCACCACGGCGAAGGCGAAGGGGCTGAGCGACCGACAGGTCCTCCGCCGTCACATTCTGCCGAGCGGCCTTCCGCCGATGGTCACCCTCATCGCGCTGGACATCGCCTTCGTGATCGGCGGAGCGTACCAGGTCGAGGTCGTGTTCAATTACTACGGAATCGGCTGGGAGACGATCCAGGCGATCGACAACCTCGACTTTCCGCTCCTCCAGTTCATCATCGTCGTGGGAGGCGTCGCCATCGTGCTCGCGAACCTCGTCTCCGACTTCATCCTCCTCCTGCTCGACCCGCGGATCAAGGTCACGTGAGGGACGTCATGGGCGCGACAGATGCGGTGGTCCGATCGGGCGTCGTCTCCCCGTTCCAAGCCTCCCTCCGGGTCGCCCTCCGTCGAATGCAGGAAGTGTGGGCCCGCATCCGACACAGCCGGACGGCCATGGTCGGACTCGCGATCCTCGTGTTCTTCATCGGCATGGCGGTCTTCGCGCCGTGGGTGGCCCCCTACGGTCCGATCGACCGCGTCGCGGACACGAGCAATTGCGTCCCGGGCGTTACCTGCCCGCTCAGCCCGCCGAGCGCCCAGCACCCCCTCGGGATCAGCGAGGAAGGCGCCGACATCTATTCCCAAGTCATCTGGGGATCCCAGATCAGCCTCATCGTCGGGATCTTCTCGGCGATGGTCGCCAGCGTCCTCGGGACCGCGGTCGGGCTCGTCTCCGGCTACATGGGGGGATGGGTCGACGAGGTCATGATGCGCTTCAACGACGTCGTCCTGTCGGTTCCCTGGTTGGTCCTCATGATCGTCGTCGCCGCTCGCATCGGGACGATTGACCTCCTCGGGCTCATCCTGGTGATCGGCCTGACGGGCTGGTCAATTACGGCGCGGGTGATCCGGGCACAGGTCCTCTCCGTCAAGGAGCGGTTGTTCGTCGAACGAGCGCGCATGATCGGCTCGTCCCGGTCCCACATCCTCATGCGGCACATCTTCCCGAACGCGTTCCCGCTCATCTTCGCGAACACGATTCTGACGGTGGCCGTATCAATCCTCTCTGAGGCTGTCCTCGCGTTCCTCGGGCTTTCGATCTACAACACGGTGAGCTGGGGGAAGGTGATCAACCAGGCGATCGGCGGCGGCGCGCTCGTGATCGGAGGCAACGTCTGGTGGCTCATCGTCCCGGGCTTGTGCCTCGTGTTCCTGGTGTTCGGATTCTACCTCTTCGGCTTCGCCTTGGACGAAATCCTGAACCCTCGGTTGCGGAGGCGATAGGCCCTGCTCCTCGAGGTCAAGGACCTCGTCATCGAATATGCGACCCAGTCCGGGGCGGTGCACGCGGTTGATGGCGTCTCCTTTGATCTCGACGAGGGGGAAGCCCTCGGCCTCGCGGGGGAGAGCGGCTGCGGGAAGACGACCACGGCACTCTCGTTGATGCGTCTCCTCCCGTACAACGGGAAGATCGTCTCCGGCTCGATCCTGTTCCGTGGCCGGGACCTCGTCAAGGTCTCCGACCTGAGGATCCGGAAGATCCGATGGAAGGAAATCTCGATCATCTTCCAGGGCGCGATGAACTCCCTGAACCCGGTCCGGAACATCGGGCAGCAGATTGCCGAGCCGATCATCCTCCACGAGAAGGTCGACGAAGACGAGGCGACGAACCGCGTCGGCGAACTCCTTGAACTTGTCGGAATCAACCGAGATCGGCGGCGGGACTTCCCGCACGAGTTCTCCGGCGGCATGCGGCAGCGCGTAATGATCGCGATGGCCCTCGCGTGCAATCCGAAGATCGTCATCGCGGACGAGCCCGTGACGGCGTTGGACGTCATGATCCAGGCGCAGATCCTCGAGCTGCTCGAGCGGCTGCGGAAGGAGCTCCACCTGTCGATGATCCTGATCTCCCACGACCTCAGCGTCATGGCGGAGACGTGCGAGAAGGTCGCGATCATGTATGGGGGCAAAATGATGGAGGTCGGAAAGACGGTCGACGTGTTCACGGATCCGAAGCATCCGTACACCCAGGGACTCGTCGCGGCCTTCCCCGATATCCGGGGCCAGCGGACGATGCCAGCCTCCATCCCCGGGGACGTCCCCAGCCTGATCAATCCGCCGTCCGGCTGCGTCTTCCATCCGCGATGCAAGTTCGCGTTCGACCGGTGCACCGCCGCCGAGCCTGCGCTCGCGGAGGTCACGCCCGGACGACGGGCCGCGTGCTTCCTGTACCCCGGGGTCCCGGAGGTGACGCCACGCCCGATGACGGTGGAAGCCCGCTGATCCGGGTCCGCGATCTCAAGGTCTGGTTCCCCCTCCGGCGCGGCCTCCTCCGGGAGCTCGCCGGTCGTTCCTCGCTGTGGGTGCGCGCCGTGGACGGCGTCTCCTTCGATGTGAAACGCGGAGAGGTCTTCTGCCTCGTCGGCGAGAGCGGCTGCGGTAAGACGACGACGGGCAAAGCGCTGCTCCGCCTCGTCGACGCGACGGAAGGCGACGTCTTCTTCGAACTCCCGACGGAGGAGTACCGACGGTACGAGGAATTGCGTGCCGGACGCGCGCCCGATGCGGCGGCTCGGATCGATGCGATCCGACGGAAGTACTCGTTCTCTTGGACGGAACAGCTCGCGTGGGACACCCGGCAAATCCTCTTCTGGCTGGGAGCCGTCGCCGCGGCGTTCGTCCTCGCCGTGGGCCTCCCCGCGCTCGCCGCCGCGGGGATTCCCGGGGCCCTCGTGAATACCGGCTTCATCCTCGGGGCGAGCCTCTTGTGCGGCCTCCTGCTGGGAGTCATCGGGTCGTTGCCTCCGACGCGGCCGTCCGCCCGCACACCGACTGTGTTGGCACTCCTCTCGATCCTGGCCTTCAACCTGTTCCCGATCGTGGCTGCACTGGGATGGCCCGCGACGCTGCCGGGCGCCCCGTTCGACGCGCCGGGAATCTGGGCGACGGTCTGGGGAGCGTCGTCGTTTGCGATGCTCCTGGGCGTGATCGTCGCCCCCATCGCAGCGGGAGCCGCGTCGAAAATCGTCCTCGCCCGGCGTCGAGAGACGGAGGGCCTGCTCGGCGTCAAGATGAGGACCCTGCGGCGACGTCTGCACCTGATCTTTCAGGATCCGTACGAGTCGCTGAACCCGAAACAGTCCGTGTTTGAGATCGTTTCGGAGCCGCTCGTCGTCAACAAGATCGCTCACGACCCGGAGGAGATCGCCGCGCTCGTGGCGCGGTCCCTCGAAGATGCCGGGCTGAGGCCTGCGAGTGAGTTCGTTTTCCGTTTCCCGCACGAGCTGAGCGGCGGCCAGCGGCAGCGCGTCTCCATTGCCGCGGCCTTGGCATTGGAGCCCGACTTCATCGTCGCGGACGAGCCGGTGTCGATGCTCGACGTGTCGATTCGAACGGAAATCCTCCAGCTCATGATGGACCTCCGGGAAAAGCGCGGCTTGACGTACTTGTTCATCACCCACGACCTGGGCCTCGCATGGATCCTGGCCGACCGAATCGCGGTGATGTACCTCGGGAAGATCGTCGAGCAAGGGACCGCGGAGCAGGTCATCTCCCACCCGAAGCATCCGTACACGCAGGCGCTCATCTCCGTCGTCCCGAGTCCGGATCCGAGGCACCTGGTGAAGCGCACGATCCTCAAGGGAGAGCGACCGGACGCGGTGAACATCCCGGGCGGATGCCGATTCCACCCGAGGTGCCCGGTGGCGTTCGAGCGATGCGGATGGAGCGCGGACGAGGTCGCGGAGGAACTCAGGTCGCTGTCATCGGGAGGCCGATTGCTCAGGATCATCGGCATCGAGGCCCAAGACTCGCGGACCGTGACCCTCCAGATGGCGCCGGGCGTGTCGGCCGGTGTGGCCGCCGCAACGCTCCGCCAAATCGTATCGGAGAACCGGGATTCGCGGCTCGCCCTGAAGGGGGTCGCGGAGATCCGGGAGAGCGGTGACGCGATCCAGGTGACACTTCAATCCTGGGCGGAGCCACCGCTCATCGAGCTCGGGCCTGGAAACGCCGTCGCGTGCCACCTGGTTACCCCACCCGCGGAGGCCGTTCCGGCGGTCACGGCCTGAGCCGACTCATCCGCTCCAAGAGGCGGTGGAACCGCGAAACGCGGCTGCCCGCGATCAACCGGGACGGCAGAGGGGTCACCGCGGGCCACGCCGCGACGGTCGTCCGCCACCGCACGAGGATGTACGCGCACGGGACGAACGTCACGATCCCGAGCAACAGGCCCAGGTTCAGCAACCCGGTCGTCGTCGTGAGTGCGCCCGCGAGCGGCTCTACGACCACGAGGCCGAGCGTGTACGCGAACGCGCCCATCGACAACACGGTCGCACGCTGGCCCGGCTCCAGTCGGCGGTTCAGGAAGGCAGTCGTCAAAGCGGGCTGCAGGCTCCAGACGATGTAGATGGGCACCTGGAGCAACGCGGCCCCCGCAAATTGTCCCGCTCCGTACATCCCGAAGAACGCGGCCGACGCCATGAGCACCAGCAGGGCGAGCGTCCCGAATTCCCCGAGGATCCGCGTGAACGTCCCCGCGAAGGCCGACCAGACGGCCGCGACCACGAGGAAGCCGCTGATTGAGATCGCGATCGCAGATTCGGAGAGGCCGAGCGCCTGGAGGTAGAGCGGGCGGAACACGGCCATCACATAGAGCGTGACGCCGAGGAACACCTCGACTCCGATCAACAAGGCGACGCCCTCCCGCCGGCGTACGACCCGCAGGCCCTGGACGAGTTGCTCGACATACGTCGATTCGGGCGTCCGCTCGACCTTCGGCTCGCGGAACGTGACCGCGACGGCGACCGCCACCAGATTGAGGAGGGCGCCGACCAACAACGTGAGGCGGAGATCCCCGACCACCCCGACGAACACGCCGCCGACGAAGGCACCCGCCGCGTTCGAGAGGAGCTGGATCATCGTGACTCGGCCAATGTACCGCGGGAACTCCGTCTCGTGGCCCGCCTCGAGCAGCGCCTCGTACAGATACGCGGACGTCCCGATCGAGAAGGCCGCTCCGAGAGACCACACGACGTTCGCGCCGACGTAACCCCAGAACGTGGCGCTGATCCCGTAGCCCAGGATGCCAGCCGACCGGAACAGCTCGCTCACGATGATCGTCCGTCGCCGAGGGATGCGGTCCGCGATGACGCCGACGGGAAGCTGGAAGACGAGGAGCCCGATCCAGAACGCGACGTCGACGAAGGTGAACTCGAAATCGGAGGCCAGGTGGCCGCGAATCCACAGGGCCCAGAACGGGATCCAAATCGCGAACGACGAGGCGCTCTGGTACGCGTAGAACCGGCGCACGCGCGTCCGCAGGTCCGAAGATGACACGGGTTTCGTCGACCGCGAAAGCCTCCTTCCCCATATACGATGCGCTCACGCCGGAACGGGACTGAGAAAACGTTAAGGCCGTTCCCGGCGTCCTCGATACACGCTCCGAAAAACGGATGCCGGAACTCGTCCGACCCATCGCGAGGAGCGGTAACGTGCCGCTCCTGACGGTGAGGGGCCTCAAGACGCACTTCCAGACGCACGAAGGGACCGTTCGGGCCGTCGACGGCGTCGACTTCACCCTGGGTGAGGGCGAGAGCCTCGGACTCGCGGGGGAGAGCGGCTGCGGCAAGACGACGGCCGCCCTGTCGATCATGCGCCTCCTGCCATCGAACGGCAAGATCGTCGACGGGACGATCGATTACGTTGGGTATGACCTCGCGAAGGTCTCGGAAGGCCAGCTGCGCGGGATCCGATGGAAGCACATCTCGATCATCTTCCAGGGCGCGATGAACGCGCTGAACCCGGTGAAGCGGATCGGGGACCAGATCGCGGAGCCGATCGTCATCCACGACAAGGTGGACAAGGAGGCGGCGATGAAACGCGTCGGGGAGCTCCTCGAGCTCGTCGGGATCCACCGCGAGCGCGCCCAAGAATACCCGCACGAGTTCTCCGGCGGCATGCGACAGCGCGTGATGATCGCGATGGCCCTCGCGTGCAATCCCAAGATCGTGATCGCTGACGAACCGGTCACCGCGCTCGACGTCATGATTCAGGCGCAAATCCTGGAGCTGCTGGAGCGCCTCAAACGAGAACTCGACCTCTCGATGATCCTGATCTCCCACGACCTCAGCGTCATGGCCGAGACGTGCGACTCGATGGCGATCATGTACGCCGGGAAGATCGTCGAGCGCGGGAGCGTCCGGGACGTCTACAAGAACGCGAAGCATCCGTACACGAAAGATTTGATCGGCGCGTTCCCGGACATCGAGGGCCCCCAGACCCTGCCCGCGTACATCCCGGGCCTCTTGCCTTCGTTGATCAACCCGCCGGTCGGGTGCCGCTTCCACCCGCGATGCAAGTACGCGTGGCAGCTGTGCGTCGACCAGGAGCCGGGGCTCGACCCCGTGGGAGAAGGCCATTTCGCCGCCTGCCACCTGAACACCACGACTCCGCCGCCGAAGGAGGCGATGTGAGTTGGCGCGCGAGCCATACCTCGTCCTGCGCGACTTCCGCGTGTGGTTCGAGAAGCGCCGGGGGTTCCTCGAGGCGCTGCGGAAGGCGACGCCGGAATACGTACGGGCCGTCGACGGGGTCGACCTCGACGTCGGGAGGGGGGAGATCTTCTGTCTCGTCGGGGAGAGCGGGTGCGGAAAGACGACGACGGGCAAGGGGATCCTGAAGCTCGTCCCGCCGACGGGCGGTGACGTCTTCGTGGGCGTGCCGAAGAACATCCTCGACGAGTACGAGGCCGCGAAGGCGGGCCGGGGCCACGCGGACCTCGAGACGATCCGGCGGCAGCATTCCCTTTCCTGGAAAGAGCAGCGGCCCTGGACCGTCCCGCACTTCCTGCTCCTCGGGATCGTCCTCGCGGTCGCCGGGCTCCTCGCGACGGCATTGCCCGCGTTCGTCTCCGCGTCCGCGTTCCATCTGCCCTTCACGAACGGCTGGAGTTACATCGGTTACGGACTCGTCGTCGCACTCCTGGTCGCGTATTTCGGGAGCATCCCGCCGACCCGCCCGACTCCGCGGATCACCGTCGTCCTCGGGGGACTCGCGGTCCTCCTGTTCGATGCGAGCACATACCTGGGCCTCGTGTTCTCCGGTTACGTCGACGCGGGCGGGCTCTATCAGTCCCAGGTTTGGGGCGACCAGACCGTCGCGACGCTCGGCGGCAATCTCGTCGCCTTCATCGTCGCCGTCGTCGTCGGACGTGTCCTCATCTGGAACCGGTTGCGGGGAGAAGGCCTCGAGGGGATCAAGATCCAGGGATTGCGCCAGAAGCTCCAGATCATCTTCCAGGATCCGTACGAGTCGCTGAACCCGAAACAGTCCGTCTACGACATCGTCGCGGAGCCGTTGATCGTGAATGGCCTGAGCCGGAACCGCGCCGAAACGGAGGCCCGGGTCGAGCAGGCGCTCGCCGATGCGGGGTTGCGACCGCCGCGGGACTTCCTGTTCCGCTTTCCGCACGAGCTCTCCGGGGGCCAGCGACAGCGCGTATCGATCGCGGGGGCCCTCGTCCTGGATCCGGAGTTCCTGGTGGCCGACGAACCCGTCTCGATGCTCGACGTCTCGATCCGCACGGAGATCCTCGAGCTCCTCTTGGAGCTGCGCGAGAAGAAAGGCCTCACGTACCTGTTCATCACCCACGACCTCTCCCTCGCGTGGGTCCTCGCGGACCGAATCGGGGTCATGTACCTGGGGAAGATCGTCGAGGAAGGGCCGACCCGGGAGCTGATCAAGAATCCGCGGCACCCGTACACGAAGGCGCTCGTGTCCGTCGTGCCGGTCCCGGACCCGGACCGGCGGCGGCAGCGCATCATCTTGAAAGGCGAGCGACCGGACCCTTCGGACATCCCGCCCGGGTGCCGGTTCCATCCTCGCTGTCCCGTCGCATTCGAGCGATGCGGGTGGACCGCGGAGGAGGTCGTGGATGAGCTGAAGGACCTCTCCGCAGGCACGCCGGACGAGGGGTTATTCGCGGGCCTTCAATCGGATACCCCGCTTACCTTCACGCTACCGGCCGCATCCCCGGACGCCGAGGCGATGATCCGGCGGGTGATCGAGGCGAAGGCGGAGCAGTTCCGCGGGCTGAAGGCGATCCAATCGATCGAGCGGGCGAACGGTGGCCTCCGGGTGTCCCTGCACGAATTCACCGAGCCGGAGCTGAAGGGCATCGCGCCGGACGTCAAGGTGTCGTGCCACCTGTTTGCCTAGGTCTCGAGACTCGAGCGTGGCGTTGGCAGGGCGACCTCGAGGAGCCACAACCCTTACTACGAATCGACGCGGTGCGGGCACGGGCTGACGGCATGGACAAGCTCATCATCACGGTCGCGCCCACGGGGTCTGTGCCGAGGAAGAAGGACACGCCTCATGTACCCGTGACGCCCGACGAGATCGCGGAGACGGCGTATCGGTGCGAGCAGGAAGGCGCGGCGATTATCCACGTTCACTGCCGCGACGAGAACGAGCGTCCCACGTCTCGATTCGAAATCTTCCGCGAAACGGTCGACAAGATCCGCAAGCGGACGAAGCTCGTCGTCATGACGTCGACGAGTGGCATCGCCGGCCAGACGGACGACGATCGCGCGACGCCGCTGAAGACGAACCCGGAGATGGCCTCGCTCACGACCGGGACGCTGAACTTCGCCGGCCGCAAGCCGGCCGTGGTCTATGTGAACACGCCCGAGACCGTTCAATTCCTCGCGAAGGCGATGCTCGATCAGAACATCAAGCCGGAACTCGAGGCCTTTGACGTCGGCTTCGTCCAGCAGGGGAAGCGGTTGATCGACTCGGGGCTCGTGAAGGAACCGGTCCACTTCCAGCTCGTGATGGGCGTGGACGGCGGGGTCCCCGCGACCCCGGAGAATCTCCTGCACATGCGCAACCAACTGCCGCCGAGTGCGACGTACGTCGTGGCAGGCATGGCCCGAATGCAACTTCCGATGACGACGATGGCGATCGTCCTGGGCGGCCACGTCCGGGTGGGTCTCGAGGACAATCTCTACCTGAAAAAAGGCGTCCTCGCTCGAAACGAGGAGTTGGTCGCCCGCGCGAGGCATCTCGCGGAAGATCTTCAGAGGGACGTCGCGTCTCCCGACGAGGCACGCACGATCATGGGCCTCAACCCGCGGCGTTGATCAAGCGAAGCCGGCCACGCTCTCCTCGAACGCCTCGAGGGTCTGGCGGACTGCGCCGTCGTCGTGGGCCGTGGACAGGTAGAATGGCTTTCCCGGTTTGACGAAGATGCC
>VBLR01000093.1 GCA_005878665.1 Methanobacteriota archaeon | reverse complement strand
GTCAAGAGGATCCCGAACTGCGAGAGGCGCTCCAACGGATCGGGTCGAAGGTCTTCCGGCTCACGAATCCGCCGGCGACGATCACGCCGGACGCGTGGCGCGTGCTCTCCGAAGCCTTTAAGTCAGACGAGCGGGTACGCGTCGAAGTCCGAGGCGAAGAGGACCTTCTCGCCCTCGTCTGCATCGCGCTCGCACCCCCGTCCGCGGCGGTCCTGTACGGCATGCCGTCTCAGGGCGTCGTGGTCGTCCGCGCGGACGAGACGGCGAAATCGAGGGCCCTCGACGTCTTGCGGCGGATGGAACGATAACCGATGCAACTCGAGGTCCTCCAGAGGAAGGAGAATCCGCTCCTGAAGCGGGTCGAGGTCACGTTCAAGGCGACGCACAAGGCGGAGCCGACGCCGACGCGGGATGCGCTGCGGGCCTTCCTGGCGAAGGAACTCAAGGCGACGAAGGACATCGTCGTGATCGACTTCCAGGCGTCTACGTTCGGCCGATATGAGACCGTGGGAGCGGCGAAAGTCTACAAGACGAAAGAGGAAGCGCTCGCGGTCGAACGCAAGCACATCCTCGTCCGCAACAAGCTGATCGAACCGGAGGTCAAGAAGGAGGCCGCGCCGAAGCCCGAGAAGCCGGCGGCCGCCCCGAAGGCCGAGAAACCGGAGAAGCCCGTCGCGCCGCCGAAGCCCGAGGCTCCGAAAGCGGAGGCGAAACCCGAGCCGAAGCCGGAGAAGGCCGCGCCGAAAGAGGAAAAGAAGCCCCCCGCCAGGGAAGAGAAGAAGCCCGCCGAAAAGAAAGAGGAAAAGAAGGAAGAGAAGAAGGCGGAGAAGAAATCTGAGAAGAGGCCTGAAGGCAAGAAGAAAGAGGCGAAGTGATGGCCGAGGCGAAGAAGGAGAAGGGCACGGCCGGCCTCAAGCGGAAGTTCTACAGGATCGACGGGAATCGGATCACACGGGAGCGGGCGAACTGCCCGAAGTGCGGGCCGGGCGTGTTCCTCGCGCGACACGGCGACCGTGTGTCGTGCGGCCGATGCGGCTACACGGAATTCGCGAAGAAGTGAGACGGCTCTTCTCATTCTCAATAACCGAAACCGCATCCTGTGCTCGATAACCGTACCATTGGCCTTATCCCGGGTCCGCGACCCTGTATCCGCGTGAAGGCCCTGTTGGCGGGAGTGCTTCTGTCAGGCCTCCTGGTCCTTGCGTGCGGCACGGGCATCGTTTCCGCCGTTTCCTTCGATCTCAGCTACACCGACCCGGCGAGCGACGTCGGCGAATTTTGGACGTCGAACATGACCGCGGTCCTGACGGACGGCAACCTCACAATGAGCCCGTTTCCGGACAGCGTGAACGTGCTTCACCTGACATCAGCGAACGCGAGTGCCGACGTAACCCTGACGATTCAGGTGAAGGGCACGATCGCGAACCTGGACAACACTTCGTACCAAATTCGCCTTTACACGCGGCAGGATAATGCGACACACTTCGCCGTGACGCACGTGAATCGAACGACCATGCTCACGTCGAATGCGACCGGCTTCGTCCCGATCGACCTCAGCGGCGCCACGACGATCGTGCAGGACACCCTCTCGGCCAGCGTGGCGAAGTCTCGGCTTGGGATCATCACAGCGTGGGACATCGACGCGACCGCGACGGAGACCGGAGCCGTTTACACGTACGTGGACTACGGTTGGCAGACTCCCGGCAACCCGGGTTCCGCCCCCACGCTACCTGGCGCTCAATTCATCTTGCCGAATGCGGCTTGGCTCGCGCTCGTCCCAGTCGTCATTGCCATCGTAGTTGTCGTCGTCATGGTACTCAAGGACCGGATAGAGCGATCTTCAAAGAGGTCGAACGGAGCGAAAGAGGAACTCGCCTCGCTCCGTCACCGCGGAAAGCCTTAATCCGGGGACTTCTTTCGGCGGCCGAGGGCCTGTAGTCTAGCTTGGATAGGACAGAGGCCTCCGGAGCCTCTGACCTGGGTTCGAATCCCAGCAGGCCCGTACCCTCCTCTGGAACTTCGACCCTCCTCGCCGTCCGCACGGCCCAAGAGCGTATTAATGACTGTGGACGGAGACCCCATGGCCCTCCGAGTGCGCGGAGTCGGAACGAGAACTGCCGAGCGGTGACGCGCGACCCCGTCCGGAAGATCGGCTGAGCCTCTCCCGACGATCGCGGCCAGGGCGATGGGCGAGGAACAGGACCAAGTCGGCCACGTTTGTGCCCGTGGGACCTGTTACGACCAAATCGTGGAGCGCGCCGAAGAACGAATACGAGTCATTGTTGTCGAGGAACTCCTCGGGGTTCAGTCCGAGGGCGCTCGCCCGAGCCATCGTCCTTCCGTCGACAATCGCGCCGGCGGCCTCCGTGTTGCCGTCGGCGCCATCCGTCCCGCAGGCGAGGAGGACCGCGGGTCGGCCCTCCAAGAGTTCGGCGGCCGACAGCGCGAGTTCCTGGTTGCGCCCTCCCCGGCCGCCGCCGTGGACCGTGACGGTTGTCTCTCCTCCGGCGATGACCGCGACAGATCGCGCGGCGGGATTCCATCGAAGAGCCTGCGAAACCACGACCCGTCCCGCCTGACGAGCCTCTCCTTCCATCGGGGTCGTGAGAATGTGCGAGGCATAGCCCCGTCGCTCCGCTTCCTGCCGGGCCGCTTCGCAGGCCCGTCCGTTGTCGGCCACGATCACGTTGTAGACGGCGCCGGAGGCCAGCGAGGACCGAACTCCGTGGGCCTCCGCGGCCGACCGAAGAAGGCGCTGCACGGTCGCGGGCATCGAATCCCACAAACGGTGCCGCTCGAGGATTGACTTCGCCCGCTCACCTCGCGAAGAGTGCAGGGCGGTCGGGCCCGAGCCGATGTCGTCGATCGGATTCCCGACGATATCCGACAGGATGAGACCGACCACCGTCGCGCCGCGGGCCGAGGCTCGCTCGGCGAGGCGACCTCCTTTGACCTCAGAAAGGCCCTTGCGGACCTCATTGACGTCTCGAATGGCGAGCCCGCTACGGAGCAGTTCGACGGTCGCCGTCCGCAGGTCATCGAGGGGGACCGGGGACGCCTCGAACAGGGCGCTCGCACCGCCCGAGAGGAGGACCAGAAGGAGGTCCCCCGGTCCGAGCCGGTCGATCAAACGCATCGCAGCTTCGCCCGCCTGAAGGCTCCCCTGGTCGGGCAACGGATGCGACGCGCGGACGACCTCGAAGCCGCCCGGAGGAGAGGACGGGATCTCTTGGGCAACGAGGAGACCTGAATCGGGCCGGAGGAGGCGGAGCGCGCCCTTCGACATGCGCATCGACGCCTTTCCAATCGCAAGGATGTGGGTTGAACGTCCCGCGTCCATCGGAATGCGATTTCCAGAAACCGAAAGGCGATCGCCGTCTAGGTGCAGGGCCTCCGTCACGGCCCGCTCGGGATCGACGCTCTCAAGGGCATGTTGGAAGATTGCGAGGGCATCGCGCCGAAGGTCGCGGAGGACGGAAGGCGTCGCGCGGGAGGACTCCGCCGTTCGCGCAACGGTTCGAACGGGGTCCAGCTTCGCTCGCGCTGGCCGCGCCGTCCGGCTGTCCGGGCGCCGCCGGGGCGGTCTCGGATCCCTCATCCTAGAACCGGAATAGGGGATCGTTCAATACGAAGTTGATGAAGAAATACCCGAAGAAGACCACGTTCAGGAGCAAGGCCACATACGACCACCACTTCAGCCGGGCCGGTTTCGGCAGCTGCCGGTTGAGGTAGATCACCGCGAACGGGATGATCATCGCGGGAAGGTTCGAGAAGTTGGCCGACACCTGAATCAGTCGGAACGCGGGCGCCAGGAAGATGACCGCCGAAATGAGGATGGTCAGCCCCAGCATGAACGGATAGTAGAAACGGCGGGGGTCTCCCCGGGTCCACTTCCGGAAGCGGGGACTGATCGCATGGGCGCCGTCGACAAATTGTCGGGTGAGGAGCTCGAAGACGACCAGCTGCGTGGAGAACAGGATCATGAATCCAGCGATCAACGCCCACGGTCGCAGGAACGCCAGATTCGGGAATAGGACCCCGAGCTGGTCCGCGGCGAAGGTCGGGATCGTGAGTTCGTTGGGCTTGGTTCCCGAGGTCTGTGCCAGCTGATAGACGATCATCGTCGGGAGCATCATGCCGAAGAGCGCGCCGACGAAGAAGATCCCCCATTGGTCGTAAATCAGGTATCGGAACCAACGCCGCCAGAGTGTCCGGTTCTGCGGCGTGTCGCGGAACGTAACGCCCGAGGCCCGGATCTCTTCCTGCTTCCCACCCACGAGCCCCGCGATGAAGCCGACGCGACTGCCCATCCCATATCCTTTGTCTCGGTAGTAGTTGATGAGCACGAAATTCAAGCCCGAGGCGAACGCGGTGAAGCCCGCCAGCGCACCGAGATTCGTCGCGCTCGTGCCCGGCGGCGGGGCCGCGGGGATCACGAGGGACGCGAAGGAGTTCCCCCAGACCGCGGCGGGGACCACGAGGATCGCGATGATGACCACGGACAGGAGGATGAACACGACCATGAACCAGTTCACGATCTCCAGGGTCCGCGAAATCTTTCGACCGAACAAGGTGATGCCGAACACGAGGAACAGGAGTCCGACCCCGAGCTCCTTCACCGTGGTAATCTCCGCCGCGGTCCTCGCGCGGCCGAAGAGGAGCGGGAAGAGACTTTCGCCCGCGGCTTGGGCCCAACCGCCCCAGATGAATGCGAGGTAGAAGAGGAACACCGAGAGGGGCGTCCAGAGCCAGAATCCGGGGGGCACGCGGCCGAACGCAACGACGGGAGCTTCACCGGTGGCGAGGGTGAAACGCCCGACTTCGACGTTGTAGAAGACTTGGAGGATGGCGGACACGAGGACGATCCACCCGATGCCGATGAAGCCGGTCGAGGACCCGCCCACGGTACGCGGACCAACCAGCCATTCGCCGCTCCCGATGGAAACGCCGAGCGCGATCATGCTCGGACCGAGGACGTACAGGAACAGTTGTTTCGTGTTGATCCGGCCCTTGATCTTGAAGACCTCTTCCGGCTCCGGCAAGTCGGTCAGCGGCAAAGGAGGACGGCTCTTCCCGATCTGCATCGTTTCGCCGGATACAACGACCTTCTCCCTGGGCTCTTCTTCCATCATTTCGACCACAGATCTTCCTCCAACCGAACGCCTATGTGGATGAGCGACCCTCGAGGCGGCTCGCGCACAGGACACGTAGGCAATGCGGAGCCGCGACGGACGGCAGGGCCGTCTACCTCTCCCGCGGCGGAAAGGGCGTGCTAATACTTGACTCTCGCGGTGCAGACCGAACACAGTCGCCGAGTGGACCCGCGGGGCGATCCCAAGGCAAGCGGTC
This sequence comes from Methanobacteriota archaeon, assembly GCA_005878665.1. GTDB lineage: Archaea > Thermoplasmatota > Thermoplasmata > RBG-16-68-12 > RBG-16-68-12 > RBG-16-68-12. The sequence continues at coordinate 4,384 of VBLR01000093.1, read as the reverse complement.
CAAGTCCTTTTGGGCGGCGTACGGTTTACTTCCCTCGATGCCCGGGCGTTCACGTGTTCTTGGTTTGGCCTCGGAACTGGGTGCGATTGTCGGCGCGGAAAACGTCCTCACGGAGCCCGGTGCCCTCGAGGCGTTCCGTAAGGACATGGCGGACTTCGAGGCCACGCCGGCGGTCGTCACCCGCCCTTCGACGGAGGATCAGGTTGGCCGAATTCTCGAGGTCGCCACCCGCCGTCGCGTGCCCGTCGTCGCCCGCGGGGCCGGGACCAGCCTCACGGGGGCGGTCGTCCTCGACGGGGCGATCATCCTGGACATGCGGCGGTTCAACCGGATCCTAAGGATCGACCCGGTGAACTGGTACGTCCAAGTACAAGCCGGCGTCGTGCTCGACGACCTCAACGAGGCGCTTCGGAAGGAGGGATTCTTCTTCCCGCCGGACCCGGCGAGCAGCTTCCTGTGTACGGTCGGCGGCGCGATCGCCGAGAGCTCCGGCGGCATGCGATGCGTGCGCTACGGGACGATGCGGGACTGGGTCCTCGCCCTCCGCGTCGTGCTCGCAAGCGGAAGGACGGTGACGCTCGGCGAACCGCTGGCCAAAAACCGCGTCGGGTACGACCTGGTCCATCTGATGATCGGAAGCGAGGGGACCCTGGGCGTCGTGACGGAGGCCCATCTGAAGATCCTCCCCGTTCCTTCTGTGCCGTTCGTTCGGATGCTCGTGACCTTCGACGATTGGCCCTCCGCGGGCCGCGCGATCCAGGAACTCCGCCGTCGGCAGGTCATGGCCAACCTGATGGAATTCATGGATCGCGAGACGGTCCTCGCCGTGAACGCCGCGTTCCATACCAATTTCGAGGAAGCCGAAGCGACCCTCCTGGTCGATCTGGACGAACCCCTCGTGGACGTCGCGGAAGCCATTTTTCGGGCGCACGGGGCCCGACGCTTTTCCCGCGCCGCGAACGCGGCCGAAGCGGAACGGTTCTATTCCGTGCGGAGTCACGCGTACTTGGCCGTCAAGGAACTGGCCTCGGGGGTCCAGATCGAGGACGTGACAATCCCGATCGACCGCCTAGCCGAGTACCTGGCGCTCGTCAAGGAAGTCGCGACCCGGCATGGGCTTCGCATGCCGACCTTGGGCCATGCCGGAGACGGGAACGTCCACCCCACAATCCTGTTCGACCGGACGGACTCTGCAAGTCGGGCCGCCGCGACCGCGGCCTCCCAGGATCTTTGCCGGTACGCGATCCGCGTTGGAGGGACGATCACCGGGGAACATGGGGTCGGGGTCCAGAAGGCCGCCCTCATGCGGGAACAGATGCACGCGCACGGCGCCGAGGAGGCGTTGCGGCTCATGAAGGGGATCAAGCAGCTCTTCGACCCGAAGAGCATCCTCAATCCGGGGAAGTACGTCGAGGCCGCGTGAACCTAGGCCGGCCCTTCGACGCGGACCAGATCGAGCGGGTGTCGAACCGGCCGCCCCAGTCCGTCCTGCAACTGAAGGGTGCAGACGCTGCTCTCCGTCGCGATGAGGTCGCACCCGCTCTCCCGGAACTGTTCGAATAGCTTCTCCCCGACCGCCATCGACAGGTCGTACCCAAGCCATCCGCTCTTCATCCCGAAGGTTCCGGCGATCCCGCAACAGGTGCCCGTCTCCACGGGCCGGACCCGATACGAGGCGCGCTCGAGGAACCGCATCGCCGGGAGGCCTGAGGAGAGCGCGCGGTCGTGGCAGGGGATGTGGAACCCGACGAGCCCGGCCGCGTCGGCGGTCGGTCGGAGGGAGAGCTTCGCGAGGTGTGGCTCGATGAACTCGAAGAAGCCGCGGGAATGGGTCGCGACCTTCGATGCGAGAGAACCTTCGAGAAGCTTGGGGTAGACTTTGCGGAGCATGTAGACGGCCGTGGGCTCCGTCGAAACGATGTCGTACCCGTCGTCCACGAGCGGCCCGAGGACCCGGAGGTTATCCGCGGCGAGCTTCGACGCTTTCCCGAGCCGACCGTACGAGACGTAGGGCATGCCGCTCCACTGCACGTCCGGGATGATGACCGAGTAACCGAGTCGCTCGAGGATCTCGATCGCCCGCAGTCCCTGGTCGGGGTTGTTGTACTCCGCGTACAGGTCCGGGAAAAACGCCACCTTTCCGACCCGACCGACCTGGCCTTCACGGGACCGAAAGCGAGATCGCAAGGTCCGGTGGGCGAAGGCCGGCAAGGTCCGCCGACGATCGACGCCCACGGCCCACTCCATCAGGACGCGTAAGGATCCCCGCCGCAGCAAGCGGTTCGCCAGGGGAGCCGACAGACAGGCGACCTTCGCAAACGCCTCGGAGGCCATGAAGAACCGCTCCGCGGTCGGCTGCCCATGCGCCTCGACGTCCTGGTCCTTCACCTTCGCGATCATCAACGGGATGTCGATGTCGACGGGGCAGATTTCGTGGCACAGGCCGCACGAGACGCAGAGGTGGGCGAAGGAGGCCTCCTCGAGGCCGTGGACGTTCGCCGTCCATGGGATCCCGATCGGACCCGGATAGATGTGGCCGAACACGTGGCCGCCCGTAACCCCGTAGGTCGGGCACACGTTCATGCAGGCGCCGCAGCGGATGCAGTTCAAGGCGTCCCGAAACCACGGGTCGGCCCGCATCCGGGTCCGTCCGTTGTCCAAGATGATTACATGGAACTCCCGCCCCGCCGGATCCTTCGCCACGGGCTGACGCTGGGAGATCAGGGACACGTACACGGTCATCCGCTGCCCGGTCGCGCTGATCGCATGACCGCGGACGAGGTCCGCGGCATCATCCCAACGGCGGACGATCTTCTCGAGGCCGATCAGGGCGATGTGGACCTTCGGCACGCTCGTGACGAGGCGGCCGTTGCCCTCGTTCGTCTCGACGACGATCGATCCGGTCTCGGCGACCCCGATGTTCGCGCCCGTCACGCCCACCTTCGCCGCCAAGAATTGCGGCCGCAATCGGGCGCGGACGGCGGACAGGATGCTCGAGGGCTCCGGGGCGATCGGCTCTCCGTATGCTTCCGAGAGCATCCGGGCGATCCGATCCGAGGTCATGTGGATCGCGGGGAATACGAGATGGGACGGCTTCTCGCCGGCCACCTGGCAGAGGAGCTCGCCCAGGTCCGTCTCGATCGCGCGGATCCCCTCCGCGGCAAGGCCCTGGTTCATTTCGACCTCCTCCGAGGTGAGGGATTTCGACTTGACGAGGAACTCGGCGCCGTTGGCTCGGCACACATCGAGCACGTATTGGACCGCCTCGCGGCCGGTTGCGGCGAAGAAGACACGTCCCCCGTTCGCCCGGACCGCCTCCGCAAACGCCTCCGCAATCGACGGATCCTGGGCCGCGGTCTCCTTGATCAGCCGTACGCGATCCCGAAATGCGGAAAGGTCGAGGCCGGTTTTCTCGATCGTCGCGGCCCGGTTCGCCCGACCCCGTTCCATCGCTTCCCAGAGTTTCCCGACCCGTGCGGGCTCTTCGATGGACCGGCGAACTTCGATCGCCAATCGCCGTCGTCCCTTGAGCAGGTGCCTACCTCCCTTCGAACCATTCGAGGAGGATCACATGGAGGGAATGGGGCCCATGGACTCCATAGAGGAGGCGGAGCTCGATGTCCCCCGTCCGGCTCGGCCCCGAAATGAATGTGACCGTGGGTCGCTGTCCCGGTCCGCTCGCTCGGAGAATGCCTCCGACGACCGCCATCGCCGCGCCGACGTCTCGGACCAACCTCCCGGCGGGGAGCAGGACGATGTGCACGATCGGCAGGGACGCGGCGAGCCGCGCGGCGTCATCGTGAGCCACCTCGACGATCGCCCCGTCCTCCGCAATGGCGAACTCCGCCCAAGTCACTCCGACCTCCGCAGCGGCGCACGCGGGCAGGACGTCCGTCGACGGAAGGTCCTCCATGAACTGGACGGATCGACCCTGCAACGCTCCGGAGACCACGGAACGAAGCTCGGCCGGAAGATTCGCGACGACGACTCGATTCGCCCGGTGGCCCTCGACGACGGATCGAAGGATTTCCAGAGTGCTCTCCTTGCGGGTCGCCGAATGAGGCTCGGCTTTCAATTCAAGGAGCGCGGCCTTGAATCGATCCGAAAGGCCCGGCTCGAAGAGTACGGTTCCGCCCCCGATCGATGAGGTAACGCAGCTTGGCTTATGGGCTTCACGTACAGACCGCATCGCGGGAGCCCGAGATCGCCGTCGCCCTAGCCGTGCCGCGGCTCCGTTTCCGCACGTTGTGGCGCCCCGGCCGCCGCATGGCGTTCCGCCTCGACGGCTTTCAGGGCCCGTCGGAAGAGAGGCGTGGGCAGGATCGTGACCAGGATGAGGACGACGACAATCATGGAAAACAGGGCATTCCCGACCACTCCCGCC
>VBLR01000005.1 GCA_005878665.1 Methanobacteriota archaeon | reverse complement strand
GTCCGGGACGAGGACACGTCGATCCTCGACGCCTCCGAATCGTGGCTCTCATACGAACTTGCGGAGATCCTGCGGTTCCGGCTCACGCTCGTCCGCGGGAAAGCACCGCGGCGTGTCGCGGAAGCCCGGGCGCCGGACTCGATCCTCTCGACAGTTCAAGAAGCCGCGATGGCCTCGAAGCCGATCGACACGGAGATATGGTTCACGAAGAAGCCGTCCCTCGTGAGCCCGTTCTCGGGCCGAGCGCCGCCGAGCGGACCCAGTGCGGACATTGCAAAGGTCGACCTGACCTCGAACCCGTCGGTGCCGCGCCGAGTCGACGACCTCGTTTCGGACACGGACCTCCGGGCGGGAGAGGCCGTCACCGACCTGTACGACCACGGGATCTCCCAGAGCCAGATCACGCGCGTATTCTCCGTCGGCCTGCTCGGGACGAAGGAACGGCGGAGGCTCGTGCCCACGGAATGGTCGATCACCGCCGTGGACGACATCCTCGCAAAGGGGCTCCTCGACGAAGTCCGGTCGTTCCCGTGGATCTCCGAGTTCGAGGTGACGAGCGCGAGCGGCCTCGCGAACAACGTCGCGATCCTCATGTTTCCCCAGGCGTTCATGTTCGAAGGGCTCGAGGCGTGGAACCTCGAAGCGAGCCCGACGCCGGCCCACGACCACGAGTTCGCCGGGGGCCGGACGACCTATCCCGACCAGATTGCGGGGGCGTATCATGCGACCCGCCTGCCGGTCCTTGAGCACCTCGGAGCCCGCCGCCGCCAGGCGGGCGCCATCGTGTTCATGGAGGTCTACGACGACTGGGTGCCGCTCGGCGTCTGGCGCTATCGGGAGCTGGCGCGCGCAGCGCTCCGAACGAAGCCGATGCGATTCCCGAGCCTTGACGAGGCAGAGTCCGACCTACGACGGCGGCTCCGCCTCCCGATGGAGAACTGGTGGCGGTCGAGCGTCCTCCGAGCGTACCTTCGAGGTCAGCGTCGAATCACGGCCTACGCATAGGGCGTGGATGAAAGCCGAGACCGAGCCCGGAACATACCTCTGTGTAGAGGTATGATTTGGACTCACCGCCTCCGTCGGATGTGGAACCGAGCCCTCCCCCGCGGGACCGGAGTAATCTTCTTGTCCACCCCGCGCGGTCGCGTGGACTCGGGCGCGAAGCATCTCGTTGAGCTCAAGGCCCGGTACGAGGATCTCGGCAAGGCCCGTGCGCTGTTGTCGGGCGCCGAACCTCTCGGCACGTTCGCCCAAATCGACTCCTATTTCTCCCTCGGCGAGCGGAGGCTCAAGCTCCGTTCCGTCGAGGGCGCAACGGAAGGCCAGCTCGTCTACTACGAACGGCCGGACATGAGCGGCGTCAAAGAGAGCCGGGTCCTGCTCGCGTCCGTTTCCGATGCGGTGGCCGTCCGCGAAATCCTGACCCAGGTCCTCCCGGTGAAGGCGGAGGTCCGCAAGACACGGGAGATCTACCGCGTCCAAGGCGTGCAGGTGCATCTCGATACGGTCGTCGGTTTGGGCAAGTTCCTGGAACTCGAGAAGATCCTCTCGGACGAATCGGAGCGCGAGGAAGGCCAGAAACAGCTGGAGGCCCTTCGGCGGTACTTCCAGATTCCTGAGGAGGACCTCATGGCCTCGTCGTACAGCGATCTCCTCGAGTCTGGCTAGGCCTCATTCGATCTCGAACTTGCGGACCTTCTCGTTGCGGCGGAGGGCTTCGAGGAGCCCCGCCACGGCGTCCGGTTTGAGCCGCACCTGGGCCGTCACGCTCACCTGGTGCGCCTCCTTGTCCACGTGGACCCGCTCGAATCGCGAGAACGCAGACGGCAAGATGGCGTCGAGGTCGTTCGCGCTGACGGGATTCGCGATCGTCAGGTGGACGAGCTTCGCGTGGGAGCCGAAGCCGCGGCCCTCGAGGAAGCGGTCCGTGAGGACGACCGCCCAGACGACCGCGTAATTGACGAATACGAGGAGATACAGGCCGGCCCCCGCCGCGACCCCGAGCGCCGCCATCGCCCACACGAGCGCGGCCGTCGTGAAGCCGAACACCCGGTCGTTCGCGCGGATCAGGGCCCCGGCGCCGAGGAAGCCGATGCCCGTGATGACGCCGCCGAGGAGAGGCAGCGGATTGTCGCCTTCCAAGTCGATCGCCAGGATGGATAGGGCCGCCGCGCCCGTCGATACGAAGATGAACGTCCCGAAGCCGACGGGCTTGCGGCGAATCTGTCGCTCGAGGCCGATCCCGAACGCGAGGGCGAAGACGAGCAGGAGGCGGAAGACGCTCTCAGCCGGGTCGATCGTCACCCGTGAACGCCTTCCCGGCGGTGCATCCCATCAAGGACCGCATGCGACGCGGGTCTATTTCTCGTTTTTCTCAACGCGGGGAAATGAATCGAAGGCATGACGGCATGCGTCGCATCCCGTCCGTCGGTGGCGCGCCGCGCACCCGGCGCACACCATCCAATGGCACGACCCGCAGATGCGGGCCCTCCGGAATGGAGGAGCGGGGATGCCGCCCAGAATCCGGATGCCGCAACAGCCACACCGCCATTCCACGATTTCCCGTGACGATGCCAGGTGGACGGGTCTCAAGGGCGGACCAGCGGCGGCTGGATGGTCGGCAACTCCAACATCGCGTCGTCGGCCGCGCCCAAGCCCTTCATCGCGCTCTCTTGCAGAATCTGCATATGCGCCAGGTCCCCGATCGACTTCGGCGCGAAGGCCGGAGCGACCGCCATCGGCTGCTTCCCGCCGTTCAGGAGGTCGCGGTAGTACGGCATCCACGCGGACAGGATCTCCCGCGGGTTCACGAACGCCTGCGTCGCGTAGTACTGGTACCACGCGCACTGGATGTCGCACGCCGCCATCCGCAACCGACGTTCGTGGCCGTCCGGCGATTCGAGGTACGTCATCAGGTCCGAGTCGATCAGGTTAATCGTCTTCTCTTCGAGGACGCGGCACGGATACCAGAGGAAGCCGTCGGCGTCGACGATGATCGAGGAGGAGTCGCATCCGTGGTCCCAGGTGATGCGGTTGAAGTAGCTGTCCGGCGAGATGATGACCCCGGGATACTTCTTCTTGAGCTCGAGGCCGACCTTCGACATCGACCACAGGTCGGGCAGGTGGTCTTTCGTGTTCTTCAGGTGGACGGCGCACATGACGACGGCCTTGACGCCGGCATCCTGGCAGCGCCGAATCTTCGTCTCGAGGGCGCCGATGTCGTTCTTCGTGACGACGATCTGCACGGTCACGATGGAACCCCACTTCGTGTATTCCTCGAGTTCGTCGTACATGTCGAGATTCTTGTGGCCCTCGTCGATCGAGATGTGCAGGAAGTCGATGTACTTGCCATACTCCGGCATGGGGTACCGCTGCTGCATGTCCCGCTCCGATGTCGTGAAGAGGAGGTACCACGGTTTCTCGTACTGGTACCGCAGGAGCTCCTCGATGTCGTCGCGGACGAGCGGGTCGCCGCCCTCGAAACTGCACACGATCACGGAGGACCGGGCGAGGTTGTCCAGGACCGCTTTCACGTCCTCCGTCGGCATGTCTTTCCATCGGTTCTTGACGTGCCAGCAGTTGCAGAACGAGCACGTGAAATTGCAGCGGCGTGTGAGCTTGAAGGAACAGTAGAACGGGTAGATGGCCTCTTTCGCCATCTTGTTCCGGAGGATGCGCCCTGCGACCTCGAGGAACCGTTTCTTCGGGAGCTTCCTCATGGCCCTTCCTGGCCACCATGGGACTCCCGGCCATAATCCTTTCCCACGGCCTCCGGAGCGCGGGTGCGCAGACCAACCAGGACCGCGAGGAGGAGCGCCGTCGCGGCGATGATCACCGTCGGCGCGTAGAGCGCAAACTCGACGGCCTCCGGAAGGCGGAGAATCGTGAGGGAGAACACGATCGGCGGCATGCGGACGAAGAGGACGATGAGCGGAAGCAACCGAATCGCCGTCGCGAGGGCCCCTCGCGCGTCGCCGCCCCGGTCGGCGAACCGATCGAGCTCCGCGAGGGCGGCGTACGATAGGGAGGCGAACAGCCCGAGAAGCGTTAGGATCGTCGGGATGGCTCCGTGTGACAGGAGGACCACGCCGCTGAAGACGACCGCGAGGGCGAGGCCAGCGATCTCCGAGACGATCGGAGCGATTTGCGGATGAATGCGCCGGACGAGGAGGGCCAGCGTCGGTGAGAGGACGAGGAGCGTCCCGGCGGTCGTCAGGAGGGCACCTCCCTGAAAGTCGAGGCGCAGCGCCAACGAATAGTAGAAGGCAACGGAGAGGGCGGAAAGCGGAAGCGCAAGGAGAACGCCGGGGACAATGGCACTGGGGCGGCGCCCCGGCATTTCGTGGACCGGCGCTCCTTGGACCGCGAGGGTTGGCATCACCAGCAGGATCGAGAGGACCGCGAACGTCGCGAGATCGAATCCGCCAAGGAACCCGAGGGCGGTGCCGAACACGAGGCCGAGGAGGACCTCCGACGAGGTGCCCGGCCGACGGGTGAGGTACGCCTCGATCGCGAGGAGAATCCCGATCACCGCGAGGGGGAATGCCGCGCTCGTCCGAATCGCCAGCGCCGTGAAGACGAGGGCCACGAGCGCGGCCGCCGTCGGGGCCCGCCCCGGATAAGCT
>VBLR01000092.1 GCA_005878665.1 Methanobacteriota archaeon | reverse complement strand
CGACGGAAATCAACGTCGTCCAAGGGATCGCCACCGAGCTCGCGATCGCGCTGAACACCTCGGAGCTCGTGGGGAAGCTCGATCTCGAGCGACGTCGGTTCGAGGCGCTCGTCACCGCGCTGATGGACGGCCTTCTGATCGTCGACCGGGACCGTCGCATGGTCCACCTCGACTCCGGAGCGGAGGCGCTCCTCGGCTGGCAGAACTCCGAGATCCGGGGTCGGCGGGTCTACGAGGTCTTCGAGATTTCCGAGGCGGAAGCCGACGTCGCCTGGAAGAAGGAGCGAGGCGGCGCCGTCCCCGCGGCCAAAGTACTGAGCCTCCGGGCCCGGGACGGAGTGCGCGTGTCGTGCTCGGTCCTGCCAATCCTGGTCCGGGATCCGGAGCGGGACGTGCTGCAGGTCCTCTACGCGCTCCGGAAGGCGCCCGGCACGAAGGGCTATGCGGAGCGGCTCATGGAGTCGCTGTCCGAAGTGCCGCGAACTCAGCGCGCCAAGCCGCCGGAGTAGATTAGCAGGCGGATTTCCGCTTTCGTGAACCGGCTGTGCGCCCGCAGGGTCTCTTCGTCCCCTTCCCGAATCGCCCGTAGGTAGAGCGGGCATCCTTTCGTCAGGAGGTAGACGCGCCGCAAGGCTTCCGCGTCGATCGCCGGGCGGCCGAGCATCGCACGGCATCCCTCGACGTCGAGGCCGCGGAGGTGCCGTTCCGCGACGAGTCCCGCGTCGACGTCCGCTTTCGAGTAAAACCGGCAGTACGCCGGCGTGGATTCTTGCGCGAGGACGAGGAGCTTGCCCCGACCCCGCGGACTCCGGACGAACCCGGCGAGCGCGTCGACGATCGGTTCCTCGACGTCCGCATACCCGTCCAGGACGAGCAGCTTTCTCTCGCCCACGAAGACATGGGCGAGGGCCGCCGTCACGGACTCCGGCCGGTCCGGGTCCGAAGCCCGTTCGCCCGTCGAGCGAGCGAGGGTTTCGGCGAACGACTCGAGATCGTCGCCCGGCCCGAGTTCCATCCACACCGAGCGCTGGACGCGCTCCGCGAAAGCCCATCCGAGCGCGGTCTTCCCCATGCCGCGGGATCCGTACACGACCGCAATCGGGGCGGCCCCCGAGAGCCATCGATGCAGGAACGCGAGATCGTCCTCTCGCTGCAGGAGGCTCGGCCGTTCGAGGTCTGTGACGCGCGGCTGCAACCGTCCATGCGCGTCGACGGCGGCCAAGGCGGGAAGCGGTTGGAGGCCGAGATCCCGCCGGGCCTCTCCCAGGGTCGTCGGCCGTCCTTCGATCTCGACGCGTGTCGCGTCGACCTCGCCGAGGATTTGCCGCGCGCGGCGCACGCCGGCCTCCGTGAGCGCGTACACCCGCACCTTCCGGGTCTGCCCGAGGAGGCGTGCGTCCCGCGCATCGACGAAGCCCTGGCCCTGGAGGGCTTTCAGGGTTCGCGGGACATGGCTGCGCAGCAGCCGGGCGCCCTCCGCGATCCCCGCCTGGGTTCCTTCGCGGCCCGGTTCACGGACATTCCAGAATGCGTGGAGGTGGAGCAGGACTCGCTCCGTCGCGGTGAGCTCCACAAGCGTTCTGAACCGGTCCCGTTTACTTAAGAGTGCGGCACCTGATTCTCAGGCTTCTGCGCCGTGGTAACTACCGCGAACATTTTATATATCGTCGGCTCGGCTGCAAACGTAATTCTCTCCTGCCCACCGGGAGGCCCCTCGATGAAAGTCGTCTTGCGCGAAGATGAATCAGGCATCTCCGAAGTCATCGGCACGATCCTGATCCTCGCGATGACTGTGGTCCTGTTCTCGACGATCATCATCTGGGTCTCCAGCATCCCCACGCCCGTCGCGCAAACTCGGCTCGACATCCAATCCGGGATGGAGGTGATGTACAACGGAGGCACGGAGGCGGGTTTGAACATCACCTTGACGCACCAGGGCGGAGAGGCGCTGCAACCCGTAGCGACGGTTATCTACGTCACGTCCCAACGCGGCACGAATCCCGCAAACACGGACATCCAGCGTCTGCATCTCTACAACAAGCTCCTCGCCGCTCCCAGCGGCATTGTCGACGGCAGCGACACCGTGTGGAACGTCGGTGAACGGTGGGAGTACAAGAACGTGACCCTCCGGTCCACCGACATGATCACGATCACGATCGTGGACACGTTGAAGAGCCTCGTGCTCTGGTCGTCCCAAGTGACCCCGCCGGCGGGCTCTCGTCCGCCGGTGTTTGTGGACAAGTGGACGGACGGCCTCTACTCATCGACCGCAATCGACCCGGTTCAGTCGGGCCTCGGTTTCTTCGTCTTCGCGAACGTCGTCGACCCGGACGGCGACCTGAATGTGAACTCCGTCTACGCGACGCTCACCGCGTGGTACGGCACGGGAGATTCGTGCGCCCAGCCGCAGAAGATGACGGACAACGGCATATACCCGGACCGCGCGGCCGGTGACGGGGTCTTCTCCCTCGGCGGGCTCACGTGCATGAAGTCGCCGTATCCGAACCTCAACTGGGACAGTTCGATCATCCTGTTCAACGCGACGGACAAGAAGGGCCACACGACCCAGTCCCGGACGATCCTCAGCGTGATCCCCGGCCCAACGGGTGGCGCCGGAGGCGGTGGCGGGAACAGCACGGGACGCCCCGCGAACCTACGCTGGAACGGCCGCCAGGGCTACAACATTTTCAACGCGTCGCAGTGGGACCAATTCAAGTACACCGCATCCGAGACGCGGACGTTCCGGGCCACCGATGAGGTCGTGGTCGTCGTCGGGAGCTTGGATCTCGAGAACACGTTCGACACGGACCGATTCACGCTGTACGATCCCTTCAGCGGTTACCCGTCCCAACCCGTCGTGTACGGGACGAGCAAAGTCGTTTCAGCGTCGAGCACTCCTTCCACATCCCAGGGTTTCACCTTCCTCGAGTTCGTCAACGGGTATTACATCTACGCGTTCCGCTTCAAACTCAACGCGCCGACCGATCCGCAGGTGGGGACGAACTACTACAAAGTTCCGTTGCATCCGCCGCAATACTACTTCGCCAAGTACTCGCTGGACATCCTCCTGTTTTCCTCGAGCGCGGTTCGCTTCAACACAACCGACTCGATTACGATTACGGACACGGATGGTTACTTCCGGGACTTCCCGCAGGTTCAGACCTTCAAGGACTCGGGTTTCACCCAGGCGACGACGACGTTCAAGTCCACGGCCGTCGCGTACATCCAACTGAGAATGTTCACGACCGACGCGACCGTTACAAACGTCGTCTTTGGGAACATCATCATCAAAGACTACGCGGGCGGCACCCAACTCATGCGCGCTCCGGTGAACGGGCATGATGTGAACGTGCCGATATGCCCGGTGACCGCCGCTTGTTCCGCGGGCACCGCCGCGATCTCGATCAACTCCTTGCAGCGCGTGTACCGCTTCTCGATCAACTTCACGAGGGCGAACCAGGACCCGTGGATCGAAGGGACCCAGAACTACGCCCTGACGATCACGAGCGTCCGCGACTCGGACGAATCGTACGCGAACGTGGCGACCCAGCTCGTCATCGTCGCCCCCCTCTACAAACTCGACGTGGTCGCGGGGACGGATGCCGCCACGAACAACGCCTGGGGGACGAAGGATTACTCGTACTACTACGAGAACCTGAACGGACTCGACCGATGGCGCACAGCCCGGATCGAGTACTGCGGCCTGTCGGGAAGTTGCAAGTCGTCGTACCACACGATCTCCATCGTGTACATCGACTTCGACCGCGACGGCGATCTGGACACGGTGAGCAGCATCTTCGTCGACAACAACAACGGCCAGATCGTGCTCCACCGGAGGGACCTCGACTCCCAGGGGAACGTCGTCTTCACCCGCTTCGTGATGGACAACCTGGTCGGAATCTACTGTAACTCGCTCGCCGTCGGCGACCTCACCGGCGATGGCGCACCCGAGGTTGTCTGCGGCGCGTCGAACGGGAACGTCTGGTACTACAAGAACGACGGGAGCTGGCAGGCCGGCTCCGCGACAAAAGTCATCGTCGACCAGTCACGCCCCCAATCGATCGCCGCCGTCGCGGTGGGCGACTTCAACGGGGACGGAGCGAATGACATCGCCGTGGCGGGCGCGTCCGGGAGGCTGACGTGGTACCCGAACCTCGACAAGCTCGGCAAGTTCCAGAACATCGGGATCAGCGACAACTGGTTCGCGGAGGGCGAGCAAACGACGAAGGGGAACGTGACCTCCGGGAGCTACCTGAACACGTTCGTCGCCGACGGCAGCGACGAGCAGGTCCGTGAATACCCCTACACGGAGCCCGTCCAATCCGGCGGCACGACCAACAACGGGTTCAACTCCGACGTGAGCAGCTGGACATATGCGGACTGGCAGGACCCGGCCACGTATGCGAGCGGGGCCTGGGCGAGCTCCGGAGGGAACCCGGGCGGCTACGCCTCGGTCTCCACGAACTTCCTCGCCAACACCGTGATTTCGGGCTACTTCTACCAGCCCTTCACGGTCAGCGGGTCGCCCCCCTTCACCGCGCAGCTCAACTTGTCCTGGAGGGTCGTCACGTACGGAGCACCGGCCGGGGGGAATGTTGTCCTGTACGCGTTCGTCGACACGACGACGGGCGCACCCGTCCTGGGCACCCAGGTCTGGTCCTCCACGGCGCAGACCGGAACGACGAACTGGGCGAATGTCGGCCCGATTGACGTGAGCGCGCGGATCGCCTCCGCGGGCACGTACTACCTGAAGGTCGCCGTGCGCACGCAGAACGCAGCCGGCGGAACCACCACGTCGGGAGGCTTCGACAACGTCGGCCTGACCTGGTCGTCGACCGGCGGCCTCGCGAGCGAACAGCAGCAGTACTGGCGTATCACCCAGGTGCCCAGCCGCCCGGGGACGACCTTCACGTATTCCCTGCTCGCCAGGCACAACGCGAACACCGAGGGCGACAACTTCGTGTTCGCATACTCGACGAACGTCGTGAGCAACGATCCCACGACCGGCACGTACACGACCATGTTATGGGTCAACGCGACGTCCGACCAGTCGTACTCGTTCATCCTGCCCTCCTCCGTGGCGGGAAAACAGGTGTGGATCCGTGCGGTGGACATGGATCACACGGTCGGGAACACGAACCTCGACACCCTGCTCGTGGATCAAATGTACATCCAAGCGTCCACGCCCTCCGGGACGACGGGCGTGAGCTTGACGAATCCCGGCGGGGATACGAGCCAGGTGAACGCGATCGACGCGGACGATCGAAATGCGGACGGATTCTCCGACATCGTCGTCGGCACGGCGAACGGCAACGTGTTCAAGTACCTCGGGAGCGCGGGGGGCCTGTCGACGCCATCGGGCGCATTCTACACCGCGCCCTCCTCGATCGTCGGCGTGAAGATGGGGAACTTCTCGAGCACGCAATCGGGCCTGGAGATCGCGATCGCATTCGGCACCACCGTTCGCATCTTGACGGGGTTCGGGGCGACGGGGACCGTGATCTGCAACACGTTGCCGGGTGCCGGTTCGACGCAGGGATGTAGCTCCGCGAGTTCGACGGCCGGCCCGATCAACGCGCTTGGGGCGGGGGACGTAAACGGTGACGGCCCGGACGACATCGTCGTGGGGACGGCGATCAACGTCTGGTACTGGTCGAACCAGCAAGACGGGACTTCTTGGACGAGCGCCATCAACATCGACTCTCCCGGGGCCAACGTCTATTCGATTGACCTGGGCGACGCGAGCAAGTCGCAGTACGTCGGGCGTTAGCCGCGCAGCGCCGCCAACACGCCTTTCACCCGTTCCAGTTCGATGACCGCGAGGACGGATGCTCCGGATGCGGCGATTTCTCGGAGTCGCGCGGCCATGTACGACTCTCTCCTGGCCTGAAGGTGCGCAAATCCGGGCGGGCCGTTCACCTCCGCATCCCACTCGATCACGAAATCCTTCGGCGTCGTCGCGTGGAATTCCTTCTTCCGCAGTCGACGCTCGAGACGTCCCTGGAAGACGACTTCGAATCCGGAGACGCAGTCCACGTAATTCTCCGTGTACGTGACCTCGTCCATGTCGAGCGCTTCCAGGCGTGTCCCTCGCTTCTCGGAGATTCGGATCGCCTCCGTGAAGCACGGCGGCGGTTTCACCGGCCATTCCCACGCCGAGAGTCCGGCGACGTAGATCTCCTCCTCGAAGTTATCCGGCTCCAGCGGGCCGCCGCGGTAGACGCGCAAGGTCTGAAGCTCCTCGGGACCGATGCTCAGGGCGACGACGTTCGGGTCCGTCGTGCGGATTGCCTCGGCGACGGTCGACTTCTCCGAGGGAAGACCACGGACGACCGGGAGGATGTTGACGGAGGCGAGGCCGAGGCGAACCTCGTCCATCAACCCTTCCTCTCGGAGATCATCTCCTCGACATCGTCGCGATCTTTCGCCCGGCGCAGTTCTTCACGTGCGATGACCGGAACGCCGCGGATGCTCATGCGGACGCGTGCGCGCTCCACGAACATGACCGAGTCTCTCTCCACCACCCGGCTCAGGTTGGACACGACTTCCGCCTTCCGCTCGAGCGCACGGTCCGCATCTCCGACGCCCGTCAGGAAGGTCGTCTCCTCGTGTTTCGAGAGCGCGTCGAAGGGGCTCCGCACGGTCCGCAGGACTTGATAGCCGAAGCGTTCGAGCCGTTCGAACATCTCTCGCTCGAAGCCCGCAGGCCGCGGCAGGCGCTCCTCCCGCACGGCCGAATCGGCGAGGAGGGCGAACGGATCGACGGGGACGACGAGCGACTCGTTCAAGAACTCCTCGAGGCGCATCGCGACCTCCATCGTCGCGGACATCCCTTCGAGGTACATCTGGATCGTACGGCGCGTGACGCCCGCGATATCGGCGAGGGTACCGAGCGACACCTGTCGTTCCTCGCGCAGCCGGCGGAGGGCGTCGGCGTCCAATCGCACATACAACCCGCCCGGCGCGGAGTACAGGAAGGGAGGGACGCCTTCTTCGAGGAACTCACCGAGGGTCCGGCGGGAGAGGATCGAGACGCCGAACCGCGTGTAGATGACGCCGTCCTCCAGGGTTCCCGTCCCGCTCCGTTCGCCAACGACGAGGGGCGATCCCTCCAGGATCCGCGCCACCTCGAGCAGCTCGTGTGCCGTCTCCTTGTTCAGCGCGTCGACGTTCTGCAGGACCTTGACGATCAGGAGGGTGTCGTCGCGGCGCGCGACGAGGTCGAAGCACAGCCCCCGTTCGCCGTGCGGGCGGGAGAGGAAGAACCCGGTCTTCGCGAGCCCCCGTCGTGTCTCCTCCAGGACCCGATCGCGTTTCATCGGTCATTCATCGTGTGGACTTCTATATAAATTCCTCGGGATGCGTCCTCCCGGGATCGTCGGGGCCGATACGCCGGCGAACCCTTTATCGCGGTCCCGGCCTTCGCCGTCTTTCATGGCCGGGGAACTCGTCGGCGACCGCGTGATCGTCGACGACGCAGCGGAGGGGAGCGCGGTCTACAACCGCGGGTTTTTCGGCTCCCCTCGAGCGGGAGGCGGCCTCGAGTTGAATCTCCTGGAGGCGGTGTACTTGGTTGAAGGAGGCCGGCTCGACGTGCGACGACGCGGGAGGGCGGTGTCCTCACGCGAACTCTTCCGGGCCGCGAGCGCGTCGATCGAAGCGTTCGAGATTCGCTACCTCGTGTACCGGGACCTGAGGGCCCGCGGCTACGTCGTCGAAGCCCGAGGGGGACCCGTCGATTTCCAGGTGTACCCGCGAGGGGGCGCTCCGAAGAAGACGCCGAGCAAGTATTGGGTGCGCGCGCTGAGCGAGCGCGCGGTGTTCGATCTGGCGGAACTCCTCGGGCGAGCAGAGGAAGCGGCCGCGGTCCGGAAGACGCTCCTCCTCGGCCTTGTGGACGAAGAGAGCGATCTGACGTACTACAGCGTCCGAGAGGCGCACCCGCGCGGCCATCAATCCGCGCCCCTCCGGAAGACGAATGTCGTTGTCCACTTTCTCGGGGACCGCGCGGTCGTGATCGACGAGGTCGAGGCGAGAACGCTCCACGACGCCGGGTTCTTCGGGAAGATGGTCGGTCGCCGGCTTCAGCTCAGCCTCTTGGAGACCGCCTACCTGCTGAAGGCCGGCCTCGTCGAGGTTCGGAACGCGGATACGGACCGTCCGATCCGGCTTCCGAGGCTGATCAAAGAAGCGAAGGCGATCCAGCCCGACTTCGAACTGCGCCTGCAAGCATACGAGGATCTGACGGGCCGCGGCGTGATCTCGAAGACCGGCTTCAAGTACGGCTCCCACTTCCGCGCCTACGAGGGCGACCCGGAGACCCACCATGCGAAGTACCTCGTCCACGTGGTCCCGAAAGGCCACCGCGGGGCGTGGCCGGAAATCAGCCGAGCGGTCCGACTTGCGCACGGAGTGAAGAAACAGATCCTCTTCGGTGAAGTCGGCGATGGCGTGCGCTATGTGAAGCTGGAGCGCATAAGGCCCTGAGGCGCTCGCGAGGATTGACGCGATATACCTCTATGTAGAGGTACATCTACTTGAGTCTCGAGCCTGCCCTTTGGGGCCAGTCTGACTCAATCGTGTCTCGTCGCGGTCCAGAGTTCAACCCAGTGAGGGAGTCCCGCGAGGTTACGGAGGGTCGCCTCCACGTACGGCGGCATCGACTCCGGTCGGTGCGCAGCCTTCCGGTCCAGCAACAGCGCGACGATTCCGACCGAGGCCGCGGCCTCGAGATAGTCGAGCCGATCATCGACGAGGACACAGTCCCGGGGCTTGACTCCGAGTTGATGCGGGATCTCTTGCCAGTACCGTGATTGTCCTTTCTGCGCGTTCTGCGAATGGCCCGTGAAAATCCGATCGATCAGGTCGAACAGGCCGGCGCCACGGAGCGCTGCGTCGTTCGTCTCGCTGCCGCCCGTGGCCACGTACACCCGGTGCCCGGCCGATCGGAGCCGCTCGATCGCGGTGCGAGCATCCGAGTAGCGCGCGTTGACATGAGACATCGCCTCCCGTTCGAATTCCCGCGAGACCGCAAGGGTATCGGCGGGCCGTCCGGTTACGCCGACCCGTTCGAATATCTCCAACAGGTGTCGCGCGTCGAGCTCGTCCACGATGTCCGCGTACCCCCTCGATTCCCAGTCGACCGAGTTGACCCGCTGGACATACGTCACCCAGGCTTCGTCGTGCGCGCGCCTCCACGTCTCCGGAGTGCCACCGAAACGGGCCGCGAGGAGCTCTGCCAGACGCTCCCGATATCCGCGGAACATCTTCTCGTGGTCGAGCAGGACTCCGTAGAGGTCGAGGAGGACGTGCACCGCGAGGTCGCGGAGCCGAGAGTCGACCTTAAGCGTTACGGGAGCGGGCAAATCGCGAAATAGCGTTCGCCCATTCCCGGCGGCGATGCATCGGGCGCGACCGTCCACCTTCAGCATCGTCGCGTTCGATTCCAAGACGAAGGATCTCGGCGTCGCCGTCGAATCGAAATTCGTCGCGGTCGGGGCCGTCGTGCCGTTCGCGGCGGCCCGGGTCGGAGCCGTGGCGACGCAAGCGTACGCGAACACGGCGTACGGGCGCGACGCCCTCGCGATGTTGAAGCGTGGCGTCGCACCGAAGGATGTCGTGAAGAGGCTCGTGACCGGAGACAAGGACGCGGCGCAACGCCAGGTCGGCGTCGTCGACGCGCGCGGTCGCGCCGCGTCGTACACCGGGAAAGAATGCTTCCCGTGGGCCGGACATATCGTCGGCCGAAACTTCGCGGCTCAGGGGAACATCCTCGCGGGAGAGGAAGTGCTGAAGGCGTTGGCCCGTGCCTTCGAGGTGACGGAGGGCGACCTGCCAGTGCGCCTCCTCGCGGCGC
>VBLR01000091.1 GCA_005878665.1 Methanobacteriota archaeon | reverse complement strand
TGAACGGCAGGTTGATCGTCGTCTCGGTCGCGCTGGTGAGCTCGATCTTGGCCTTCTCGCCCGCGTCGCGGAGCCGCTGCATCGCCTGCTTGTCGCTCGAGATGTCCACGCTGTGCTCGGCGCGGAACTCGGCCACCAGCCACTGGACGATGGCGTTGTCCATGTCCATGCCTCCGAGCTGGGTGTCCCCCGCCGTCGCGATGACCTCGAAGACTCCCTCGCCCATTTCCATCAGCGTCACGTCGAACGTCCCGCCACCCAGGTCGAGCACCGCGATCTTGCCTTCTCCCTTCTTGTCGAGGCCGTACGCCAAGGCAGCCGCCGTCGGCTCGTTGACGAGTCGGAGCACGTCCAGGCCCGCAATCTTGCCCGCGTCCTTCGTCGCCTGTCGCTGGTTGTCGTTGAAGTAGGCCGGCACCGTGATCACGGCTTGGTTGACCGGCTGGCCGAGGAACGCCTCCGCGTCGGTCTTGATCTTCCGGAGGATCATCGCGGAGATCTCCTGCGGCGTGTAATCCTTCCCGTCGATCCGGATCTTGTAGTCCGTCCCCATCTTCCGCTTGATTTGCATCACGGTCCGATCGGGGTTCAGGACGGCTTGCCGCTTCGCCGGTTCCCCGACGAGGATCCCGTCCTTCGTGAAGGCCACGACGGACGGGAACATCTTCCCGCCGTACGCGCTGCCCTCGGCGCTCGGGATAATCCGTGGCGTTCCCCCTTCCATGTACGCGGCCTCGGAGTTGGTCGTGCCGAGGTCGATTCCAATGATCTTAGCCATCTGTTGCACCTCCGTTCTTGACGACAATGACTTGAGCGGGACGCAAGACGCGATCGTGGAGACGGTAGCCCTTCCGAACGACCGCCTTCACCATGCCGTCTTTTATCTCGGCATCGGGCACCCGCTCGATGCAATCCATCTCGTACGGGTCGAAGGCCCGCCCCGCGGCGGGAATCTCCTGGAGGCCGGCCTCCTGCAGGATTTTTGCTAGGTTGTCCCGGACCATTTGGACGCCTTCCGCGGACTTGCCCTCGAGCGCCGCGACCGCGGCGTCCATTTCGTCGACGACGGGCAAGAGGCGCGACAGAAGGAGCTCGTGCGCGAACTTCACGACCGTCGCGGCGTCCCGGTCGACCCGCTTGCGGTAATTCTCGAACTCCGCCTGGAGATACTTCAACTTCGTCAGCAGTTCCTCGTTTTGGCGGCGAAGGTCCGCGAGTTCGTCCCGCGGCGCGCCCTCGTTCGATTCACGAACGGTGGCGTCCTGCGCCTCATCTTCGTCCTGCAACGCGGGAGATTTCTCGTTCATCTCAGGTACCTCTCTTGAATCGGATGCGATGGGCCTGGACCCGACGGAGGGTCACGTCGAGGACGCCGTTCCGGTACGTGACATTGGCGGCGTCCGGCTCGACCGGCTCGGGCAGGTCGATCTCGCGATGGAACACCCGTCCGTCCGCGTCCAGCGCATGGACCGTGAGCCGGTTCTGGGTCGTGGTGACTTCCAAGGTCTCGCGGGATGCGCCCCGGAGCTCGAGGGTGACGTAGATCGAAGAGGGGTCGACGACGACTTCCGAGATGGGCTCACGAGTCAGACGACTTTCGTCGGCAATAGGCGAGGGAGGCCCCAATGCGCGTGGGCCCCTCTCGCCAACCGCGGGAAGACTCCGGTGAGCGCCGAGACGCCGGACCATGCGGTCGATGGCGTCGGGGGAGGGACCCTCCCCCTCGCCAGACGGTTCCGAGACCATGGGGACCTCCGGGGCCCCCGGAAGGGGCCCCTCAGAACTCCTCGCCGTCGCTCCCGCCTTCGCCGCCTTCGCCGCCCTTGCCGGCTCCCGGGCCGCCTCCGCCCCCGCCAGACCTGGCTGCGATGACGTCGTCGATCCGAAGCACCATGACCGCCGCGTCCGTCGCCGAGGAAATGGCCTGGCTCCCGACCCGAATCGGCTCGATCACGTTCTCCTTCTTCATGTCGGTGACTTTGCCGCTGAACACGTTGATCCCCGCCGCCTTGTTCCCCTTCTTGTGTTGCTGGCGCAGCTCGATCAGGATGTCGATCGGGTCGAGACCCGCGTTCTCCGCGAGGGTCCGTGGGATGACCTCGACGGCGTCCGCGAACGCTTCGATGGCGATCTGCTCGCGCCCGCCGACAGTCGACGCGAAGTCGCGCAAGGCCAGGGCAATCTCCATCGCACTCGAACCGCCGCCGGTGATGACCTTGCCGTCCTCAATCGCGACCGCGACGACGCTCGTCGCGTCCTCGAGGGACCGCTCGAGCTCATCGACCACATGCTCGGTGCCCCCGCGCAGGAGGATCGAGACCGCCTTCGGGTTCTTGCAGCCCGTCACGAACGTCATCTCGTCATCGCCGATCTTCTTCTCGTACACGAGCTTCGCGAAGCCGAGATCGTCCTTCGACAGCTCGTCGAGCTTCGTGACGACCTTGCCGCCGGTGGCCTTGGCGAGCTTCTCCATGTCCGACTTCTTGACCCGGCGCACCGCGTAGACCTCCGCCTTCGCGAGGTAGTGCTGGGCGAGGTCGTCGATCCCCTTCTGGCAGAAGATCACGTTGGCGCCGCTCTTCCTCACGATCTCGACCATGCGCTTCAGCATCGCCTCTTCCTCGTTCAGGAAGGCTTGGAGTTGGGTCGGGTCCGTGATCTCGATCTTCGCGTCGATCTCGGTCTTCTTGACCTCGAGGGCTGCATCGACAAGAGCGATCTTTGCATCCTTCACCTCGCTGGGCATCCCGGGGTGCACGCGCTCCTTGTCGACGATGATGCCGTCGACCAGTTGCGTGTCCGCGATTGAACCGCCCTGCTTCTTGACGATCTGGATGTTGTCATCGTCGACGAAGTACGATCCGTCGGCACGTTGCTCCGCGACCGTCGTCACCGCCTTCACGGCGATGTCCGCCAAGAGTTCCTTATGGCCGCTTGCGGACTTGGACGACATCGAGGTCATCCCGACCTTCTTCAGAGTGTCGACTTCCTTGATCGAAATCTTCGCCGCGACCCTCTCGAGAACCTCGTGGGCCTTGTCCGCGGCCTGGCGATACCCCGCCGCGATCACGGTCGGGTGGATGTTCTGGTCGATCAGGTCCTCGGCCTTCTTGAGCAGCTCCCCGGCCAAGATGACGGCGGTCGTCGTGCCGTCGCCGGCTTCCTCGTCCTGGGTCTTCGCGACCTCGACGAGCATCTTCGCCGCGGGGTGTTCAATGTCGATCTCCTTGAGGATCGTGACGCCGTCGTTCGTGATGACGACGTCTCCGAGGCTGTCCACAAGCATCTTATCCATTCCGCGGGGGCCCAAGGTCGAGCGAACCGCATCCGCAACCGCCTTCGCGGCCGCGATGTTGTTGAACTGCGCTCCCTTGCCGCGCTCGCGGCGCGTCCCTTCCTTCAGGACCAGAATCGGCGTACCTGCTGGCATCATGTAAGTTCCTCCGAATATCGGATTCGGACGTCCCGCCTATGTTGGGACTTCTATATAAGCATAGCGACGGACCCTAGACGGCCCGGCATTCGCCGGCCCGGGAGGAACCGCTCCAATAATTCTATATCAAGAAAGAGGGTAGGTCGGCCCGTGAAGGAGCTTTTGCTCGAGCTCGCGGAGGCCGTCCAGCATGCGGTCGCGGAGCTCGTCGAAGATCCCGCTGAGGTCTTGGGACGCGGCGCCGACGGAGCACCCAGCGCGCGGATCGACCGGGTGGCGGAGGCCGCGGTGCTTCGGGTCCTCGATTACGAGGACGCCCGCCTGAACGTCCTGAGCGAAGAGGCCGGGTTCATCGATCGGGGCGGCGACCAGACCATCGTCCTCGATCCGATCGACGGGACCCATAACGCGCTCCGGGGGGTACCGGCATATTCGGTCTCGATCGCGATTGGCCGATCCCACCTCGCGGACATCGAAGAGGGGCTCGTGCGGGACCTCGTCTCAGGTGCGACGTACTACGCTGCCAAGGGAGACGGCGCGAAGCTCAATGGCCGACCGATTCACGTTCATCCATATGACCCGAAAGACCTTCTCTTCACCGTTTACCTTGGAAGCAACGCTCACCCGGACGCCGAACGCGTCGCACGCCTCGCGCGGCGAGTGCGGAGCCTCGGTGCGGCCTCGTTGGACCTGTGCCTGGTGGCCCGCGGCGCGGCGGATCTGTATTACATGCACAGCGCGGTCGTCGACAGCAAGCTCCGCGCGGTCGACATCGCTGCGGGCATGTTGATCGTGCGGGAAGCCGGAGGGCTCGTCCTCGACCTGAACGGGCGAGATCTCGACCTCCCCCTCGAGTCGAAGGCGAGGACGGATCTCGTCGCGATCGGGGATCGCCAGGCGTGGGAGGCGATCCGGTGAAGATCGGCATCACCGCGAATCCGCACATCCCGAGCGCGTTGGATTCTGCGAAGCACGTCGTGGGGCGGCTCGAACCCGCTCACGAAGTCATCCTCGAGTCGGATCTCGCCCGCGTCTTCGGCCGCAGCGGGATGCCGCTGGCCCACATGAAGGCGGACGTAGTCCTCGCGATTGGCGGAGATGGCACGATCCTGCGGGCCCTCCAACTCTCCGACGCGAAGGTCCTCGGAATCAACTCGGGGTCGCTCGGTTTCCTCGCAGAGGTCTACGCGGAAGAGGTCGACGAATATCTGGATCGGATCGCGCGGGGGGACTACAAGGTCGAAGAGCGAATGCGGCTCAAGGTCACCGTGGACGGCGAGCGGATGTTCGACTGCACGAACGAGGCGGTCGTCCACACCGCTCAGGTTGCGAAGATCCGCCACTTCGAGATTCGACTTGGCGAGGAGATGGTGGAGCGGGTCCGCGCGGACGGCGTGATAGTCGCGACCCCGACCGGCTCCACGTCCTATTCGATGTCCGCGGGCGGGCCAATCGTGGACCCGCACGTCGAAGCGATCATCGTGACGGCGATCGCACCGTTCAAGCCGGCCTCGCGACCGCACGTGTTCCCCGCCGCGGGACAGGTCCACGTCCGCCTGGGAAAAGCAAAAGAGTGCCTCTTGGTGATGGACGGGCAGCACGAGTCGACCCTGAAGGGGACGGAAGACGTCGTCTTGACCGCCTCGGAGCGCCGCGCCAAGTTCATCCGGTTCCGGGACGATTTCTACCGACGCATCGAGGAAAAGCTGTCCCGGCAGTGAGGACCTCCAATGAAGCGCGTCACCGCGATCGCCCGCAAGACCTTGCGGATGATCTTGGAGGCGTCCCGCGACATGTATCCCCGCGAGTTCGGCGCAATCCTGCGGGCCGAGGAAGGCACAATCACGGAACTCATCCTGGTCCCGGGGACCGTCAGCGGCAAGCGTCACGCGATCTTCCAGCTCCATACGCTCCCCGCCGATTTCTCTGTCGTCGGCACGGTCCACTCCCATCCGAGCGGCGTCTACGAACCGTCGGACGAAGACCGCGCGCTGTTCAACAAGTTCGGTGGGATCCACCTCATCACCGGTTACCCGTACACCGAAGACTCGTGGGCCGCGTGGACGAACAAAGGGGAGCGGACCTCGCTCAAGGTCGTGACGTAGTCCCTTTGCGGCCGTCGAGGACCGACCGGTAGACGCCTTCGATTTGGTCTGTCACGCGCTCGATGCCGAACGATTCGAGGACTTTTTCCCGGCCTCGCTCGCCCATCACGCGTCTCGCCTCGGGGTCCGCGAGAAGCCGTCGGATCTTCTCGGCGAGGTCCCGCGCATTCAGGGGGTCTGCGAGGAGCCCCTCCCGACCGTCCTCGATCACCTCCCGGACGCCCGGGATGTCGGCGACGATGACCGGTTTCGCGGTCGCCATCGCCTCGAGCGCGACGATCCCGAACGCCTCGAGCCGGGAGACGCTCGGGAGCACGAACACGTCGCACGCCGCGTACACTTTGGGGAGGTTCTCGTCCGAGACGCGTCCCAGAAAACGAACGCGGTCGGCGACGCCCATGGAATGGGCGAAGCGCTTCATCGGTTCGAGCAGGGAGCCTTCGCCGGCGATCAGGAACCGGGCGTCCGGCACGAACCGCGCGGCCTCGATGAAGTGCTCGACCCCCTTGTGAGGGACGATCCGACCGACGAGGAGGACGACGGGCACCCCGGGAGGGATCTTCAGGCGTTCGCGGACCGCGGTGGCGTCGACGTCCGGCCGGAAGCGGCGGTGGTCAACCGCGTTCGGGACGACGACGGGGTTGTAGCGCCACACCGAGCGGCTCGTCGCACCATAGGTCCGGGTCGTGACGACGACCTGGTCTGCATTCCGGAGCGTGGACGCGCCGAGGCTCCGCCGGTACACCGATTCGGCAAAGGTCCCCCAGGCGGACGGCAGGTCGACGTCGCAATGGTACGTGACCACGTAGGGAATCCTCCGTTCTCCGGCGACCGCACCGGCGTAATGGGAAGCGAGGGGTGGCGGAGAATGGGCGTGGACGACATCGACCGGAAGACTGCGCAAGGCCGCGCGCATCTTCGGAGTGATCGGGGTGCGCATCAGGATGAGCCGCGGCTTCACGCGGACGACCCGGAACCCGTCGAGGCTCTCCTCCGGGGGGAGGGACGGGTCATGGCGTGATGTCACCACGGTCACATCGTGTCCGCGGGCCGCGAGTTCCCGGGACAGAGAGCGCACGTGGCTCTCGACGCCGCCCAGATGCGGGGAGAACCACGGCGAGACCTGGGCAATCCTCACTCCCCGCACCTCAGAAAATCCGACTGCGAGGCGCGATGTTCCCGCGGGCGTGAGACCCCGGCCCGAGGAACGATTCCTCCCCGATGATGGTGCCCGCGTCGATCGACGCGTTGATCCCGACCTTCACGTCGTCTCCCATGATCACGCCGAGCTTCCGGAGTCCCGTGTCGACCTCCGATCCTTTCCAGACGACGCGGATCAGGGCCTCATCGAGCCGGAGGTTCGCGACTTTCGTTCCCGCACCGAGATTGCACCGCTCTCCGAGGATGCTGTCGCCGACGTAGTTCTGATGGGGCACGTGAGCGCCCGCCATCAAGATGGAATTCTTCACTTCACACGCGTTTCCGACTTTCGCTTTCGGGCCGATCGTCGTGGCCGGCCGGATGTAGCAGTTCGGGCCGATCTCCGAGTCCGGGCCGATGACGGTGGGGCCTTCGATGTAGGCGCCGCGTCGGACCCGCGCGCCCGCCTCGACGAGCACTTCGCCGACGAGGGTCGCGCCGCCATCCACATCGGCATGGTTCGCGCCCTTCAGCGGGGCGAGGAGAGCCGCGTTCGCACGCAAGAGATCCCATGGCCTCCCGACATCGATCCACTCCCCCGGGAGGCGGAACCCGTAGACATCGCGCGTCTCGATCAACGAACGGATCGTGTCCGTGATCTCGTACTCCCCGCGGGGGGACTTCGGGGTCTTCTCGATGAGCGGAAAGATGTCTTCGTCGAGGATGTAGATGCCTGCGTTGATGAGGTTCGATTTCGGCCGACGCGGTTTCTCCTCCACACCGGTCACCTTGCCGTCGTTCACCTCGACGACGCCGAATGCCTCCGGGTTGGAGACCTCCGCGAGGGCGATCACGGGAGCGCGGACCTTCCGGTGGTGAGCGATCATCGCGGCGAGTGCCTCCCCGGAGACGACCACGTCGCCGTTCACGCTCAGGAACGGGCCGGTGACGTGGGTGCGCATGCATCCGATCGCATGGGCGGTCCCGAGCCTCTCCGTCTGTTCCTCGTATGCGATCGAGAGACCGAGGGCTCCGCCGTCTCCGAGGCTCTCGCGAATCCGATGGCCTTGCCAGCCGATGAGGACCGCCACCTGCGAGATGCCGGCCGAACGGAGCGCCTCCAACGTGTGCCGCAGAAACGGTTTGCCGGCCACCGGGAGAAGGGGCTTCGGGAGATTGGCCGTGAGGGGACGCATCCGGGTGCCCTCTCCGGCCGCGAGGACCACGGCCTTCATTCGGTGGCACCTTTCGCGCTCGATAGGACCGCGGAATATATCTCGTTTGCTCTGGCCGCGTCCCGCGACTCGGCGGTCAGGCGAATCTTCGGCTCCGTCCCTGAGAAACGGACGAGAGACCAACCGTCATCGAACTGGAGTCGCCATCCGTCGACCGTGGTGACGTCCCCGCCGAGCCCGCGCAATGCAACATCCAGACGGGGCTCGATCGTCTTCCGTTTGGCCGCGTCGTAGGGGACCGATCCGCGGAGCACGGGGTACTTCGGGATCTCGTGCACCATCGCGTCGAGTGGCCGCGCCGCGACCATCGCGACGAGTCTCGCCGCCGCGTAGACGCCGTCGGGACAGAGCGTGGCCTTCGGAAAGATCCAGGTCCCGGAGGGCTCGCCTCCGAAATCGGCCGCACGACGCTTGAGCTCCGCGGCGACGTACACGTCTCCGACGCGGGTGCGCCAGATCTTCGCCTTGGGCAGAAGATCGTCAAGGACCATCGATGCATCGACCGGGACGACCAGGCTGCGTCGGACCTCTTCCCGCGCAAACAGAGCAAGGAGCGTGTCTCCACCGACGAATCGTCCTTCGCGATCGACCGCCACCATGCGATCCCCGTCGCCGTCGTGAGCAACCCCCAGGTCCGCGTGCACCGCGCGAACCGTCGACGAGAGGATCGCCAGATTCTCTTCTAGCGGCTCAGGATCGCGACCGGGGAAGTGCCCATCGGCCTGCGCGTTGACGGCGACCACGTCGCAGCCCATCTGCCGCAGCAAGAACGGCGTGATCGTCGCCGTCGCGCCGCACGCGCAGTCCACAACGACGCGGACCTTTGCCGCCCCGGCGTCTTTGAGGATCGCCTCCACGTGCTGCTCGACCAGATCGGCCCGGGTCGAGACCTCGCCGACGTGATCCCAGGATGGCACGGGGGCACGGCCTCGGTCGAGCCCTTCCTCAATCTCCCGTTGCTGATCCTCGTCGAACGCCATCCCGTCCGGATTCCACAGCTTGATTCCGTTGTATGGGGCCGGGTTGTGGGACGCCGTGATGACCGCGCCACACGCGAACTCGCGGGTCCCCCGGGCGAGTGTCGGGGTCGAGACGAGACCTGCGTCGATCGCGGGCGCTCCGGAAGACAAGACGCCGGCGGTGAGCGCCTGGACGAGCATCGGCCCGGTGACGCGCGGATCGCGTCCGACGATCGTGCTGCCGTACGCGTCACCAAGGATCATCCCCACACGGAGCGCGAGGTCGGGAGTCACGTCGACATTCCCGAGTCCTCGGATCCCCGATGAACCGAATCGCCGCACGAATCGAGATACAGGACGTGCAATAGAAAGTCTCTGGCAAGCGTCGGCCGCCTCCTTGAAACAACCATTATATAGCGACGTCCGGATTGCAACGGCGCGCGAGTTGGAACGCGTCCCGGAGGGATCGGATGGTCATGGAACCCGTGAGCATCGAGGAGGCCATCGAGAAGGCGAAGAAGAAAGGACTTCGGCCAGGCCGGGTCAAGGGAACGGACGGGATTCAATTCACGAAAGGTCGGAACAACCGGATCGAAGTCATCACCTGGGATGAATTCCGGACGACGCTCTCAGAACGACAACTCGAGGTCTTCGATTCGAACGGCTTCATGAAAATCATGAAGCGACAGCGCTGACGCATTAAGGCCGACTCATCGACCCGTGTCGTCTCGCCGGCGCCCGCAGTACGGACACACTTTCCAGTCCGGGAGGAGCGCGGCCCCACAACCCTTGCACGGCGGCGGCATCGCCTGTGTCGGCCTGGCCGCGGGGACTCCGGGGGCCGAGGAGAGGGATTGCCAGAACGCGACGAGGAGGTTCCGGGCGTCCGTTTCGTATTCTGAATAGGATACCGCACCGCCCAGCACTGCGACCGGAAGGAGGAGTACCGCGGTCACGGCGCCAGCGATGAGACCTTCATCCGTGATCTGGGCGTCCAACGTCAGGTCGACGTTGCAGCCGTCCGGGAGATCGTCCACGATCAGGTCGAATTCGCGGCGCAATCCGATCCGGGAGTAGTACGAAGACCCATGGAACCGGTACGGCCCGGTCTTCGTGAGATGGAACCCTTGGCGCCCCCACCAGTCCCAGGACTTCGCCCACACATCGTCGCGGCGCAACCCAGAGAAGGATCGAACCTCTCGCTTCTCGAACATCTCGTCCGCGCAATGAAAACGGAGCGCTTAGGTCTTGCGTTCCTCCCGGCGTCCACCATAAGATTATTACGAGTCCACGAAATCGCCTGCGGTCCCGTCGTGCGTGGGTGGCCCAGCTTGGTCAAAGGCGCAGGGCTCAGAATCCTGTCCCGTAGGGGTTCGCAGGTTCAAATCCTGCCCCACGCATCATGCCGGAATGGGAAGGGGGCATTGCTCCCTCGCCCGATTCGCCCGAATCGTCATTCGTAGCGGGCGCGACCGCCGCATGTCGCGGGGGCATGAAGATCCCATCGAGTCTGGAGTGGGGGTTGTTGGTTGCCGCCACCGTCCTCAACGGGATCCTTGCGGGCGGTAGTCTAATCAAATCCGTCGTGGAACTCCCGGCTCGCCGAATAATCGGCCTGCCCGCCATGGCGGCCTTCCATCGGGCCGCCGACCTACAGACCGGCTTTTTGATCTATCCTGCCCTGGGTCTGGGGGCTCCTGCCGTGACGATTGCACTCGGGACCACCTTCGCACTCGATCGAGGAGTTTCGACAACCGCTGCTTCGTTTGCCTACTTCGCCGCAGCGCTCTCGGCGGCCCACGTTTTCGCGACGACCCGTGCGGCCCCGAACCTGCTCATACTGCGATCCGGGATACCCGAAGAGACGGTCCTCGGCCAGGTCTACCGGGGGTTTACGCAGTGGCAGACGGTGCGGGCGATCCTGCAGGTCGCGACGTTCTTGGCCGTCGTCCTGGCATTGGCTTCCCTCCTCCCCGCCGGCCAATGAACAAACCGGGGCAGCACCGGCAATCCCGAAACAAACGGACAGAAATGGACGTTCCAGAGGAAACGACCGGGTGGTGCCGAGGGCCGGTTCTGGCCCTGAACGGACCTCTTTGTACCGCGGTCATGATGAATCATTCTCCGCGTCGACTCCTCTCGTCGATGGCGCGAATCGGACAGCAGGTATAGGTCGTAGCTATACTTTCACATTCTTTCACGTTTGATATACAAAGCGCAAACTGTGCGCGAAAGCTATTCATATTTCCAGAGGCATTTTAGGAATGCCCAAGTGAGCCGGAATTCGAGGCCTTCGGCGACCGCGAATCCGTGCGTCGGCGCTCGCCGCCGACCTTGTTTTCACTTGGAGGTGATCCGTTGCCGTCCCAGAAGTTCAGCCGGAAGTACCTGACGCGACACAAGAAGAGCGCGCAGCTCTGGCGCCGGGCCGCTCGAATCACCCCCGGCGGAGTCGAGAGCAATGTCCGGTACTTCAAACCCCATCCGTTCCTCGCTGACTATGGCGACGGCGGCTACATCTACGACGTCGACGGCAACAAGATCCTCGATCTCATGATGGGATTCGGCGCCCTGCTGCTGGGGCACAACAACCGAGACATCGCCCTCGAGGTGATCAAGCAGCTCGAGTCCGGATCGATGCTCGGGGTCACGAGCGAGCTCTTCATCGACTACATCCAAGCGGTCCGAAAGGCCGTGCCCTCGATGAAGAAGGTGCGGCTATGCAACAGCGGCACCGAGGCGACGATGCACGCGCTTCGAACGGCCCGCGCGTATACCGGCCGCGAGAAAATCGCCAAGGCGGAGGGGGCTTACCACGGCGCCCACGACTACGTGCTGCAGAGCCTCGACATGGACAGTCGAACCGCG
>VBLR01000090.1 GCA_005878665.1 Methanobacteriota archaeon | reverse complement strand
CGGAAGAAGGAAGGCCTCACGATGAAGGACCTCGAGATGGCGATCGACGAGGAGAGCAAGGAGCACGCGATCACGGAGATGTACGTCTACGAGAAGCGCCAGCGGGAGGTCTTCCG
Source organism: Methanobacteriota archaeon (assembly GCA_005878665.1). Taxonomy (GTDB): domain Archaea; phylum Thermoplasmatota; class Thermoplasmata; order RBG-16-68-12; family RBG-16-68-12; genus RBG-16-68-12. The sequence goes on along the minus strand of VBLR01000090.1, from coordinate 9,880 downwards.
GACCGGTGCGGACCCGATGGTCGGGTGACGCATGAGGAAGATGGTCCAGGGGACCGAGCATGAGTACACGCTGTACTGCCGCAAGATGGGCACGATGGGGTTCGACCCCCACATGATGGCGCTCGACCTGTTGCGTGATTCGGATCTCCACCTCGCCGGCGAGTTCATCACGAACGGCTCGCGCGTCTACTACGACGTCGGGCATTTCGAGGTGAGCACCGCGGAGACGACGAACTTCCACGATGTCGTGATCTGGGAGAAGGCCGGAGAGAAGATCCTCGATTGGCTCCGCCGCGTCATGGAGGAGAAATACACGGGCGACATGAAGATCCACGCGTTCAAGAACAACACGTCCCCGGACGGCACGTCGTACGGGTCGCACGAGAACTACTGCGTCTCCCGCGACGTCGCGTTCCCGGGCCAGTTCATCCGCGACCTGGTCCCGCATCTCGCGACCCGGATCATCTATACCGGGGCGGGCGACATCGTCCGCGGGAAATACGTGCTGTCGCCGATGGCCTTCCTCACGTCCCAGGTGGTGAGCGGGGAGACGATGCACGATACCGGGATCCTGAACACCCGCGACGAACCCCACGCGGACGGCCGCCTGTGGCGGCGCCTCCACGTCATCGTCGGGGACGCCCTCATGAACGAGACCGCGATCATGCTCCGTCACTTCGTGACCTCGGGCGTGCTGCAGCTCATGGAGGATGGGAGCCTGAGCGACGTGCCTCGTCTCAAGGACCCGATCCGGGACCTGTGGCACAACGTGGAGATCCGGAACCCGGAGCAGTGGAAGGTCGAGCTCGAGGACGGCCGGATCGTCTCGCCGATCGACATTCAGCGGTACTACCTTGGGAAGATCGAGTCGATCGTGACGGATGATTGGGAGCGCCGCGCGTTGCGGACGTTCGAAGAGGTCCTCGATGGCCTCGAGAACCGCCGCTCGAAGGAGCTCGCGCACCGCATCGAATGGCTCGACCGGTGGTTCGCGATCCAGGAGGCCGGGGAGAAGAAGGCCGGACCCGATGTCGAGATGATGGCGTGCAAGCAGTACTCCGAGATCGGCGCGGAGCGGTCTCTGTTCTACAAGCGGCAGCGAGCCGGGTTGGTCGACCGCATCACGGACGACGATGCTATCAAAAAGGCGATTCAGGAGCCGCCGACGGACACCCGTGCCTCGCTGCGGAGGGAGCTATGCGACACCTTCAATATCGAGATGATCGATTGGTCTATGTTGATCGTGAACGACGGGACGCGCAGGCGGATCGATCTCCTCGATCCTTACGCCACGAAGATGGAGGCACCCTATGCCACAGCAAGTTGAGGAAAAGCCGAAGAAACGGAAGAAGAGCGAGAAGAAGCTGGAGTTTGAGGCCGGCAAGGTCTTCACCCCTGGCGAAGTGAAGGAAGAGGACTTCGAACTCGATCTGGAAAGTGCGAAATTTCGAGCTCAGAAGGGGGAAGGAGGGGATCGACGTGCATAGCACTTTCACCCACCTCTCCCCGGATTCTAGTTAACCTTGGAGCACAGTAGTTCCTACGAATGATTCCCGTCCAATACTTGGCGGGATTCGTCGACGGAGAAGGCTATCTCGGACTGGCGCGGATTCGCCGCCACCACCGGTCACCTGAGTATTGCCTCAGACTGAGCATCTACAATACTAATCGCATGATTTTGGAGGATATCCAGCGAACGACCGGCGGGACGATGTCTGTGATAGGCCAACGGCAAGCCGGCTGGAAGGTCTCCTACGCACTCATCTGGACTAATGCTGCCGCGGCCAAACTGATCCGGAAAATCAAACCATTTCTGGTAGTCAAGTCCGAACAGAGCAAAGCACTCCTAGCGTTCGATCTACGCATCCAAGCCGGGCACAGGCTGCGAGACAAGGCTGGTCGTTTGTTGCCTTTGACTCGGCGGGACGTCCGTTCCCGCCAAGCCTTCTACGATCGCGTGAAACGTATGAATCGAAGGGGCCCCGAGAGTCAGCGGAACTTCCCGACGAGCACGGTCTCACCTAGCCGACCCAGGGTATCCGCGAGGTACGTCGCTGGTTTCATCGATGCCGAGGGATCTCTCATGATCATCCGGACGAGGACCGCGGATTGTCGCACACTTCAGTATCATCCTCGGGTGACCGTGACGAATACTCACCTAGATGTCTTGAGGACGATTCAGTACCGGTTCGGGGGAATCATCGCGAATCAGCCAGCGCGGAAGGCCGCATGGAAGCGGGAATACCAGCTGGTTTGGACCGAGGGGATGATTGAATCGCTTCTCCGGCGCGTGGAACCGCACCTTCGGGTCAAAGCGAGGCAGGCGCAGGTTCTGAAGGAGTTCATTCGCCATAGGCAACGCACCAAGCAGGGCCGCAACGGGCGAGAATTCGCCGCTCTTCCCTCGAAGGTCGTCGCCGTTCGGGAGCGTCTCCGCAGACAGATCCGGGCCCTAAACAGAAGGGGTTCTCGCGGGTCGGTTCTGGCATAGAACAGACGGACCGCCGAAAGCCGTTCCGGAAACATCATCGTGGAGTGCCGCAATCATCAGTCGGGCAACTTGATATCGGCCGCCCGCCTTCCCACGGACCGGATGCCCACCCGCGTCGAGACCCTGGACAATGGCCTTAAGGTCATCCTCCGGCCGATCCCGGACACGAAGGCGCTGTCGACGTGGGTCGTCTATCGGATCGGCTCCCGCAACGAGGTCCCGGGCATGACCGGCTCCACCCACTGGGTCGAGCACATGCTGTTCAAGGGCGGCGGCAAGCTCGGCAAGGGGGACATCGACAAGATGATCTCCCGCCTCGGCGGGAAGATGAACGCCTTCACCGACACGGACTACACGATGTACTTCGAGACGATCCCCGCGGGCGCGATGGACACGGCCCTGATGATCGAGTCGGAACGGATGCGGAACGCCGCGTTCGACCCGAAGGAGGTCGAGGCCGAGCGGACGGTCGTCATCAGCGAGCGCGAGGGCGCGGAGAACCAGCCCGACTTCGCCGTCGAAGAGGAGCTGTGGGGCCTCGCCTTCCACGTGCACCCGTACCATTGGACCGCGATCGGGTACAAGCAGGACCTCGCCACGCTGGACCGGGACCCGCTGTACCGTCACTACCTGCGATTCTACGCGCCGAACAACGCGTCCCTCGTCCTCGTCGGCGGCTTCGACCCCGCCGTCGCGATGCAACACATCCGCGAGGCGTTCGGGCCCCTGAAGCCGGAGACGCCGCCGGACCCGCTCCGCCTCTCGGAACCGGAGCAGCATGGCGAGCGGCGGAGCGACCTCGAGCGCCCGGGCCCGGCCGACCTCCTGTCCGCCGGATGGCACATCCCGGCGGCGAGCCACGACGATATCCCGGCGCTCGTCCTCCTGACGACGGTCCTCGGCGGCTGGCGCGGGACGGTGCCCTTCGCCGCGGGCGACTGGCAACCCCGTTCGAACCGCCTGTATCGGGCGCTCGTCGACACGCGGCTCGCGACGGACGTCGGCGTGCGGCAGGAGATGAAGCTCGACCCGGCGTTGCTGATCGCGAGCGTGACCCTCGCCCGCGGCGCCTCCCTCGATCGTGTCGAGGCGGTGCTCGACCGAGAGGTCGAGAAGCTCCAGAGGGCCCCGCCTCCGAAGGCGGAGCTCGCGCGCGCCCGCCAGCAAGTCCGAGCCTGGGCCCGGTACGAACAGGACGGCGTCACGTTCCAGGGCATCCTCCTCAGCGCGGGAGAGGGCCTCGGCTCGTGGGAGTTCGGCGAAGCGCTCCTCGCGAAGGTCGAGAAGGTTCGGGCCGAACAGGTCCGCGCGGTCGCCCGGGCGTACCTCGTCGACGCGCACCGGACCGTCGTGCGGTTCCACGCCCAGGAGGTCCCGGCGTGAACCTCCCGGACCGGACCGTCCTCGAGAACGGGGCCGTCCTCGTGTCCCACGCCTTGCCGTCGAACCCGTTCATCGCCTTCCGGGGGAGCGTGCCCGCGGGGGTCGCGGCGGAGGGCTCCGACGTCGGCGTGGCCGAGTTCACGTCCCGGCTCCTGTTGAGCGGCACGCGGCGGAGGAGCGCCGCGAAACTCGCGGATCGCCTCGAGGGGATCGGCGCGACGCTCGAGTTCCACAACGGCGAGGAGCTCCTCTCGTTCCAGGGGCGGTGCACGCGCGAGACCGCCGCGGAGACGGTCCGCATCCTCGTCGAATGCCTGTCCGGCCCGTCGTTCCCGCCGAAGGAGATCGAGCGCGTCCGCGGGGAATTGCTGAACGACGTCCGCATCGAGGCCGACGACACCCGCGCCCGGGCGTTCCGGGAACTGGCCCGCCTCGTGTTCCCGAAGGACCACCCGTACGGGCGGGACCCGAAAGGAGGCGAGGCCCCGATCCGGCGGATTCGGCGCGCGGACATCGTCTCGTTCCACGAGGCGCACGTGGGCCCGGAGGGGCTCATCCTCGCCGCGACCGGCGACGTGGACCGCGCCGTCCTCGACGACGCGATCGCCGCCCCGTTGTCGCGCCTCCGCGGCGACGAAGGCGGACCGCCCGCGATCCCGCCCCCGCCGCCCCATCGCCCCGGGTCCGCGTGGCTCCCGATGCCGCACAAGACCCAGGTCGATATCGCGATCGGCGCGCCGGGCGTCCCCCGCCGCCACGCCGACTACTACGCGCTGAACCTCGCGAACCTCCTCTTCGGCCGGATCGGATTGTACGGCCGCCTCGGACGGAACCTGCGGGACGAGCAAGGCCTCGCGTATTACGCGTTCTCGGGCCTCGATGCGCGGACGGCCGGAGGGATGTGGTCGATCTCTGCGGGCGTGAATTCCGCGAACCTCGGGAAGGCGATCGAGTCGATCCGGGCGGAGATGGACCGCCTGCGGACGGAGCCCTTCACGCTCGAGGAGATCACGGACGGGAAAGATAATCAGATGGGGTCGCTGATCGTGTCGCTCGAGCGGAATGCGGAGGTCGCGTCCGAACTCCATCGCATGGAGTATTACGGCCTCGGGATGGATTTCCTCGAGCGGTACCCCGAGATCATCGCGGGCCTGACGGGGGAGCGAGTCCGGGACGTTGCGCGAAAGTATTTCCTTCCGTCCGCGAGCTCGATGGTCGTCGCCGGCCCGGTGGGTCGCACCCGGTTCCGCTTGTAATCCCCTGATTATATCCATTACCAATTAAATAAATATGATTCGATACATATGAGATGGAACGTGGGATTCCCATCGTCGCGGTTTTGTCGAAGTTCTGGGAGGTCGCTTAGAACAAGTGTTTGTCCGTGATCCGGGCCGGGCCGCCTACCTCGCACGGGATCGTACGGATCCCGAGTTCCTCGATGGCGTTCCGCACCTCAGTGGCCCGATCCGGAAACGTGTTCACGTACACGGTCGCACCCGTGTCGATCGAGAAGAACGCGGGAATCCCGGCCTCCCGCATCCGGCGGACCGCGAGGATCACCCGGAGGGTGTCGGGTTGCCACAGCACCATCTCGCCGGTCCCGGTCATCGTGATCCCGTGGAGCATGAGCGTGTCTCGTTCCGCGAGGGCGCAGATCTCCCCGATGCCCCGTTTCCGGATCGCGAGTTCCATCTCGGCGATGAGGCGAGGCATCTCGGCGAGGCGAGCGTGGAAGAACGGCGACGTGAGCGCCTCCCGATGCGCGTCGTCCGTCCGCTTGAACGCGGGCACGAGGGCGACGATCATCGCCATCCGCAGGTCCACGCCGGCCAGCTGGACGGCATAGGAGTCTTCGTCCGTGAGCCCCATCTTCCACTTGCTGAACCCGCCGGTCACGGACCGGGTCGCCGATCCGGCGCCCCGACGCGCGAACCGCGAGATCTCCTCGTCCGTCAGGCGAAGTCCCGCGGCGTGGACCGCCGCGGTCGCCAGAGCGGCGAATCCGGAGGCGCTGGCACCCAACCCGATGTTCGAGGGGAAGTCGTTCTCGCTCTTCATCCGGAACGGATCAGGGATCGAGGCCCGGTCCCGGATTGGGTCGACGACGGCGCGAATGCGTTCCATGTCTCGCGCATTCACGTCCCGCCCGTCGATCGTCGCGGTGTCCTGCCCTACGCCGCCGAATTCCACCGTCGTGTGGCTGGTGAGGGGCGCCGTACAGACGCTGATCGAATCGTGGAACGGGAGGCGGAGGACGGGGTCGGCGAGGCCGTGATACTTGATGAGACCCTGAATCGGATGGGCGATGGCGGTGGCCTTCAATCTGCCCATGCCTCCAACACACGCGGCACTTCCTCGTGATCGCGGATTTCGGCGTCCGCACGGTCGGTCGTTGCGCCGGGCCAGAAGCCCGTGTTGAACCAGATAGCGCGCATCCCGACCTCTTTCGCAACCGCGATGTCTGCGATCACGTCATCCCCAATGTGGACGACTTCGTCGGCCATCAATCTCAGGCCCGTCAACGCCGCCTCGAACATCCGCGGATCTGGCTTTCGGGTCCGCAGTTCATCGGAGTACACGCGGACGTCGAATTGCGGACCGATCCCCACGGCCTGCTGGAGTTTTGTGAGGTACCGCCCCCAGCTGCGGCCAGTATTCGAGATGAGCCCGATTGCGAATCCTCTCGCCCGCAAGGCGTCGAGGGTCTCGCGAACGTGCGGAAAGAAGTTGGGCGGCCGGACGAGGATTGCGCCGCCGAGAGCCTCGCTCACGAGGCCGACAATCGCAGGGTCGCGCCGGTCAATGCCGGCAAGCCGGAGCAAGAGGTCCACTTGGTCCTCCGGGCTCAACTCGCGATGGCGAGCCCAGGCGTCCTCGAGTCGTTCAGCTTGGCGGTCGTACGCTTTCGACAGGGTCGAGCGATCGATCACGATCCCATCGTCCCGCAGCGCTGCGACGAGTCGTGAAATCCGAACGTCGCGGATTGCGGCATCGTCCTGCGGAGACGGGACCACAGCGATTGTCCCCCACCAGTCGAACGTCACGCCTTTGACGACCATGATATCCTAGATGTCGAAGATGACCTCGGCGGTGCCCCTCGCCGGGTCGACGCTCAACCGATGTCGGGTCACGGCTTTCATGGCGAGCTTGAGCTCGTGACGCTTCTTGTCGATGGCCTCCCCGCGTGCACGACCGCGCAGCGAGGTCCCATCCACCTGCACATCGAACGAGGTGAAGAGGAGACGCTGCGTCTCGTGGAGATACAGGAGTTCGGAGAGCCACCGAAGGAGAAGGGTCGGGATGTCGTCCGCTTCGAGGCGGACTTCGATCTCTCCGACCTCTTTGACCGAGTCGAGATCCGCGATGAGGCTGAACATCCCCTCGGCGGCGTTCGCGAACAGCTCGTCCAGCGAGGACCCGTACGCGCGGATCCCGACGTCCGCGGTGTGCTCGATCTCTTCGTACCGCACGACAGGCAAAACACACTCGAAGATGAAAGTCCTCCGGTATCGGGGGACTCGGGGCCGCTCGATGGGATCTCGGCTAGATCCCGCGCTCGCGGCCGGGCCAGATGAGCTTGTGCAGCTGGAGTTGGAGCCGGACCGGAAGGCGTTCATCGAGGATCCATGACGCGAGCTGTCCGGGGTCCAAGCCGTGCGCCACCTTGTGCGCGGGCGTCGCGGGAGAGAAGAGTACCGTCCGGGCCGGCGTGTCGACCTTCGACAGGACGCCTTTCGCGAATTCGTAATCCGCGCGATCGAGGAGGACGAACTTCACCTCGTCGTGCGCCCGGAGGCGCTCGAGGTTCGCGTAGGCCTTGTTCGCGACCATCCCGGATCCCGGGCACTTGACGTCCATCACATACCGCACCCGGCCCGACGCCCGTTCCTCGGGGACGAGCGCGTCGAAGGTCGAGAGGTCGATCTCCCCGTCCGTTTCGATTGAGTGGACGAAGGCCTCCGGCAGGCGTTTGATCGCTCGGGCGACCGCCTCGCCCTGGAGCAACGGTTCGCCACCGGTCCAACACAGGTTCCGAATCCCTCGCGCATCGGTCTGAAGGTCCCCCGCGAGGCCGAGGATCTTCTTCACGGTCGTATCGACTCCCATCCGCGCGAAGTTGCCGCCCTCGACCGCGTGCATCGAGTCGCACCAACGACAACGCAGGTTGCACGTGTACAATCGCACGAAGATCGTCGGGAGGCCGACCAAGGAGCTCTCCCCCTGGACCGAGACGTAGCATTCGCTCAGGAGGAACTCTTTCCCCTTCCGCGAGGCGACGGTGGCCTGGGCCTCCATCGGGCTTCCGATGCGCCGGCCGACTATTAAGCGTTCGCGGCGCGCCGACGTCGAGAGGCGTACGGCAGCGGATCCGACACCCCGGCTTCACGGAATCCTTTGAGCCGGAGTTGGCAGGAGTCGCAGACGCCGCACGCCGTTGCACCGCCGAGGTAGCATGACCACGTGAGCTCCCAGGGGACCCCGAGCTCCTCCCCTCTCCGGACGATGTCCGCCTTGGACATGCGGATCAGGGGCGTGCGGATCTCGATGACGTCTCCTTCGACGCCCCGCTTCGTGCCGAGGCGAGCGACCTCCCGGAATGCGGCGTAGTACTCCGGGCGGCAGTCCGGGTAGCCCGAGTAATCGAGTTGGTTGGCCGCAATAACGATGGCCCTCGCGGCGGTCGCCTCCGCCAGGCCCACGGCATAGGCCAACAAGATTGTGTTCCGAGCGGGGACGTAGGTGATCGGGATGCCGCGGCCGATTTCCTCGAGCCGTCGTTGCTCAGGTACACGGATCCGCGGGTCCGTCAGAGCCGACCCGCCGATCGCGGAGAGGTCGATCGTCATGGTCCTGCGGTCCGGGACTCGGAAATGCTTCGCGATTCGCTCGGCCGCGTTGATCTCGTTCCGATGACGTTGACCGTAGTCGAAGGTGAGGCTGATGACGCGATGGCCCTCTTTGATCGTCATCGCGAGGGCGGTCGCCGAGTCCATCCCTCCAGACAAGAGTACCACTGCGGTCTCGACCATCGGGATAGGCATGGACACGGGACCTAAAGGTCTTGCGAGTGGCAAGCTCACCGGGCGAGCTTTTCGATCACCCGCTCGTATCGACCGACCAGCGGGGCCACACGTCGATGGCCTTCCGTCCCGGGACGAGGTTCTTCTAACAGACCGATTTCATGTCCTTCGGGGTCGTGCAGGTAGGCCACCCGACCGTACGGTCGCTGCGCGGGGGCTCCGAGGAACACCGCTCCCCGTTTGCTCAATTCCTCGTACGTCGCGACTATGTCGTCCACCCCGAAGACGAGGAAACCTTCGGGGGCCTCCCGACCCTCTCCGGGCGGGCATCGATGGATGGCGAGCCGAACCGTCCCGGCGTCGAAGTGGATGACGTGGTCTTCGTCGAGGAGGAGCGGCAAGCCGAGGACGTCTCGATAGAACGCCCTCGCTCGATCCAGGTCTTCGGAATACCAGACGATCCCCTCGATGGCGATGGGCATTCGATCAGAGCTCCGCGACCGCAAGAGGAGGCGGCCGTAATCACGCTTCCGCTGTGAGACGGCAAGTCATGCCGGGCGTTACGCAGTTCAAAGATAGACTCGCCAAGGGAATCCGTAGAGGACGGAGACATCCAGCACGTACCGGTTGGTGCTGGCGCCGGTCACCGTGAAGACGTCTCCCGTGGAAAGACTTCCGTCGCCATCCGAGTCGGTGAGCGCGAGGGTGCCGTTCGCGAAGGTCCCGAGAATCCCGCTCGAAAGAGACACGTTCGTCAGGACTGGGATTCCGTTCTCCAGGAGCGACGCACGCAAGGTACGGTTCAGGGCGAGCTCGGGACTCCAGAACGGAAAGTTCGCGGTCGCATGCCACGGGTTCGTTCCCTGGGTGGTGAACGTTAGCGTCGGAACCCGCCCGATCGGCTCGCCGTAGCCGACGACCCAGTCGATGTCTCCGACGCTCGCATCGCCCTGGGCCAGACTCAGGGTCACCGAGGTCCGGTTCG
>VBLR01000089.1 GCA_005878665.1 Methanobacteriota archaeon | reverse complement strand
GACGGGGAGATCCTCGGGATCGCGGACCAACTTCTAGGGGCCTCGCGGATTCGCGTGATGTGCCAGGACGGGAAAAGCCGCCTTGGTCGCATCCCGGGGAAGCTCAAGAAGCGCATGTGGATTCGCGAAGGCGACCTCCTCGTCGTGAAGGTCTGGCAGTTCCAAGACGAGAAGTGCGACATCAAACACCGGTACACAAAGACCGAGTCCACCTACATGAGCCGCCGCGGCCTGATCCCGAAATCGATCAACATCTTCTGACGACCCACAAAGCTCTTAGTCGAGCGGAATGTTCGTTTCTCCGCATGGTTGATGAGCGCCGTCTCCGCATCTTGGAGACCCAGGTCGATGCCCTCCTGACGAAGGAGAAGGATTCGGAGACGCGCAAGACGTACGACGAGGTCTTCGACCACGCGGCCCTCCTGACGATCGCCGACCTGATCACGGACGGGGTCCTCTCGACCCTGGACTATCCGGTGAGCACCGGGAAGGAAGCGAACGTGTTCCACGCGACCGGCCCCGACGGTCGCGCGAAGGCGGTGAAGATCTACCGCATTGCGAACGCGACATTCCGGAACATCGCCGTGTACATTGACGGGGACCCGCGCTTCAAGAGGGTGAAGCGGGCGACCCGTCCTACCCTTTTGGCGTGGGCGCAGAAGGAGTACAAGAACCTCGTCCGAATGGAGGACGCCGGCGCTCGCGTGCCGACCCCGGAGCGGGTCCATAACAACATCCTCGTCATGGAGTACATCGGCGACGAGACCCGGCCCGCGCCCGCCCTTCGGGAAATCGCGCTGGAAGATCCCGCCGCGGTGTACGCCGACGTCGTGACGAACCTGCGGGCAATCCGGAAAGCCGAACTGGTCCACGCAGATATGAGCGAGTACAATCTGCTGTGGTGGAGTGGACGGGTCGTCGTGATTGATGTCGGGCAGGCCGTCCCCTTGGACCATCCCCGGGCCGCGGAGTGGTTCAAGCGCGACGTGGGGAACATCGCGCGGTTTTTCCGGCGCCTCCGGGTCGACGTCACGCCGGCCGGCCTTGAGCGGGCGATCTTGGAGGGATGAGATGCTCTACGCTCGGATTTCCGCGGAGCGGATCGGCGTCTTGATCGGCCCGGAGGGGACAACGAAAGAACGCTTGCAGCACGCGACGGGGACGCGGATTTCGGTAGACTCGGCGTCCGGCGAGGTCACGATTGACGAGGCGGACGCTCAGGATCCGGTCTTGGCCCTCAAGGCGAGGGACGTCGTCCAAGCAATGGCCCGCGGCTTCTCGGAGGATCGGGCTTTCCGTCTCTTGGACGAGGACGCATACTTCGAGGTCCTCGATATCAAAGACTTTGCGCACTCGAAGAACCGCGTCGCTCAAATCCGGGCGCGGCTCATCGGCACCCGGGGGAAGACGCGCCGGCTGATCGAGGAGCTGACCGGAGTCGAGGTCAGCGTGTGGGGCCACACGGTGGCCTTAATCGGCGGGACGTTCGAGATGGCCATCGCCCGTGAGGCCGTATTCATGCTGCTCCGGGGCAGCGAGCACAAGACCGTGTATCGGTTCCTCGAACGAAAGCGGGCGGACATCAAAGTGTATCAGATGGGGTTCTGAAACGTCCTCCGACACGATGCGCCGTTCGCACGCGACGTGGCTCCGAACATTGTTATATGAGCTCCAGACTACCATTATGGGGATCCGTCCTGACGAAGCATGTCTACGCGTTCGATGAGGGGAACGCCTCCATGCGGGACCTCCTCGGCGGCAAGGGCGCCGGCCTCGCGGAAATGACCCGCCTCGGCCTCCCCGTCCCGCCCGGCTTCACGATCACCACGAAGGCCTGCAACGCGTACACCCGGACCGGCCGTTTCCCTCCCGGGATGTGGAAGCAGGTCGAGGAAGGGCTGTCCGCCGTCGAGGCGAAGGGCGGCCGGAAATTCGGGGATCCGGCGAACCCGCTGTTGGTCTCGGTCCGTTCCGGCGCGAAGCTCTCGATGCCCGGGATGATGGACACGGTCCTGAACCTAGGCCTCAACGACACGACCCTCGAGGCCCTCTCGCGGACGGCGAACGAACGGTTCGCGTGGGACGCGTATCGTCGGCTCATCGCGATGTTTGGGCGGATCGTCAAGGACATCGACGGCCACCGGTTCGAAACGGTCTTGGACCGCCACAAGGAAAAAGCGGCCGCCAAGAGAGACACGGACCTCGGCGCCCCCGAGTTGAAGGCGATCGTGGCGGAATTCAAGGAGCTGTATCGTCACGAGGTCGGCGAAGACTTTCCTCAGGACCCCATGCGTCAGCTGCGGGAATCGGTCGCGGCGGTCTTCCGATCGTGGAACGGGAAACGGGCGGTGGACTATCGGACGTTCAACAAGATCCCGCACCACCTCGGCACGGCGGCGAATGTCCAGATGATGGTGTTCGGCAACATGGGATCCGATTCCGGCACTGGGGTTGCATTCACGAGGAACCAGCTCACCGGCGCGAAAGAGTTGTATGGCGAATATCTCCCGAACGCGCAGGGCGAAGACGTCGTGGCCGGCATCCGCACGCCTTTGAAAATCGCGGAGCTCCGCGACGACCTCCCCGAGCTGTTCGCGAGCTTGTCGCAGGTCGCGGAGCGGCTCGAGAAGCACTTCCGGGAGGCACAGGACATCGAGTTTACGGTCGAGCGGGGCAAGTTGTGGATGCTCCAGACGCGGGCCGCGAAACCTCCGGCCCGAGCGACGGTGAAGATCGCCCTCGACATGGTCCATGAAGGACTCATCACGAAGGAAGAGGCCCTCCTGCGGGTCCAACCGGACCACGTGATTCAGCTCCTTCTCCCCCAGTTCGACGACGTGGCGAAGTCAGAGGCGAAGCGATCCGGTCACTTCCTTGCGAAAGGGCTGAACGCGTCCCCGGGCGCCGCCACGGGGATCGTCGTCTTCGATCCCGACGAGGCGGAGAAGCTGGGTCGGGACGAACGGAAGCCCGTGATCTTGGTCCGGGTCGAGACCTCGCCGGACGACGTCCACGGGGTCCTCCACTCGAAAGGGGTCCTGACGGCCCGCGGAGGGGCGACCAGCCACGCGGCGGTGGTCACGCGAGGCCTCGGGATTCCCTGCGTCGCGGGCTGCGAGGAAATCCAGGTCGACTACGACGCCGCGGAGTTTCGGGTCGGCGACAAGACGGTCCGACGGGGCGAGAGCCTCTCCATCGACGGGAGTACGGGAGAGGTCTTCGCCGGAGCCATCCGGACGCTCGAGCCGGACTTTGATCGGGAAGTCGATCTCCAGAATCTCCTCGCGTGGGCCGATGAAATTCGGACCCTCCAAGTGTGGGCCAACGCCGATTATCCGAGAGATGCCGCGCGCGCCCGCAAGTTCGGCGCCCAAGGAATCGGACTCGACCGGACGGAGCACATGTTCATGGAGACGGACCGGCTCCCCATCGTCCATGAGATGATTCTCGCCGCGCCGGAGTACCGAAAGGCCAAGCGGCAGCGCGACGCCCTCGCCGAGCAGCTCAAGACGGCGACGAACGATCGACGTCGAGATCTCGAAGGCCGGCTCGCCGATCTCGACTCCCATCTGGAGGACCTCTCGCGGCGATACATTGGATCACTCGAACATCTCGGTCGCATGCAGCGGGAGGATTTCGTCGGGATCCTGAGGGAGATGGCCGGGCTCCCGGTCATCATCCGGCTGATCGACCCCCCGCTTCACGAGTTCCTGCCCCGCTACGAGACGCTGCTCGTCCAAGTGACCAAGCTGAGGATCGCGCGGGAAGATCCGGAGGCGTTTGTTCGCTCCTCCACCTCCGAGGAGGATCGGGCGCTCATCGCGGACATCCGCAAAGCCGATTCCAACCTGACGAAAGGGATTGAATCGCTCCTGCCCCGGAAAGAACGGCTCCTCGAGGCGGTGAAGGGTTCTCGTGAGACGAACCCGATGCTCGGCCTCCGCGGATGTCGCCTCGGGATCATGTTCCCGGAAATCACGGAGATGCAGGTCCGGGCCATTTTCGAGGCGGCATGCCGGCTCAAGAAAGAAGGCGTCGACGTTCGGCCGGAAATCATGATCCCATTGGTGGGTCTTCCCGAGGAGTTGCGGATCGAACGACACGCCCTGGAGGATGAGGCGAGGAAGGTGATGGAACGCGAGGGGATCTCGGTCGGCTACAAGTTCGGCACGATGATCGAGATTCCGAGGGCCGCTCTCGTCGCCGACGAAATCGCCCGCCATGCAGAATTCTTCTCGTTCGGGACGAACGACCTCACCCAGACGACGATGGGGTACAGCCGGGATGACGCGGAGCCGAAGTTCCTCTTGGACTACGTCGAGCAAGGCATCCTCCCGCACAATCCGTTCCAAACGATCGACCGCGCCGGCGTCGGCCAGCTCATGCGGATGTGCGTGCAAAAAGGTCGCAAGGTCCGGCGGGATCTCGAGGTCGGGATCTGCGGCGAACATGGCGGGGATCCTGCAAGCATCGAGTTCTGTCACGGGATCGGCCTGAACTACGTCTCGTGCTCGCCGTTCCGGGTCCCGGTCGCTCGGCTCGCGGCGGCTCACGCGAAGTTGCGCCAGGAAGGCTCTCGGGCGAAGGAACGCTGACCGAGGACCCGCATGGCGGACCTCGCGAGTTCCCCGTATTTCCTCCTAATCTTGTTCATCGCGGCCTTCGCCTTGCCGCTCGTATACCTCGTCTGGATTCGGAACTCTCCCCGATACGGCCGGGAGCCCTGGCCGACCGTCCTGAAGACCTTTGCCTGGGGTGCGGTGTTCAGCGTCATCATCGCGATCATCCTGAGCGTCGTGTTCATCCTCGTCCTCGGCCAGATCCAGTCTCTGAACGATTTCTTCGCGCGACGGTTCCAGGACCCGAGTACGGCCCTCGGGGCGCTCGTCGTCGCGCCGATCGTGGAAGAAGCCGCGAAAGGCGTCGGTGCGACCGCGGGCCGTCCCCAGACGCAGTCGAAGACGGACGGCCTCGTGTACGGAGCCGCGGCGGGCTTGGGTTTCTCCGCGACGGAGAACTTGGTCTACGCGCTCGCGGCTCTTCTCGTGCCCGGCGTGGGGCCCTCCGGATCGCTCGTCGTGGTCGCGGTCCGTTCCTTCTCATCGACCTTCCTCCATGCGAGTTCGACCGCCGTCATGGGCTACGGGCTCGCCAAGTCCTGGCTCTCCGGGCGCCCGTGGGCCGTCTTCCCGTTCTATATCGTTGCGGTCGCCATGCATGCGACGTTCAACCTGTTCTCGACTTTGGCCGACGGCGCCGCCCAGCGGAGCGATACGGCCGGTGCGGCGGTTGCCTTCTTGGCCGCGGTGAGCCTTGCGATTGTCGCGATCTCCGTCGTGCGGTTGAAGCTCGTCTCGCGTCGGTCCCCCACGTCACGGTGAGGCCGGGTACCTCCTCGCGAAATGTTATTACGCCGGACGGCGTGCAAGTCGGCGCATGCGCTTTCGTTTCGAAATGCCGGGGGACACGTACTCGAAGAACAAGGAGTCCTTCAAGCGAATCCTCGCAAGGCACGGGCTTCGTTGGCGTGGTAGTCTGGACCGTCCATTCTGGGCGAGCGGGAGCGAACGGGTGACGGCTCTCTTCGATCGGGACCAGGAGAAAGACGTCCTTCGCAACGCGACCCTCGTCTGGGAGAGCGCGAAGAAGTCGACCCTGCTCGAAGATCTCAAGGCATGGGCGTGGGAGGTCGGGGCGAAGGCCGTGGAAGATCGAGCTCCCTCGGCCGAAGAAGTGACGGACGAGGTCGAACAGGCTCTCCGGTACTGGGACATCGTGTGGAAGCCGAACGTGGACTTGCTCCGAGCCCAAGGCCGACCGAATGCGTGGATCGAAGCGGACGTCAAGCGGTGGAAGCGGCAGCGACAGGAGCGACGCCGCGAACTCGTGGGACAGGCAACCGACTAGGCCACGACCTTCGAGTGGACCTCGAGCGAATCGTAGCAGTCGAAGCAGTATCCTTGGCGGCGGTCATCCGGCAACAGCACGATTCGCACGTGGCACTTCCGACACCGTGCGTCGCGGTCCCCGCCATCGGAAAGTCTGCGCATATCCGGATGAATCTTCCATGAAATCGTCCCCGCCCCCCGAGCCGACCCCCGCCGGGCCACGGAGCCGCCCGACTCTATAAAAACGTTGTGCGGCAGCACATGGAGGACCGGACAACGGCGGTTTAATGTGCCGTCCGTTCGTTGTCGTCACACGTGCTCGCCGGCTTCGTGAGTTTCGAGGGCATTGATGGCTCCGGAAAGACGACGGTGAGTCGTCTCGTCGCCGAATCGCTCCGAGCCGAAGGGCACACGGTGCATCTGACCCACGAGCCCACGAAGACGTGGCTCGGCGATGCAGTCCGCCACGCAACCGACGACGATGTTGGGCCGATCGCGGAATCTTTTCTGTTCCTCGCGGATCGCGCGGCGCATCAGACCGACATCCGAGCCCATCTCGACAAGGGGGAACTGGTCCTTTGCGATCGATATGCGGATTCGACGTACGCGTATCAGGGAGCCCGGCTCGAAGGTCTGGTGAAAGATCCGATTCGGTTTCTACGGCGGGCAAGCGAATTGTGGATGCTCCGTCCCGACCTGACGATCCTCCTCCGGATTCCGGCCGAGTTGGGCCGGAAGCGCATCGAGGGTCGGCCCAATCTCATCCGGTTCGAGGATCTTGCATTCCTCGAGAAGGTCGCCGCGAACTACGATCGACTCGCGCGATCTCGTCGGTTCACCGTCCTAGACGGCACGCGGAGCCCAGAGGAGGTCACCCTCGCCGCCGTTTCCGCGATTCGAAAACGGCTCACGCCGCAGAAGCGCTGAGCGCCCGTTTGGAGTCCAGCTCGGTCCTCAAGAGGAACGCGCGGGCGAACACCTTGGCCGTCTGGAGATCTCCGCGCTGAAGTTGCAAGAGAAACGCTCTGCCGAACACGACCTGAAGTGACGCGTCTTGGACCGAGCCAACCATTGTCAAAACCGATTGCCCGGAGAGCGGCTTGAACACCCCGCTCAAGAATATCATCGGCGATTTTCATCTTCTCATAGAATAGGTCTATGTTCCGTGGACAAAGATATTTAACCGGACGCCGGATTATCGCGCAACGCATGGGATGCACGGATGGAATCCGCCGCTCATTCTAAGTCCTCTTCACACCATGGCGACGGATTTGTCGGCGTCATTTATGGTGATGTCGGGACGACGGCTTTCCGCTGTTCCGTCGTCGATGCGATCGAACGATATGAGTTCGTCCAGGTCGCCCACGAGACGTGCGGTGAGGTCTTGGGCCGCGTCGACGAAATCGAACGGAAGACCGACTTGTCGCTCGACCGCGCACAATTGCTTGGGGATGGGGATCCGGTCGACGTCGAAGAGCGGGTCTCGGCCCAGGTCAGCGTGATCGGCTACCGAGATGATCGCGGCCTCCTGCAGGTCCCGCGCACCCCGTTTCGGGCGGGCGAGCCCGTGTACAAGGCCGAGACCTCCACGATTCAGGAGGTGATCGGGCTTGAGGAGGACAAGAAGCACGGCGCGTACGTCGGTCTCCTCGCGGGCCACAATGTGCCTGTGTACCTCGACATCAACGCGATGGTCCAGAAGCACGTGTCGATTCTGGCGAAAACGGGAGGCGGCAAGTCCTACGTCGCCGGCGTGTTGATCGAGGAGCTGATGAAACACCGGGTGACGAGCGTGATCCTCGATCCGCATGGTGAATATTCCTCGTTGAGGGAGAAGGGCAAACACGCTGAAGGCTCCGGTCGCTTCCACGTCGAGCCGCGTGCTTACGGAGACATCATCCAAGTCTTTTCTCCCGACACGAAGATTAACCCCGGGAGTCGGCCGCTCAAGTTCACGTTGAGCAACCTCGACGCAAGAGATATCCTCTCGCTCACCGGCTCCTCGAAGGTGCGGACCCATCTCACCGCACTACGGAAAGCGCTCGATCTCCTGCGCCAAGCGACGAAAGACTACACGATCCGAGACATCATCCGTGTCCTGGAGCGCGAAGAAGATCCGCAGAACGCCTCGCTCATCGACGAGCTGGAATACCTGAGCGAGGTCGAGATTTTCGCGAAGGAAGGCACGCGGATCGACGAGCTCGTCATCAAGAGCAAGACGACGATCATCAACCTGAAAGGCGTACCGCCGGACATCCAGGAACTCGTCGTGAACCGCTTGGCAACGGCGATGTTCGAGCTGCGAAAGGTCGGACGGATCCCGCCGATGATGCTCGTCGTCGAGGAGTCGCACAATTTCTGTCCTCAGGTCGGCCAGGTCGCTTCCTCCAAGGTCTTCCGGACGCTGGCCTCGGAAGGCCGGAAGTTCGGTCTCGGCCTCGTCGTCATCACGCAACGCGCGGCGAAGGTCGACAAGAACGTCCTCAGCCAGTGCAACACCCAGATTATCCTGAAGGTCACGAACCCGAATGACCTGAAAGCAATCATCGCGAGCGTGGAGGGACTCACGACCGCGATGGCCGAGGAGATCCCCCGGCTTCCGATCGGCGTGGCGATCATGACCGGGGGCGGACTACAGATGCCGCTGATGGTCGAGGTCCGTCCTCGGGAGACCCGACACGGCGGCGAGAGCGTCAAAGTCATCGAAGATTGACGATTCACCCGAGGCTGTGGACGCCGGATTACCATCCGTCATCGGCAAATCGGATTCTCATCGAATGAAATTCTATCTGTGGGCACACTGACGTTGTGTGAGTACAAGATGACTCATTGACGCGCAAATGAAAACATGGTTCTCAAGTGCGATAGCGCTTGTGCTGCGTTTTGGTCGCGCGACGATGTGGCTGGTAAGCTCGAAGGCCGACTGTGCACTATGGACCCCGGGATTCGTTCCCGGGTCGCCCGAACGACTCTCGACTGACTCAGGAATCCCTCACCTCGCCCGAGTGAGACGACCGTAGCGGGGTGGGTCGGTTGGTCGCGCACGTCCGGTTCGGCACCCATACCGAATCTTTGCACTCGAACCGTGCCCATCGTGCGCACGATGCGCTCGCCGCCCGGGAGACGCGGTCTCCCCGAGTCGCGCTGTATTCGCAAGGAATGGTTGGATTTGGCCATATTCGGCGGAACGCTTCGATAGCCCAAGCGTTGCGCCGCTCCGCGTTGCAGCCTTCGGTCGTGATGATCGCGGAGGCGTGGCAGGCCGGTTCGCTCTTGCTGCCCGAGGGCGTGGACTGTATGACACTTCCAGCCCTCCGCCGGGAGGCCGACGGGGGTTACAATCCCCGGTTCCTGCCGGACCTCTCCGACCGGGACCTGATCGCTCTCCGGACCCGCGTGATTCGGAGCGCGATGGAGGTCTTCGAGCCAGACTTGCTGATCGTGGACCACTTGCCCCGAGGGGTCGCGGGCGAGCTTACATCGACCCTCGAGTCTTTGAAGAAACGCGCGAGCACCCGCTGCGTGCTCGGGCTGCGCGACGTGCTTTACGATCCCGAGACCGTAAGGAGCACCTGGGCGAATC
This sequence comes from Methanobacteriota archaeon, assembly GCA_005878665.1. Classification (GTDB taxonomy): domain Archaea; phylum Thermoplasmatota; class Thermoplasmata; order RBG-16-68-12; family RBG-16-68-12; genus RBG-16-68-12. The sequence continues at coordinate 659 of VBLR01000089.1, read as the reverse complement.
AATCCAACCTGAACGCGATTCGACAGTACTACGACGCCGTCTGGATCTATGGAGATCCTGCGGTCTTCGACCCCGTCCGCGAGTATGGTCTCGTCGATGCCGTGGGCACGAAAGTGCGCTATACCGGGTATCTGGACCAGCGCGCACGCCTCGAATTCGCGAAGGCGGAGGCCGGTCCGGTCCTGCAGAGTGTCCCGCCGGGGAAGCTCGCCCTTTGCGTCGTCGGCGGAGGGCACGACGGCAGGGCCTTGGCCGAGGCATTCCTCCAGGCCGATTTGCCAACGCATACCACGGGGGTCCTCGTGACCGGTCCTTTGATGCCATGGGAGGAGCGGCGGCGCGTCCGCCGCCGGGCCGAGCGACGCCCGCGATTCCAGGTCCTCGACTTTGTGCCTGACTCGACACCGCTCGTGCAGCGTGCCGACCGGATCATTTCCATGGGCGGCTACAACACGGTGTGCGAGGCGCTCTCGTTCGAGAAGCACGCGCTGATTGTACCACGGGTGAAACCGGAGCCGGAACAGTGGATTCGGGCTCAGCGTATGAAAGATCTCGGACTCGTGGACGTGCTCCACCCCAGGGATCTCAACGAAGGCGCTTTGACCGAGTGGCTCGCGCGCGACCTCGGTCCGTCCCCCCATACCCGTGGCCGGGTGGAT
>VBLR01000088.1 GCA_005878665.1 Methanobacteriota archaeon | reverse complement strand
GTTCGTACTCGGGATTCACGCGGAGCGCGGCGAGGAGCGACTTCCGCGCCTTCTCGCGCATCCCTTTCTGCAGGTACACCCGCGCCAGGTTCGTGTGGGCGTAGAAGTAGCAGCAGTACCGCGGCGCGGAGATGGCCTGCTCCAGCCATGGGATCGCCTCGTCGAGACGGTTCAGTTCGATCAGGTAGGCCCCGATGTCGTTGTACGGGTTCCCGAACGACGGGTCGACCGCGATGGCCCGCTTGCACTCCTCGATCGCGTCGTCGTAGCGGCCCATGAAGCTGAACGTCCATGCGTGGAACGTGTGGGCCTCGCCGGACGGCGCGAGGCGGATCGAGCGCTCGTAGGCGTCGGCGGCCCGTTCGAGTTCCCCCGCGCTCTGGAGGATGTAGGCCGCCTGGAACGCGCGTCGCGCGGCGTCCTTGCACGGTTCTTGGGCCGCGTCGAACGCATTGAGATCGAGGGGACCTCCCGCGAACGTTTCGACCACGATGTCCCGGAAGTGCTGGTCGTAATGTCCGGTCACGCGGCCTTCCCAGGCGTGGGCGAGCAGGTCCTCGACCGCGAAGAGCCGGCCGAAGTCGACCGGCGTCACCTCGTCCCGCGATCCTTCGACCGCCGCGGACGGAGCCTCGTTGAACGTGATCTGGAGGGTCTCTCCCGAATTGCGGATGAGTTTCACGAAGGCGAGATCGTGCACGCCGCGACCGCGCGCGATCAGGAAGCCCGGGTCCGCGATTCGGGAGACGAGTTGCCGCGGCGGCGTAGCATCGAGCACGAGGATCCGGTCGAACGTCTCATCGGGCAGTGACGCCAGGACGCGGACCGCGTCGAAGCCGGCCGCCTGCATCCGTTGAATCGTCCGGTTCCGGCGCTCGGGATTCGTTTCGACGACGACCACCTGCTCCGGGCCGACGACTTCCGCGAGCAAGGCACCCGGATATCCGCCGCGGCAGCCTTCGACGAGGATCCGAAGGCCGCCGTGGAGCTCCAACAGATCGAGCGCGGCAATCAGGCAGCGCGCGGACGGCATGGTTGTCGGGTGCGGAGCCTCGTGGAGCGGAAGCGGCATGTCGGCGTACGCGAGGAGCCCGAACGACTCCGGCAAGAACGACTCCTGTCGGACCCGGAGGAACGAGCGCTCGAGGTCCCCCGTGCGCAGAAGGCCGAGTCCCTTCAACTCGGCGACCAGGTCCGATCGGGCCCACATCCGCGCTCTTCTCCAGAGGAAGCTAATGACGGGTTGGCTAAAAAGCTTCAGTGGCGCGGTCGGGTGATGAACGACGGCGAGCATGGTAGGGCGATGCTCACACCGCCTCAATCCAGATTTTCACATTCACGCATCTCCCCCATCGACCTTGATGTCGGCCTCCTACCTAGCGGAGAGTGTGCTCACCCACCGGGCCCTCGTCTTTCCCGTCCCGTGGGACGACCCGCATCTCCGTTGGCTCCTCGCAGAGTTCCGCCTACTCGTGAACGAATCGATCCGAATCGCCCTGAAGGAAGACATCCGCTCTCGCGCTCGACTCACTCGGGCTGCGTACAAGGACCTCGGCGCGCGCCACGCGGTGTACAAGCAGTACATCCCGTCCGCCTTCGAGGTCGCGTTAGCCGTCCTGAAGGCGCATCGGCGCCGGGTGAGGAAGGGAAAGCGATCCTCCATCCCATTCTTGCGCCGCCTCATGCTGAAGGCGGAGAACCAATCGTATTGGCTCGACCGGGAGACTGGACGAATCCGGATCCCGATCCGAGGGACGGAAGGAGTTCAGCTCCACCTGCCTCTTGCCGAGTGGCACCGCTCGATCCTCGGCGACCCATCGTGGGGCCTCGGATCCCTCACGGTTGTCTCGGGGAAGATCATCGTCGTCCTGCGGAAGGAGGCGCCGAAGCCGTATGAGCCTCGAGGGACGATCGCCTTGGACACGAACGAAGATTCCCTCGATGGGGTTCAGTCATCGGGCGATTCGGCAGGACTCCTCCGCGTGCCTTTCGAAGGCGTGAGGCGCATCCAAGAGATCCACTACCGACGCCGACGGAAGATCGCGCGCAAGAAGGCCGCCCACGATCGGAGGGTCGCCCGACGGCTTCTCAATCGCGAGGGCCGAAGGGAACGGCACCGCGTCCGCCACAGGCTCCACCGGGTCTCGAAGGGCCTCGTGCGACTCGCGACGGAGGCGCAAGCCGCAATTGTCTTGGAGGACCTCACCCTCCACGGTGCCGGAGGCCGTTCACGCCGGATGAACCGCCGCCTTTCCTCCTGGCCTCGCCGCGAAATCCACCGTCAGATCGAGTACAAGGCCGCCCTCGAAGGCGTTCCGATCATCAAGGTCAACCCTGCATGGACCAGCAAGACCTGCCCAGTGTGTGGCGCTCGGCGCCGAGATAGGGTGGGCAAGGTGTTCGTGTGCCTGATGTGCGACTGGGAGATGGACCGGCAGATCAACGCAGGCATGAACATCCTGAAGACCGCCTTGGCCTCGAACGAGGCCTTGGCAAGGGCTGTACGGTTCCAGCCCGGTGCCCTCCGCGATGACGTGGTGAGTCCCCTCTACGACCTCCTTCGAGAAGGAGGAGGCGCACGGGAGGAGCCGAGCGGAGTGGAGTCGCAGATCGGGGTGATTCCGTCACCCGACTCGTGACAGAACCAGTAGCGCGTCTTACATTCCGAAGTCCTTCGCATAGAGGTGGCGCGCCCGCTCGACGTCGTCTCTCGAGAGCGGTGGCGCGCCGCTCGCGGCGGCGTTCTCCTCGGCCTGGGCGACGGTCTTGGCACCCGGAATCGTCACGGAGACCTCGGGGAAAGCGAGCACAAACTGCAACGCCGCCTGGGCCATCGTGCGATCGGGTCGGGTGAGGAACGAGAGTCCCATGGCGGCCGCCACTCGGCCGGCGACCATCGCCGGGGGCCAGTGATGTCGAATGTCTCCCGGCGGGAAGCGCGCGTCCGGTCGAATCGTCCCAGTGAGGAAGCCGTTTCCGAGCGGCTCTCGCGCGATGATTCCGACGTTCGCCTTGCGCGCGGCTCCGAAGGTCTCGTCGATCCACTCTTGGCGGAACAAGCTGAAGGGGATCTGCAGGACTTCGGGTGACCCGGCGCCCAGGCAAAGCGCGGCTTCGGACGGTTCGTGGACGGAAACGCCATAGTGATCGATCTTGTGCTCCGCCTTGAGGGCTTCCAAGGCTTCGTACGTCTCGGGATTGCCCATCATCTCCGCCGGCGGATTGTGGAGTTGGTAGACATCGACGTGATCCGTCCGGAGCCTCTTGAGCGAGCGCTCGAGGGCGAATGCGATGTATCCCGGATCGAAGTTCATTCGGACTCCGCCATGGTAGAAGTCACCGCCGACCTTCGTCGCGATATGAACGTCGTCCCGACGATTCTGGAGGGCCTCGCCGAGGATCTCCTCGCTGTGGCCCCACCCGTATACGTCCGCCGTGTCGATGAAATTCACGCCGAGTTCGATCGCGCGGCGGAGTGCGGCGACCGATTCTGCGTCGTCCGTCGGGCCGTATGAGTTCCCGTGTGCATTTCCTCCGAGCGCCCATGCACCGAAGCCGATTTCCGATACGGTGAGGCCGGTGCGGCCGAGGACCCGCGTCTTCACGCCGGGCACGAACGTGGCGAGTTGGAAGAACCTTTGCGATACAGGTTTCCCCGGAGTCCTTCGACACTTGTCCGAACCGCGCGCGGAAATCGACATTGACAATTGCCGCGAAAGGTTGAAATCCTCCCTCGAGAGCGAGGTCTTCTCAGGAGGCTCGTTGTTCCATGCATGCAAAAGCCCTTGTCATCATGCTCCTGCTCGCGGCCACCGCCATCGGGGTCGTCGTGTCGGCCCCCGCAGCCCGATCGGGCACGCTGATCAACAGCCAACTCGTCGAAGAGACCGGGGCCACGGCGGCCCTCGGCGGCGGAGACCATGTGTTCGTCCGTTTCGGGGACGATGCGGCGTTCGGGGTCGTGTACGGGACGACCGCGAATCCAAACAACATTTACATCGTCGCCATCAAGGCCCGATACCTCGGCGTCGCGCAAGTCTTCGACCAAGCGAACACGAGCGTTGCGACGAACCGGCCGATCAAGATCTACACCCTATACGCTCTGAAGCTGGACTCCCTCATCGAATTCCGGGATGGGAATGGGAACAACATCGCCGATTACGCGCGAGCGTACAACAGTACGACGGGCGGTTTCACCGACTACTACGCTCGGCTCACCGACACGCTCTACAAGAAGGTGGACCTGCGCACGAACTGGACCCGCAGCCCGATCGTTGAAGCGAACGGGACGACGTACCGCAACTGGACGTTCAGCCTCTCGGCGCAGAACCTCACGTACGCCCCTGTCGCGAACTACACCGGCTCCGTCGCGGGCGTGCTGCCCCTCGTACGCTTTACGTTCCACCTGAACGCCTCCCTCGAGCAAGTCGACAATGCGAGCGTGCCGCAGTGGCGCGTGACGGTCGGCACGGTCGGGGGCAACACAGTCGTCACGGATATCTCCCGCATGGCGAACCTGACCGGGATTAGCGGGAAGGTCGTCCACTATGACCTGAAGTGGGACCAGGACATCGAGGGGTGGACCTTCGCGGCCGGAAACGCCGCAGGCGCCCGACGCCGAATTCTCGTCGAGTTCGGCGCGGTCGTCGGCAACCTCATCCCGGCGGCTATCGTCGACGCGTGGTTCCAATCTCGCGTCATGGCCCGCATGGGCGAGACGGGCTGGGCGCAATTCACCACAGCCGGCGGAACGAGTACCGCGAACGACACGACGCGGTACCTGACCGTGCAACGGCTCGCGTCCCCGAACCTGGACTTCACGGGCAACTCGACTCGGATCGCCGACTTGGTGTGGGTCGGCACCAGCACCGTCGACGGAGTCGCGCAGCCCGTCTTCGGGGAAGTCGTTGGCGGCTTCCGTCTCACGGCGATCGGCGAGCGGGGCAACGCGTTCGTCGGATTCGTCCTCCTCGCGGGGTTGAGCTTCCGCGGTGGCGCGTCGATCATCCATGACCCGACCGTCACGACAGACATCCAGGCGGACCTCCAACTCCCAACGACGCCGGGTGCGGGCGGCGCCCTGTTTGTCGTGGCGGCCGTCGCCGCCCTCGTGATTGCGATCGCCCTGATCGTCGCGGTCATCGTCATGAGGCGTCGCAAGCGAGAGACGCCTCCTCCGCCGCCTCCGGGCAGCTGAATGCCAATGGGCGGCTGCCCGCCGCCCCTTTCTTCCTTTCCTTCTTCCGGGGGGGAGTCTGACCGGTGTCTCTCGGATTCTCGACTTTGTAAACGATTAGGTATATGATATGGGAATGCCTTTGCTTGCGGCAACATGAACGTGAACGAAGTCGGCTCGGGCGGCCTCGATTCGGGCTTTTCGTCTGCTAAGAAACAGATCCTTGTCACGCTCAAACGGCGTGGGACGGTCTCGCTGACGGACATGTCCGCCGAGCTCCGAATCTCCAAGATGGCGACGCTGAAGCACTTGAACTCGCTCGAGGCGAAGGGCCTCGTGGAGCGCTCGTTCAAGGCCGGCGGCCGAGGGCGGCCCCGGGCGTTCTTCAACCTGAGCAAGAACTCCGCGACTCTCTTCCCGGAGGCGTACACCCACATGACCTTGTGCGCCCTGAACTTCATCGAGGAACGACTCGGGCGCGAGGCCGTCGTGCGACTCCTGAAGCAGCGCGCGCAGGAGGTCCTGGATGCGAACCGCAACCGGATCCCGGATTCGGGTCTGAAGGACCGAGTCGGGGAACTCGTGAAGATTCGGGACGAGGGCGGCTACATGGCCGAGATGGGGACCGCCCGCAAGAACGTCGTCGAGATGCTCGAGCACAACTGCCCGATCATGGCCGTGGCGGAGAGCTTTCCCGAGGCGTGTCGCGTCGAGCGGGAGATGTTCCAGAACCTCATCGGAGCGGAGGTCGAGACATCGCACCGGGTCGTCGCTGGGGATCCCGTGTGCCGGTTCCTGATTCGACCACGCGAAAAATCCCAAGGATGACTTGCCCGGTCACGCGGCTGGGTTCACGTGGCAAAGTATCGTCGCGCGAGGACCGTCAAGATCAGCCCGACGAGGCCGACGAGGGACGCATCGACGAGGAAGTAACCCAAGGTGAATAGCGCGAAAATCGCGCACACCAAGGTGAGCTTCCAGTTCATCCGCTGCCACGCCATCACGCCGCCGAGGATGGCCAGGGCCTGGGACCAGATCGAGATGAGGCCGCAGATCTGGCTCACGGCCAAGACCTCGGGCGAACTATTCGTGAAGTTCGCGTAGTCCGAGACCGAAGGGAGGGAGACCGCATTGATGATGGCGCCGGCCATGCCGAGGATCCCGGACAGCAGGAGGAACACCGCCGCGATCTTCGGGAGGTTGGAAGGGCCCACGGGTCGGGCGGCCGGCCCGGCCCACCCCGGAGGCACCTGGTAGTCCTCCGGTCGCGGGACCCATGCGGCCGGGGGCTGGTCCCGCGGAGGCGCCGGCCCCTGAGTCTCCGAAGGCCTCACGAACTCGACCGGCGGCGGGCTCTGCCGCCGCTTCTCTTCCTCTTCGGATGGATCGTCGGCCATCGGCGACTCCGCCAAGAGGCCGGCATACTTAATCATACCGCGTTGGCCGACGCGACTTTATCCGGGGACTCATTCCCCGGTGGCGAGGCATTCGATGGACGCTCACGAAGTCACCGATCTCCTCGAGGCGCGCCGGCGGCGGGGCGAGGCATACCTCGAGTTCCTGCGGGTCGCATCGATGAGTTGCGGGCTCTATGAACTCCCGCGGGGCGCCGAGGACAAGCAATCCGCCCACGCCGAGGATGAAGTCTACTATGTCGTCCGCGGCCGTGCCCGGATCCGTGTGCGCTCGGACGATCGCGAGGTCCGGCCGGGAAGCGTCGTCTTCGTTCCGGCACGGGCCGAGCATCGGTTCCACGATATCCTGGAGAATTTGGCGGTCCTCGTGTTCTTCGCGCCGGCGGAGGGGACCAACCCGCGTTGATGGGTCGAGCAGGCATTCAGCGGGCGCGGCAATGGACCGAAGCCTCGCACTGGGATGGCGGGCCGAACGTAACATTCATGATTTCGGACGAGCTTGGAGGCGGCAGGCTGGAAGGGTTCCATGACGCCCTCGACCTCGCGTTCCGGGATTGGACTTCTCTTCTTTGCAGGTGCGATCGGCTTACATTTCCTCTCCTTCGTCTTCCAGTACACAGGGTACCTGCTACCGAATCCGGTTCCCGCGGAACAGGAGTCATTTTACTACACCCTCCACACCCTGTGGCTTCCGCTACTTGCCTTGCTGTTCGTCGGGGCGAGTGCCGCGGTGTTGATCGTCGGGTTCTGGATTGTGTGGCGAGATCGCGCTCACGTCGACCCGAGCCAACGAGCGTTCCTGGGGCTCGCGGGGCTCGGATTCGCGGCGTCGGTTGGTGCCGCCTTGATACGAACCTCGCTGGGACTCATCCTTGGATTCGTGTACGCCCCTAACCTCCGGGAGGCCATCGGCGCCGTGGACGTGGGCTTCGCGATTGCCCTCGGCCTGACGTTCTACTGGCTTCTCTTGGGCGTCGGCATTTGGCAGGCCCGCGTCGCCGGAGTCGTCGCTCTCGTCGCCGGCTCGCTAAGCTCAGGCCTCACGGTCCTCTGGAGGGCGACGGGGATCGATGGCGTCTCGGTAATTGGTCTCACGGCGGGGTTCTTGTCCCTCTCCCTCTGGCTCGCGTTGTTCCTCTGGGGATACGAAGAACTGCGCCTGAAGGGGATGTCTCGGGCCCCGGGGCTGCCCGCTTGAATGCGAAGCAAATGAACGCTCCGTTACCGTCCCTTTCTTTTTGTCCGGCCGGCCGGGCATCCGCTCTCAATGCGCGAGGGGCTCACTCAGTTCCAGGATGACTTCCTCGATTTCTTTGCCCCGTGCGTTTGCAAATCCGTTACCGTACCCAGAAATAACGAACCCGCATTTTTCCATGACTCGAATCGAGGCGACATTGTCCTTGGCCGCGCGGCCGTAGATCGGACGCACTCGGATGTCACGCAGAAATTCGGAGAGCGCCTTGGTCGCGAGACCCATTCCCCAGTATTCCTTTCCAATCCAGTAGGTGATCTCCGGTTTGCCGAATTCCTTGTCAACGAACTTCGCGACGCTGCCGACCACGTCCCCTTGGAATTCGATCGTCTTCACGATCACTGTGTCGTCGTTGAGAATCCGTTTCCAGTGCGCGGTGAAGGCATCTCTGTTGGTCGGATCGCGGGCCGTGAACGCAGCCATGTAGTTCGCGGCCGGGTCTCGTTGATGCTCGAAGAAGATCGGGAGGTCCGCTTCCGCGACGTCCCGCAAGATCACCTCGCTCGTCCGAAGCAGGTCCTTCCTCATCCGGATCTCTCGGACCCCCGGTCCGATCGATCGGGTCCAATCGTTCTCCTCCTCACCCGTGATGCGGTAGCCCAGCGACTGCCACCACGGCAACGACTTCCACGCCACCCCGGCGGCGCTCCGGCTCGTACCGAGCGTCACGGCGCGCTTGCCCGCGGCGCGGGCTCGTCCCTCCACATGCCGAACGAGTCGCGTCCCGATCCCTCGACCCTGCAACTCGCCCGCGACGTCGATATTGATCAGCTCGAGCGCGTCCCCGCGGTCCTCGATCGTGACGACGCCGACGACTCGTCCGTCCATCTCGGCGACGAAGACCTCCTCCCCGCGGACCCAATTCGGGTCCTTCCACACCGCGGACAGGGTCGAGACGTCCGACCAGCTCGATTGGGAACGGGGCGTCCCGAACCCCGCGTCCTCGTCTACGGACGAATTTGAAACCGAGACCAATGCGGGAATGTCGCTCTGCCTCGCCGGACGGACTCGAACGTCTAACTCATGCATGCCCACGAGGGCGTCAACGTGGGATCGCCTCATCTCTGTTCCGTCCGACCGCGTCTCCTCGCCGAAGAGGTGCCGATTCGGTTGGAGCTTAAGCGGGTTGGTTCGGAAGGCACTTAAAGTGATCCAGCATGGTAGCCGGCGATGCCAATCTCGATTGTCGAAGCCGTCGTTGCGGTGGGTGTGGCTTCCCTCGTCAGCCTCCTCATTTTCCACTTTGTGAAGTCGTGGTGGACACCCCTGGCGGTCCTCGGCGTGTTCTGGGCGACGGGCATCGTCATTGGCCCGTTCACGAATGGGACATTTATCCAGCCCGCCGATCTCTTCGATACGAGCGAGCTCCATCACGATCAGATCGTGGCGCTCTTGGGAGTCCTTGGAATCGTCGGCGCGGTGTGGGCGCAGCTCCGCTTGCGCCGCGCGACTCATCCGAAGAGGATCGTCGCTCACGCGTGAAACTAGACGAGGGCCATGCGGCCGCCGTAGGCCCACCGCTGTGAGGATTACGTTGTCGTAGCCCTTGTTCCCGGCCAACCCGTCCCTACAAGTAGGCACCTCAGTCCGTTCGGCCCTCACCCGAATTGGGCGAGCTCGATCCAGATCCCGTTCGGGTCCTGGATGTACGCGTAGCGGCTCCCGGGCTCCTGCATCTTCTGGACCACCGGATGGCCCGCCTTCGCCGCTTCCGCGAGCGCGGCGTCAAGGTCCTTGATCGCGAAGGCGAGGTGGTCCAATCCCTCGCCGACCTCGTACTTCGTGTCGAACGAGCTGCCCTTCTCGTAGTAGTTCAGCTCGAGGGTATTGCCGCCCTCTCCTTCGCAAACGAGTTCAACGACGGTCCCCTTCGCGGCGTCAACGGTGTTTCGGCTGCGCACCTTCATCCCGAGGAGGGTCGTGTAGAATTTCACGGACGCCTCGAGATCCTTCACCCTAATGCCGGTGTAGAAGAACTTGGCCTTCATGGTCTCGGCCCGCTGGAGGTCCGCCGTTGGATAATAGCCTTGGCGGTCCCGGTCTTTGGCGCCGAAAAACAGCCGTGCCCTCGGCTTTCGACCTTTCGCGGCGGAGGACAGCCCCAAACCCGACTCTTGCTCGTGAGGAAGGGAGCGGGCGGGCGCACGAATTCGCAGCTCCTCAGCCTCTGCTCCTGGCGGTCTGCATAAGCTTGAGGATGAGGAGTGCCAACTCACGGAATGTCGGCGGCCGATTCGCCCCCGGCGTACCTCGCGACTTCCTCGGCGAGACGGATTGCGCTTGCGTAATCTTTGGACTTCAGCGCCCGGGCGCATTGTTTCACCAGCGGACGCGCAGGCTTCACGTCGACGCCGCGGCGTTTCGCCTGTTTCAACAACTTCAAGG
>VBLR01000087.1 GCA_005878665.1 Methanobacteriota archaeon | reverse complement strand
GTGGTGTCATAGTAGCGGTGGAATTGCGTTTTGAGGAACTGCGTCGTCGCCCCTTTCGCGGGGTCCAGAACGGCCACGGTGAGCCGCAATCCGGGTTCCTTCCTTAAGAGTTCGCGGCGGGTGGGTGAGACTGGCGGTCGGGTCGGTCGGGCCCAAATCCGAAATACGAGAACTCCCGTCCGCCGTTCGATGGACCGCCGGATCGTGGCCTGGGCCGAGATTTCGATCGTGTTCCTGGCGCTCTACCTGGGCGTCCCTCTCCTGGGCCTGACGATTGACCGCGGACCCAGCCTCCCAACGCTTCCGGACCCCCTCCGCCTCGCCGGATTCGTCTTCGTCCTCGTCGGATTGGCGGGACTCGGTTGGTGCTTCGTGCTCTTCGCGGGAGCCCGCGGCACTCCGAACCCGCGCTTGCCGCCGAGCCGACTCGTCACCTCCGGGCCCTATGCGTGGACCCGAAACCCGATCGCGGGATCTCACTTCCTCGCCGTGCTCGGGGTCGCTCTGGTCGTCGGCTCACCGGGAGCCGTCTTCCTTGTTTTCCTCCTCGGGATTCCCGCGAACCTCCTCATCCGACACGAGGAACGCACCCTCGAATCGCGGTTCGGCGCGGAATATCGGGCCTACCGGGAATCGGTCCCCCGTTGGATTCCGCGGCCGCCGCGGCCTCAGAGGTGAACGGACACGTTCACGCTCGCGTTCGGTCCCGCCGGCACAGAGCGGAGTTGCTCGAGGTGAACGACGTCGACTGGCACGCCGGCAAGGTGACGCAACAATCCATCGACGTGGCCTTCCCCGACGACCGCGAGGACCTCGCCACGGGATTCCGCGAGCCCGCGCAGGGTTCGGGCCATCGCCGCGTCTCGTTCGTCGATCAAGATGCGCTTCGCGGTCGGGAGCTCCGCCGCGAATTCGCGGAGGAAGCTCTGTTCGTCTCGGTAGAAGCGCTGCAGCTCCGCTTCGACTTTTTCTTTGCGGGTGAAAAACGCCCCCAGCGCGGAAGTGAGGAGGCGGATGCGTTCCCGGACCGACATCTCTCCCCACACCCGTCGGAGGACGACCCGCGAGTCTTCGTCGATGAGCACGACCTCGCTCCCGATCTCCTGCGCCGCCCGAGCGGCCGCGACCATCTCGTCGCCGACTTGGACGCCATACTGGTCCGCGATCCGGACCTGGAACTGGGCCAGTAACCCGAGGACGGACCAGCCTCGACGCCTCGGTTCACGGCTCATGATCGCTTGATACCGGACCGGATCGAGCTCGAGGGCGACGACCTTCGGTCGGCGGGAGAGGACCTCCGCTCGGATGGCGGCTCCGATATCGAAGACATGGCCCACGCCGAGAAGCGTAATCATTGCGGGAGTGACCATCCCTCGGCCGACGATAACGCTTTGCTTCAGCCGGTGCCGCGCGAACGTTGACGACCGACGTTCGCGGACCTACCGCGAGAACCGCTCGCGCACGATGCGCCCGTACATTCTGACGATGTCATCCGCGCGGACCCGACCTTGACGGACGGTTCGCTGCCGGGTCCGGATGTGGTGGACCACCGCGCGGTCCCTTCCGAGATCCACGATTTCCCCGATCTCGAATTCCTCGTCCGGCGCGGCGAGGACTTCGTGCGGTACCGTCCGGTTTCCCTTGTTGACGGAGAACTTGACCCGGACCCGGTCGACCCGTTTCGCCCAGACGGTGCCCACTTCCTTCGCCCGCGCCGCTGCAACCCGGCGTCCCTCGGCCTCCACCGCAGTGACCTCGATCCGCGAGTCTCCGAGGTCGAGCGCCTCCCCCACCGCGACGTTCTCCTCCGGCGAGAACTCCAGGGACGTGCGCTCCGACTTGTCGAGCCAGGACACGATGAGCGGAATCTCAATCGGCTTCGGCTCGCGGGTGACGACCGTGGACACCCGGCCGCAATTCGGACACTTGACGGTCCCCTCAAAGACGATTTCGTCCTTGCCTCCGATCTTCCCGCGGAGGACGCGGTGGGGAGCCTCCGCCCCGCACGCTTCGCACTTGAGGACGAGGGCGCTGGGGGCCGCCATGGCCCTGTCGAACGCAGAGGCCGGGAAAAGGATTTGCGATGACTACAGACGCCGACGCCACCCGCAGTCGCTGACGATCCGCCCGAACCGCCGTTGCAGCGGACCGGCGCATCGAGGACATCGAGCGGCGCGGACGAACGACTCGATCCAGGCTTCGCGGGTCTCCGGCAGGTCCGCTCGCTCCGCCTCTCCGAGGATTCGCTGGAGCTCGGGGGTCGTGGCGAGGTCCGCAATCGCCTTGACTGGGATGAGACGGCCCCGGCCGCCCCGCAAAGGGAGGCGCATGAAGAACGGCGCCGTCGCGAACCCGAAGATGAGGGCGCCCACGTGGGCCTCCCAGGCGATTCCGAGTGGCCCGAGGAGTCCCAGGAGGGTCTCCAAGATGAGGAAGATGACGACCACTTCGACGACCGGCAGCGATGGGACTCCCGGGATGGGCAGGAACAGGGTGACGCGGTCTCGCGGATAGAGACGTCCGTACGCGCCGAAGACCGCGAAGATCCCCGCGGAGGCTCCAACGAGGAGGACAAGAGCACCGAGATGCACGAGCAGGAAGACGACCGCTCCGACGGCCCCACCGACGAAGAACAGGATCGTCCACCGCGTGCTCCCTATTCGCTGTTCGAGAGGGGGCGAGATCAAGATGAGTCCGAGCAGGTTGAGGAAGATGTGCGTCTCCGACCCATGTACGAACTCGAACGTGACCCAGGACCAGGGCGCGGGCGGCAGTCCGGGGCCGGCGAGCAGGCCGAGCTCCACGGTGACCGGTGAGGAGATGACGGCTCCAAACGCAGAAGACGCGACCTGGAGCGCGTACACGGCCAGGATCGCGACGGCGTACATGAGCGACAACGGCGCCTTTCGGACGAAGCCGTACGCCGTCGCAAGGACGATGACCGCGACCGCCGCGACGGACACCACGTGCACGGTCCCCTCATCTCCGAGACCGACTTAACAGATGCTGCGGTCACACGAACTTGTCGAGGATGAGGGCGATCTTCTCGGCGGCGTGGCCGTCGCCGAAGGACTTCGACTTCGTCCCGGCCGGATTGAACTTCTCGATCGCATCGAGGATGTCCTTCGTGTCGGTCCCGACGACGGCGTTCCAACCGTCCTCGACGGTCTCGATCCACTCCGTCTCGTCGCGCAGGGTGATGCACGGGACGCCGAAGAAGTACGCCTCCTTCTGCACGCCCCCGCTGTCCGTGACGACCTTCCACGCGCCCATCAGGAGGGCGATGAAATCCAGGTAGTCGACGGGCTCGATCGCTTTCACCTTGGCCCGCAACGGCTCCCAGAGGCCGAACGCCTCCAGGTTCTTCCGCGTGCGCGGGTGGATCGGGAACACCACGGTCCGGCCGGATTGGACCAACGCCTCCACGATCCCCTCGAGGGTTTCGCGGTCGTCGACGCTGGCGGGCCGATGCAGCGTGACGAGGAGATACTCGCCTTTCTCTACCCCGAACCGCTGGAGGACGTCCCGCGAGCGAGCCGCTTGGGCACTCTGGAGGGCGACATCATACATCACGTCCCCGACCAGGTGCACTCCGCGGCGGATCCCCTCTTTGGCGAGGTTATCGACCGCGGTCTCCGTGGGGCAGAAGAGGAGGGCGGAGAGGTGGTCCGCGACGACTCGATTAACCTCCTCGGGCATCGTCCGATTGAACGATCGCAGTCCGGCCTCGACGTGTCCGAGGGGCCGCCCCATCTTCGACGCGACGAGCGCGCCGGCGAGCGTGGAGTTCGTGTCTCCATACACCAGGACGAGGTCCGGCTTCTCCCGCTCGAAGACGTCTTCGAGACCGCGCATCATCTCCGCGGTCTTCCGGGAATGACTGCCGGATCCGACTCCGAGGTTGTAGTCCGGCCGCGGCATGTCCAGGACGTCGAAGAACACGTCGGACATGTTCTCGTCGTAGTGCTGCCCGGTGTGGACCAGAATTTCCTCATGATGCTGTCGGATCTCCCGGCTCACCGGCGCGGCCTTGATGAACTGCGGGCGTGCGCCGACGACGCTCGCGATCTTCACGGACCTCGAGAGCGGGCGCGGCGCTTATAGTTATATTCGTGGCGAACGACCTCGCGCTCTCCCTGAAGAAGATATGCGGTCGTCAGAGCCTTCTTTCGGACGATGATCTGCCTCATCGATTGTCCTCCGAATCCGTTGCGCGAACGCGGCCGAGGTCTCTGTTCTCCAACTCGCGCATCGGATTGAAACCTTTATGCGCGGGGGTCCCTTCCGAACGCTCCGTGAGAGTCGCGGTCATCGGGCTCGGCTACGTCGGCCTGCCCCTCGCGGCCGCGGTCGCGGCGACCGGCGCCAACGTCATCGGCATCGAAATCGACGCGGAGAAAGTGAAGGCGGTCAACGCGGGCCAGAGCCCGCTTCGAGGACAAGAGCCCGGCCTCGCCGACCTCGTGGGTGAGCAGGTGTCGAAGGGCCGGCTCCGAGCGAGCCTCGATCCCAAGGAGGCCTCGGGTGTGGACGCCGTCGCGGTCTGCGTCGAGACGCCCATCGATCCGACGACCCACGATCCATCGTATAAGGCGTTGAAAGCCGCTCTCGCCGGCGTCGCGCCTCTCCTGAAACGAGGAGCGCTCGTGTCGATCGAGTCAACCCTGGCCCCGGGCACCATGGAAGGGGTCGTGCGACCCGCCCTCGAGCGGGGCTCGAAGAGGACCGTCGGGCGGGATTTGTATCTCGTGCACTGCCCGGAGCGCCTCACGACCGGGAAGCTCCTGCATCATCTCACGGAACTCCCGCGGGTCCTCGGGGCGAACGACGAGGCCTCCATGCGAAAAGGCGTCGCGTTCTACGAGCGCTTCGTCAAGGCGGAGATCCACGCGACGGACTGGACGACGGCGGAAGTCGTGAAGACCGCGGAGAACGCGTACTGGGACGTCCAGATCGCCTTCGCGAACGAGGTGGCCTTGATCAGCGAGGAACTCGGGGTGGACGCGTTTCGCGTGCGGGATCTCGTCAACACGTGCCCGTACCGGATGATGCTCAGCCCGGGAGCGGGCGTCGGCGGCCATTGCATCCCCAAGGACCCGTGGCTCCTGGTGTCTCCGGCGGTCCAGTCGAAACCGGAGTTGATCCCGACGGCTCGCGAGGTGAACGACTTCATGCCGCGGCGGATGGCCCGCATCGTCGAGGAGGCGCTCGCGGCGTCCGGTCGGAAGATCAAGGGCGCGCGCGTCGCGGTCCTGGGCTTCACGTACCGCGAGAACACGGACGACACACGGAACTCTCCCGCCAAGATCGTGATCCAGGAGTTGCGCCGCCGTGGCGCGGAGATCGCGATCCACGATCCCTTCGCGCGGTCGGAGCGAGGCTACGCCGTCCTGCGGGATGTGAACGCCGCGACGAAAGGGGCCGACTGCGTCGCGATCGTCACGGCCCACGATGAATATCGCAAACTCGACCTCAAAGCGCTCCTGCGCCGGATGCGCCATCCCGCGTTCGTGGACGGTCGGGACGTGTACGCGGGACCCGATCTGGTCAAGATGGGCTTCGTGTATCGAGGGATCGGGAAAGGGCAGTTCTGACCGAGATCAAAGGAGCTGGACGAGCTTCCCCGTGCGGTGCGAGTCCGTGGCCGCGATGGCTACCCGCAGCGTCTCGGCCGCGTCTTCGCCGGTGACGAGCGGCGGACGCTTGTGCTTGACCGCATCGAGGAAATCTTCGAGCTCTCGTCGCAACGGCTCTTCCTTCCGGACGTGGATTTTCTGAGTGTGGTGTTCCAGCGGGATCTGGTAGAGGTTGAACGGGTCCAGGGGCCCGAGGGTGCTCGAGCTGACCGTGACCGATTGCTCCGTGTAGTCGACCTCGACGAAGTTCTTGAGACAGGTGAGGGCGAGCTGGCGCACTTTCATCGGGGTGAGCCAGTTCACCTCGACGAACCCATGGACGCCGTTTTGGAACCGCAACAGGATGTTCGCGTGGTCCTCGAAGGCCGCGTGGATCTTACGTCCTCCGAGGGCGAAGACGCTCTCCACCGGCGCGCCGACGAGGTAGCGGACGATGTCGATCTCGTGGACGCCGAGGTCCATCACGACGCCGATGTCCCGGACGCGGCCGGGGAACGAACTCACGCGGCGCGCCGTCGCGGTCACCAGGTCGCCGTATTGTCCCTCCTGGAGTTGGCGCTTCACGACCGCGATCGCCGGATTGTGTCGCTCGATGTGGCCGACCGCGAGCGTGACGCCCGCGCGCTTCGCGGCGTCGACGATCCGATGCGCGTCCGCGACCGTCGGCGCGAGCGGCTTCTCGACGAGGAGGGAGAGGCCCGCCTGGATGACGGCGAGCGCCACCTTCACGTGATGCTCGGTCGGCACGCACACGCTGACCGCGTCGAGTTCCTCTTTCAGCAGGTGAGCGGAGTCCGTGTAATACGACACGTTGAACCGATTCGAGGCCGGGCCGCCCGCCTTCACGTCCGGGTCCGCGATGCCGACCAGGTCCGCGATCTCGGAGTACACACGCGCGTGGTTCTGGCCCATCGAGCCGACTCCGATGACCCCGACGCGCATCGGCGCCGCCACAAGTCGGCGAAAGAGACCTCGGGATATAAACGCGTGGCGAGGGCGTGGCCCGTTTCGAAGGCTTCATATCCGTTCGTGTCTTCGGTTGCAATGTTCGGTGGTCCGATGGCGGTCGATCCGGTCTGCGGGAAGCCCGTGAATCCGCACAACGCATACTGGATGATCTGGTACAAGGGCACGCCATACTACTTCTGCGGGGAGGACTGCCAGCTCAAGTTCGATCACAAGCCGGAGCATTACCGGCAGCTTGCGCTGGATCGGCGACAGAACGAAGCCGTCTACTGATGCGTGCTCGGAGGCCTCACTCGAAGCTGCGCAATGCCTCCGCCGGGGGGATGCGAGAGGCGCGGATGGCCGGGCTTGCGGTCGCGAGGACCGCCCCGATGAACGCGATCCCTCCGAGGAGCAATAGCCGCTCCCACGGAATCACGAAAGCCGCCTGATTCGCGAAGAACCGCAGATACAGGTCGTAGGACAGGGCGACGCCGAGGGCGACGCCCATCGCGATTCCCGTCAGCGCGATGAACGAGAGTTCGAACAGGAACGATTTCAGCACCATCGATTTGCGGAACCCGAGGGCGCGAAGGGCACCGGTCTCTTGCCGCCGCTCGACGACGTTGCGCATCGTGATGACGCCGAGTCCCGCGATTCCGACGATCAACCCGAGGGCGAGGTACGCCTGGAGCAGATTGAACACGCCCATCGTCGTCTCGAGAATCGAGTTGATCACCGACTGGATGTCCACCGTGATAAGCTGGTAGGCGATGAAGTACCGTTCCAAATCATGGCCCGCCTGCGTCACGTCGACGCCGGGGCGGAGGTTGAAGTAGAACAGGCTGGAGGCATCGATCCCGAAGTCCGCCTTCACGGAGGAAGAGGACACCCAGAGGCCCTGTGCGAACTGCTCATAGAGGATTCCGATGATCCGCACGCTCCGGGTCACGCCGGTCATGTTGCGGAAGTGGAAGACGTCGTCGACCTTCGCGGTGAAACTCCCGAAATTCGGACCGAAGTTGTTCGGGACCACGGTGCCATCGATGATCGCGAGGCCCGGATCCTGGATCGCGGCCCACGCGGCCGCGTCGTCCGCGTACGCCGGGTCACGAGCTTGGAGCGGGAACGGTGGCGTCCAACTGGCCGGCACGCCGATCAACGAGCTGTTGTGCTGGATCCCGGAGAGGTTCGCGTTGCTCGCGATTCGAACCCGAGCCTGGGCGATCCCGTGGTTCTCGGTGACGTTGGTGGACGTGGCATTGTAAGAGGCGAAGGCCGCGTCCCAGTTCGGGATCGGGACGCCCGATGCCCCGAGCAATTCGAAGCCGCCGCTCTCGCGCTGGCTCGTCGTCGTGATCGAGGAGCTGACTTCGGCTTGGATGCCCGACATCGTGGCGATCGTGAACATGACGAGGGCGATGCTCGCGAGGGTCGCCCCGGTGCGGAACTTCTTGTTCATCGGATACGCGATCGCGGTCCGAACGACAGGCCGCCACGTGCGGCCACGCACGAGTCGGGTTGCGACCGCGAGGATTGAGTCGCTGTTGAACAGGACGATCAGCAGACCGCCGAGTACGAGCATGAGGCCCGCGGCGATGAAGAGCGTGATGTCCGCGTTCGCGATGCTGAAGAACTTCCATGGACTCAGCACCCATCCGACGATGAACGCGCCCGCGACCGTGAAGACGGCCCGCGCCGGCACGACCCGCATCGTCAGGACGGCGACTCCGAACGCGAGGCCGACGGGTCCGAGATCCTGGAGCAACAGGTTCTCCCGGAGAAGGGCGACGACGAATCCGAGGGCGCCGAGGACCGCGATCGCCGCCCCGGCGGCCACCTGTCGCCTCGTCGAGCGATGCGGGACCGGCTCCGGGATGTCCCGAATCGCGCGGACGATGTTCAGCTTCGACACGCGCCACGAGGCGATGACGATCGTCGCCATCGTGATCAGGAAGCCGATCGCGAATCCGTTGATGAGATCCGAGTCGGTCCACGTGAGGATGAATCCGGTGCCGCCGAAGGCCGAGGCGCCGAAGACCTGCGAGAAACCCCACAAGATGACGCCCGCGACGAGCAGGCCAGTGAACGTGCCGACGACGGAGGACAGCAGGGCGTACAGCAGGCCTTCCGCCACGAAGCTCTGGACGAGATTCGTACGCCGCATCCCGAGCGCCCGCGCAACGCCCATCTCCCCCTTCCGCTCCTCGGCGAGCATGACGAAGATGTTGATGATCAGCAGGACGCCCGCGATGACCGTGAAGAACCCGAGGAGGACGAACACCTGGCTCAGCTGATCGATGTTGCGGGTCGCGCCGTCGATCGAGTCGGCCTTCGCCTTCGAGATCGTGAACGTGGGGGAGGAGGGTAGGAAGGGAGCCATTTCCCGCACCACGTCGTCCGAGCGGAGGTAGCCTTGGGTGACCCCTCCGACGTTCGCCACGGTGATCGTGTTGATCTGGCCGGCCTCACCGAGGGCGGCCTGGATGGTGCCCAGCGGCACGAACAGGTTCTCGTTGTCGTTCCACGCCCCCCGTCCCTCATCGCGGACGATCCTCTTCACGGTCACGGCCATCTGAGCGTTCCCGCGTGGCGTGCCCATGCTCACGACGAGGCCTTCCCCGACCTTCGCCTCGACGGCCGTCGCGAGCTTGGCGTTGATGATCGCCTCCGTCGCACCCAGACCGGCGCCGTTCCATGCCGACCCTTCGGCCCGGACGAAATCTCCGAGGTCCCGGCCCGAGTCGAAGCCAATCACCGTCGCGGTCGGCTCGAAGAGTTGGGATGTGGTGTCGACGACGGCTCCGGGGAGTTGGTACCGCGGCGCGAGTCCGGCGACGTCCGGCATGTCCGCGAGGTGCGTCGTGAGGTTGTCGTACACCTGGGCCGAGAACGGGAGGCGCCCTCCCTCGGGCGAGGGGACGAACACGACTTCGTCGACCGCATCGAGGGCGCGGAAGACGGCGGCCTTGACCGTGTAATCGAAGGTGCTCTGGATCACGTACGACGACGTGATAATCGCCGTCCCGATGAGGAGGCCCGCGACGACGATCGCGACTTGCGTCTTCCGGCGGAAGAAA
>VBLR01000086.1 GCA_005878665.1 Methanobacteriota archaeon | reverse complement strand
ATCCCTCAAATAAACGATGCGCGTTGCCGGCCCAATTCTCCCGAGGAGATGACATGCCGTACAACGAAGGCCAGAGCACCCTGTTCTTCGGACCCTGGTATCGGAAGTCCCCGTTCTTCGAGGCCACGCAGCGCGCGGGCGCGAAGGCGTACGACATCTACAATCACATGTATCTCCCCGGCCTCTACACCGACCCGTTCGAGGAATACTGGCATCTGATCAATCACGTGACCCTGTGGGACGTGAGCGTCGAGCGGCAGGTCGAGATCAGCGGGAAGGACGGCGCGAAGTTCGCGGAGCTGATCACGCCGCGGGACCTGACGAAATGCGACGTCGGCCAGGGGAAGTACGTGGTCATCACGGACGAAAACGGCGGGATCATCAACGATCCCGTGCTGATCCGCCTCGAGAAGAACCGGTTCTGGCTGAGCCTCGCGAACTCGGATACCCTCCTGTGGGCGAAGGGAGTCGCCGTGAATTCCGGGATGGACGTCGACATCTCCGAGCCGGATGTGTCGCCGCTCCAGGTCCAGGGGCCGGATTCCAAGAACGTGCTCAAGGACCTCGTCGGTCCCGCGGTCCTCGACCTGGGCTATTACTACTTCATGAACGCGAAGATCGACGGGATCCCCGTCGTGATCACGCGGACCGGTTGGACGGCGGAAGTCGGCTACGAGGTGTATCTGACGGACGGCCGTCGAGGCGTCGAACTTTGGGACCGGATCATGGAGGCGGGGAAGGAATACGACATCCGCCCGATCGCGCCCTCAGAGATTCGGCGGATCGAGGGGGGCATCCTGAACTACGGGTCCGACATGACGCTCGAGAACAACCCCTACGAGGTGAGCCTGGGCTGGCTCGTGGACCTCAACAAGAAGGCGGACTTCATCGGGAAGAAGGCGCTCGCGAAGATCAAGAAGGAGGGCGTGAAGCGAAAGCTCGTGGGGGTCGAGATCGACGGACCTCAGATTCACGCATGGGCCACCGAGTTCTGGGACGTGACGAAGGACGGAAAGAAGGTCGGCCATCTGACGGCCCTCACGTACTCTCCGCGCCTCGAGAAGAACATCGCCTACGCCTGGGTCCCGATTCGGTTGGCGAAACTCGGCACGCGGCTGACGATTGCGACCTCCGCGGGGGCGCGCGACGCCACCGTCGTCAAGAAGCCGTTTGTGGATCCGAAGAAGTCGATCCCCAAGTCATAGATCGCGTCCAGCGTCATTCGCCGCCCGAGACGAAAACCGTCTCCGCTGAACTCGTTCTCGATGACGAACCGGACCGTGTGGGCGACCTCCCCCGCCGTCGCCATGCGGCCGAGGGGGACGCGGGCCACCCGCTCGGAAAGGTTCGGCAGCCCTTGCCGGACGATCTCCGTGTCCGTGAGGCCCGGCGCGACGCCGGCGACGCGGACGCCGGTCCCTGCCACCTCGAGGCCGAGGGCCCGCGTGAGGCCGAGGAGGGCCGACTTCGCGGCCGCGTAGTGGACGCGGCCGGGGCCGGGCGGCCGTACCGCGACGAACGAGGCGATGTTCACGATGACGCCCCGCCTCCGTTCGACCATGCCCGGGAGCACCTGGCGGATCATATTGAACGCGCCGAAGACGTGGACACGGAAAATGGCCTCCCAATCGTCCGGCTCCATCTCCACCATGGGCCGGAGTCCGAAAATCCCGGCGTTGTTCACCAGGATGTCCACCCGGCCGAACCGGTCTGTGGCGGAGCGAACAATGCCGCGGCACGTTTCAAAGTCGCAGACGTCGCCTGGGGCGACATGGATGCGGCTCGGCGGACCCAAGGCATCGGCAACGGCAAGGAGCGCCTCGGTTTTCTTTCGGGCGTTGAGGACGACCTTCGAGCCGGCGTCCGCCAGCATGGAGGCGGTCGCGCGCCCGATCCCACGCGACGAGCCCGTGACGATGGCGACGGAGCCTCGGATTTCCATCGGCCTTCACCCAGCCTTCAAGTCGCTCAGCGCGTCGGGCGTCACCGTCCTCACCGCGCCCGCAGAATCGGACGCGTCAAGCAGGTCGCGCCGCCTTCGGCTTTCAGGGATATTTCGTTGCCCCGGTAGGTTCGCACGCGGCATCCCGCCTCCTCGAGCCGCCCTTGGGTGACGGGATTCCCTTCGAGCATGATGCAATCCCTCGGTGCGACCGCGAGGACGTTCGGCGCCATCGTCTCGAATTCCGCATCGGGCACTTCGACGAAATCGAAACCCCGTTCACGAAGGAACTTCCGGAACGGCGTCGGGAGAAGCCGAGAATAGACGACGGCGAGGTCGTCGTCCAAGACGCTGATGAGTGACATCAAGTGCAGACACGCTTCAGGCCCGCGGAAGTCAGGCAGCGGCACGGGCTCCGCTTCGACGCCCACCGGCCTTAGCGCTTCGCGGATCTGAATCCAACCTTCCCGGTTCGTCCGGAGGCCTTGGCCCACGGCGAGGTGGTCGTGGTTCACCCAGAGAAGGTCCCCGCCTTCCGCGGTTCCCTCGCCATGGAGAGTCGCCAAGACGGGCACGGCAAGACGCCCGAGCGCTTCCGCCATGGCATCCTCCTCGCCTCGACGCAACGGCTTCCCCATTCGCAAGATCAGCGCCCCACGGTCCGTGACGATCGCGGGGTCGTGCACGAAGATCGAATCCGCGCGCCCCGGCTGTGGATCCTCCTGGTAGCGCACGTCGACGCCACTTTGTCGGAGCAGGTCCGCGAGCGCGTCGTGCTCTCTCTGGGCCTCGGCCAGGTTCGGCTTCCCCGTGTAGCCCCATCGCTTCGGATCCGCCACCGCGAACGCGGCGTCGGGTCTTCGCACGAGCACGGTGCGGAGCGGATCCGACATGCTCTGGCTTCCATAGATGCGCGTCACGTTCGCCCGCGAAGCGGAAGCGATGCGGGCCTCTTACCCTTTGTCCCGCTCGAAGATTGCGGTCAAATAAGGGCTCCGCATTCCGTTCGTCGAGGGGAAGCCGCGTGGTCATCGAAGGCGGACAGACGACCCTGTACTTCGGTCCCTGGTACCGGAAATCGCCGTTCTTCGCCGCGGCGCAACGAGCCGGCTGCTATGGGTACGACTTGTACAACAAGATGTACATCCCGAGCAACTTCGCGGACCCCGTGGAAGAGTATTGGCACCTCGTGAATGAGGTCACGGTATGGGACGTCGGATGCGAACGACAGGTGGAGATCAAAGGCCCCGACGGACACGAATTCATGGAATTCCTGACGCCTCGGGATCTGAGTACCTGCAAGGTCGGCCAAGCGAAGTACGTCGTCCTGACGGATGAGCAGGGCGGCATCGTCAACGATCCGGTCCTCATCCGCCTCGAGAAAGACCGGTTCTGGCTCTCGACCGCGGACAGCGACGTGCTCCTCTGGGCCAAAGGCGTCGCATACCACTCCGACCTCGACGTCGAGATCGAGGAACCCGACGTCTCCCCGATGCAAATCCAAGGACCAAAATCGAAGGATCTTCTCAGTGCCCTCGTCGGTCCACGCGTCTTGGATCTCGCGTACTATCATTTCCTCCACGCGAAGATCGATGGAATCCCGGTCCTCGTGACGCGGACCGGCTGGTCCGCCGAAGTCGGATACGAGATCTACCTGCGCGACGGAAGCCGGGGGACGGAGCTTTGGGAGCGCGTGATGGGAGCAGGCAAGCGGTTCCACCTCCGGCCCACCGGTCCCTCCGAATACCGTCGGATCGAGGCGGGCATCCTGAACTATCCCTCCGACATCAACGTGGATTACAACCCATACGAGGCAGGCTTGGGATGGCTGGTCGACCTCGATAAGAAACACGACTTCATCGGGAAGAAGGCGTTGAAGAAGATCAAGAAGGACGGCCCTTCGAGGAAACTCGTCGGCGTGGAAGTCCCCGGGGAGGAGGTCGTCCGGCCTTGGCTCCCGCATCCGTGGCCGGTCCGGAAGGACGGGAAGGAGGTCGGAACCTTGACCGCGCTCGCGATGTCGCCCCGGCTTCGGAAGAACATTGGGTACGCCTGGGTGCCGGTTCGTCTTTCGAAACTGGGAACCGAAATCGAAATCCTGACGCCCGCCGGTCCGCGGAAGGCGATCGTCGTCAAGAAGCCGTTCATCGATCCGAAGAAGGACCTTCCGAAGGCGTGATTCGCCGCGATTCACGGATTGGCTGGAGTGAATTCCCGAATCGCCAAAACGCTCATCTAGCCTCCCAGCTTCCCCGTCCCAAATCAGGAGGTGGTACGATACCCGACCGTGCGCGCGACGGTGTGCTGACGGAGACGACGAACGACTACGCGGGTCCGATTCTCCCGGGATTCCGGGAGACGGCTTGGATCCAGAAATCGCCGTACTTCCATCGGGCCGCCAAGCACGGCGTCCGGGCGTACGACCTCTACAACCACATGCTCATGCCCGGACTCTACACGGACCCGGTCGACGAGTACTGGCATCTCGTCAACCACGTCACCCTGTGGGACGTCGGGGTGGAGCGGCAGGTCGAGATCGACGGCCCGGATGGATTCGAGTTCATGCAGCTCCTCACGCCGCGGGACATGGAGAAGTGCGCGGTCGGCGAGTGCAAGTACGTCCTCTTGACGACGCCGGACGGCGGGATCGTCAACGACCCGGTCCTCCTGCGCCTCGGAGAGAAGCATTTCTGGCTCTCCCTGTCGGACTGGGACGTGATCTTCTGGTGCAAAGGGGTCGCGGTCAACGCCGGCCTCGACGTCATCGTGCGGGAGCCGGACGTGTCACCGCTCCAGCTGCAAGGTCCGAAGTCGAAGGACGTGATGGTGGCCCTGTTCGGGGAGGAGATCCTGGACCTCGAGTACTACCACCTGACGGAGACGCAGCTCGACGGAATCCCGCTCGTGATCACGCGGACGGGATGGAGCGCGGAACGGGGCTACGAACTGTACTTGCGCGATTCGAAGTTCGGCGAGAAGCTGTGGGACAAGGTCATGTCCGCGGGGGCGAAGTATGACATCCGGCCGATTGCCCCGTCCGAGGTTCGCCGGATCGAGGCGGGGATCCTGAACTACAGCTCGGACATCATGCTCGACAATAACCCATACGAGGTCGGGCTCGGATGGACGGTGGACGAAGATAAGACCGCGGACTATCTCGGCAAAGCGGCGCTCGGCCGGATCAAGAAGGAAGGCGTGAAGCGCAAGCTGGTCGGGATCGAGGTCGAAGGCGCTCCGCTCGGGGCGTGGATCCCGGACTATTGGGACGTCCACGCCGACGGACGGAAGGTGGGCCACGTCACCTCGCTGACGTATTCGCCGCGGCTCGAGAAAAACATCGGGTACGCGCTCTTGGGGATCGACCACGCCAAGATCGGGACGAGGCTACGAGTATCGACGACGGACGGGACCCGTGGCGCGACCGTGGTGAAGAAGCCGTTCGTCGACCCGAAGAAAGACATCCCGAAATCGTGAGTCGTCCGCGGTCAAGGTTGAAGTAGCGCGCGCGTCGTCGGTGCGGCGATGAGCCTGACCATGGAATCTCGCGTCACCCTGAACGACGGGAACAAGATGCCGGTCCTCGGCCTCGGCATGTGGCAGGCCGGATCCGGGAAAGAGACGCGCAAGGCGGTCGCATACGCCCTCGAAATCGGGTACCGCCTGTTCGATACCGCGAAGCTCTACGGGAACGAACGGGATCTCGGAGCCGCGGTCCGGGAGAGCGGGATCCCGCGGGAAGAGATCTTCGTCACGACGAAGCTCTGGAACAACGACCACGGCTACGAGTCGGCGTTGCGGGCGTTCGAGAAGAGTCGCCGCGAGCTCGGCCTCGACTACGTCGACCTGTACCTGATCCACTGGCCCGTGCCGGGCCTGCGGCAGGAATCCTGGAAGGCGCTGCAGAAGATCCGCGACCAGGGACTCGCCCGCTCGGTCGGGGTCAGCAACTACACGATTCGCCACCTGGAGGAATTGCTCCCCTCGACGGCCATCCCACCCGCCGTGAACCAGGTCGAGTTTCATCCCTTCCTGTACCAGAGGCCGCTACTCGAGTTCAGCGAGAGCAAACGCATTCAGTTGGAGGCGTACAGCCCCCTCACGCGTGGACACCGACTCGACCATCCGGTCATCACTCAAGTCGCCGCGAAGTACGGACGGACGCCGGCTCAAGTTCTCATCCGCTGGAGCCTGCAACACGGGCTCGTCGTCATTCCGAAATCGATCCGCCCGGATCGGATTCGAGAGAACGGTGGTGTCTTCGATTTCGAGCTGAAGCGGGAGGACATGGCGCGGCTCGATTCGCTCGACGAGAGCTCGCACGTGGCCTGGAATCCCGAAGACCTGCCGTGACGGTTCGGTCGTCCCGCAAGCGCGGCGGGTCTTTTACGCGCGATCGTAATTCCCCGGTGTGGTCCGTCCGAAGTACCAACTCCCAAACGGGCTCCATCCCGCTTCCCTCGAGGATCGTCGGAGGTTCTACCTGCGGTCAATGGACTTCCGTGCTGCCGCGAAATGGATGTCCCATCCGGAGGGCGAGCGGGTCTACGCCTTGATCCTCGGACGGCATTCCGGAATCTACCCGCGGCGTTTCCGACACCTGAAGAACGTCCCCCTGATCGTCGACGACGCCCGGGATGCGAAGGATCTCCGTCCCTACCTCGTGAAGTACCTCCCGGAAGGCGTGTACTACGATCGGAATGTGTACCGCTCCCTGGATGCGGCCCGCAAGACGGGGCTCGATTACACGCGCGCCTGGCGAAGCCCCCTGTTCCTCGGGCAAGAGCTCGCGTTCGACCTCGATCCGGAGAACGTGGACTGTCCGATTCACGGTGACATCGAGGCGAAGATGCGACGGCATCAAGGCCTTTCGTTCTGCGATTGGGAGTTCGAAGAGGTCCGTCGTCAAGCGGTCGCATTGTACGACGAACTCTCGGAACAATGGACCCGGTTAGCAGTCGTCTACTCCGGACGCGGATTCCATGTCCACGTCTTCGACGACGATGCGTTTCGCCTGACGCGTAAAGAACGAGGACGCATCGCCGCACGATTCGCGCGTCGATACGCGATCGACGAGTGGGTCACGTCAGGCGAGATGCGGCTCATCCGACTCCCGTACTCCCTTCACGGGATGGTCTCCCGAATCGTCGTCCCCCTCCCTCGCGGTGACGTACCGAAGTTCCGGTACGACGACCAACGAACGGTCCCACGCTTCTAGCCGTCGCCTACTTCTTCGCCTTCTTTTCCTTCCGGCCGGCGTAGTAGGCTTTCTTCTTCGCGGCCTTTTTCGATTTCTTCTTTTTGGCCATCGACGCCCGCATGGGTCGCGGGGATTGAAGCCTTTCGCCTTTGACGGCGTACGCGATTCCCTGGATTTCGACCTTCATGCCAAGGAGAAGATCGGCGCGGACGGTCGCCCGCGCGGGTCGAGGTTCGGCTGCGAAGAACTCCGAGTACACCTCGTTCATCGCGCGGAAGTCCTCCAGATCCTTGAGGTAGACTGTGGTCGAGACGACGTCGTCGAGGCTCAAGCCCGCGGCTTCGACGACCTTCCGGAAGTTCTCCAACGTCTTCCTCGTCTGGAGGCGGATGTCCCCCTCGATGACCTTGCCATCCGGACCGAGAGGTCCCTGCCCTGCGACGAACACGAGGTCCCCGAGCTTCACGCCCCAGGAGAACGGTCCGATCGCGGGGAGATCGGTGGGAACGGCCACTTTCTGCATGGGACGCGGGTACCTGAGTCTCCGGATATGAGGGTTGGTTCGCGGCCGCGATCTTCGCGAGATGGAAGGTCAGTGCAGAGAGCGGGCCGCTTTTCTCGGCCCGACTTGCTGCTCGATGCGCCCCCGATGGGGCCTCGGCTCGACGGGCAAGCTCGCTCCTTCCCTCTCGAGGAGCCTCCGCTTGGTTTCGGGGCCTCCCTCGGATGAGTAGTTCCCGAGTCCCCCGGACTTCGGGACGACCCGATGGCACGGGATGACGATGACCGCCGGGTTCCGGGCGCACGCGGTCCCCACGGCGCGACTCGCTCCGGGTCGCCCGAGTCGACGCGCGATCTCTCCGTACGTGATCGTTTCTCCCGCGGGGATGGTCCGCAAGAATTCGAGGACCTCTCGCTCGAACGGCGCGACCTCGAGCGCGAGCGGGATGTCCCGCAGGTCCCCTTTTCCCGTGTGGATGTGCTCGAGGATCCGCGCCAGATACGGGTGGTCGGATCCGGCGGTCTCCGCCGGCGCCTTCCGAGCGAGTCTCACCGCGGCGATGCGATCCCCCAGGACCTCGAGCTGGACGTACAGCCCGAGTTCGCGACTGAACTTCGAATAGACCTCCAACGCTTCCCCGCCTTCTCGGCCGGAACGCATCCGGACCATCGGTAGCATCGCGCGAACGACGTGATGCTCCGCGCGGTTCAGGTGCTGCTCGAAGGTGCTGCGAGCAATCCCAAGGGAGACGCTGACCTGTTCCGTCGTCGCCTTCCTCGGGAACTCGTAGTAGCCCGCATCGTACGCGGCGAGGAGCGCCCGCGCCTGCTTCTCGGTGAGCTTGGGCAAGAAGAGGGGAGATGAATAG
Source organism: Methanobacteriota archaeon (assembly GCA_005878665.1). Classification (GTDB taxonomy): domain Archaea; phylum Thermoplasmatota; class Thermoplasmata; order RBG-16-68-12; family RBG-16-68-12; genus RBG-16-68-12. Next base: position 5,290 of record VBLR01000086.1, on the reverse strand, counting down.
GAGCCCACAGTTCCGCGAGTCGGCGAGGGGCGTCGCTTCGAAACGAGGCGGGCACCCGGGAATTGCTCCAATAGCGCTTCTGGGTCCGCCCGGTCTTCGAGGACCAACGTGACCCGCGCCTCGCCTCGTTGCCAACGAATCGGTGGGATGAGGTGCGCGCTCTGATCCGCCAGTGCCGCGATGATTTCCTCCTCGCGGCCGGAGCCGTCGAGCAGCAGCGTGACCTCGTCTCCGGTCCGCGTCATGTGAAGGACTTTGCCGCCGGAGCCGTTGATTTCCGAGGCGGCGTCGATTCCGTCCACGTCTCCGAAGCACCGCAGGAGAAGGAGCCGGCCCAGCGGATACGCATCGATGGCGAGGCCCGGCCGGCGTTCCGTGACCTCTTGGAGCGGCCCCTGGGCCCGGGTCGCGAAGCTCATCTGGGTCGTCATTTGTTTCTCGACCGTTCCAGGTGATTCGAGGACCCCATGCCGACCGAGGTCCTTAGGGTTTCTCTCCGGAGCCTGCATGCCTTCCGATACGACGGACGGAAGCAAGGTTCTTGGGCCGGCCATCGCCGGTCATGCATCGGCCCTATCATGAGACCCTGCAAGATCCGGAGAGCCTCACGCGCGGCCAATCTGGTCGCGGTACAGGCGGAGGGCGCGCGGGCTCGTGTTCCAGTCTCCCGCGATCTTGATCGCGGGGAGCTTTTCTTGGCCCGCCCGAAGACCGAGGTACTTGGCGGAATACGGACCGCGGGCGGCCATCTTCCTCAACGGCTTCAACTCATCCTCGGCGGTCCCGACCTGGTTGAGTAGGTCGAGCAGGGACCGTCCCATCATCGTGCGGAGGAACGCCTCGAGGCCCGTGAGGTCGCCGGAGTGGCCCGCGTTCAGCGACCGCAGATAGCGCGACCGATCCGGAGGCAAGATGTGGACGGGCGGCCAGTTGTGTTTCAGGAAGTGAAGATTCAACAGCAGGCGACCGACGCGCCCGTTCCCATCGGTGAACGGGTGGATCGACTCGAACTCGAAGTGCATCCTCGCTCCGAGAGGAAACGCTCCGGCGCCTTCCATGTCCTGCTTGGCATACGACTCCTCCCAGGCGCTCATGAGGGCGAGGACTTTCTCCATCCGAGGAGGAACATGCCGGACGCCCGCAATCCGGACGTTCACGCGCCTCCATTGACCCGCATCCGGTTTGATACCTCGGAATACCGTTTCGTGGAGGTCTAACACCGACGAGAGACGGATGGGATTGGGACGTCGCGGGAGGAGGCTCTCAAAGGCCTGCTCGTGCTGGATCGTCTCGAGGACATCCGGGAGCGGACGATTGGGTACGCTGCGTCCTTCCAGGAGGATCCGTTCGACATCTTTGCGGCTGAGTGTATTCCCTTCAATCGCGTTCGTTCCCCAGGTATTGAGCGCCCCGGTGCGTCGCCAAACGCGAGGGGGAAGAGCGTCCAACGGAGCCCGAGTCAGCAATTCATGCCTGAGCTCCGCCAGTATGGTTTCAAGCATGTCGTGCTTATATCCCATATATTATACTTAAAGATATATGGTAATCAGACCATCCCATCGGATTAACCATACTGTCCCGAAGAGTCGTTTCGGAATCGCAACTGCGATTACTGCCTCCGGCCCGGCCGTTTCTTCGGCAGCGAGGAGGCGAATTCAACCCCGCGGGCCACCCAAGTCTCGAGCGCGGCCTTGGTTCGGTATCCCGCCGGCGCGACCAGGAGCCAACCCGCCATCGCGGGTCGACCGGAGAGGTCGAACGGTTTCGCGCCCGGTTCCTTCAACATCGCCGCGGTCGTCGACGGCTCGATTCGCACGATGAGGTCCTCGCCGTGGACGCCGACGCACATGTTCCCGCCGAGGAGGAAGGCGATCCCACCGAACATTTCTTTCTCGGCGATCCCCTTGCGGCCTGCGAGCGCGTGACGGACGCGCGCGGCCTGGGCCTCCGAATAGCTCATGCCTGCCCGGAGAGGCAACCGCCTGCGGGTTCAAAAACCATGACCTCAGCCGGGTCGATGGATCGATGGAAAACAGCGCCCGCGCACCGCACACCCGACGCGGATTCCGCACGTATTTCTACCCCGAGCCCTTTCTGCCGTTCGCATGCCGACCCTCGAGGTCCGAGGGCTCAAGAAGTCCATCGACGGCCACGGGGTTCTGAAGGACGTATCTTTCGGACTGCAAGACGGCGAATTGGCCGCGATCTTGGGTCCGTCGGGCGGCGGGAAGACCACCCTGTTCCGATGCATCCTCGGCGAACTCACGCCCGAGGCAGGGAAGATCCTCATCGATGGGCAGGAGGTCGGTCAGCTGCCGACGGAGCGCCGAGGCATCGGGGTCGTCTACCAGAGTTTCGCGCTCTTTCCCCACCTCTCCGTCGCCGACAACGTCGGGTATGGATTGCGGGCACGGAGGGTTCCGACCGGGGTCGCGCGGGGCCGAATTGCGGAGATGCTCGACCTCGTCCACCTGCAAGGAAAGGAGAATCGGTTGCCGCGGGAACTCTCGGGCGGCGAGCGGCAGCGGGTCGCGCTCGCGCGGGCCTTGTGTGTGGGTCCCAAGATCCTCCTCCTCGACGAGGCGTTCGGCTCGCTCGACGCGACGATGCGAACCCAGGTGGTCCAGGAAGTCCGTTCGATCATTCGACAGCAGAAAGTCACGACGCTGTTCATCACACACGACCAGGAGGAAGCGTTCATGTTCGCCCGTCGGCTGATCGTGTTGAACGAGGGACGCGTCGTGGCGTCCGGCACCCCGGAAAGCATGATGACGAACCCGGACCCGTTCGTCCAGGACTTCATGAAAATGGTCCTCTTCGCCGAGGCGACCGTCCAGATGGCGCCCGACGGGTCCCCGTACATCGTGCTCGACGGAGGCGCGCAGATCTCCGTGCACATCCCAGACGTGCGCGGGGGAGAGAAAGTCCACGTCATGGTGAAGAAGGGGGCCGAGGCCGAGCGGATCGAGGTGTGGCACGGCGATGCGAAATAGGGCCTTCTCGATCGTCGCCCTCGTGTTGTCGGTAGGCCTCGCGCTTTCCTTGACGGATCTGTACAAGGTCCAGCAAGGGGCCCTCGTCGTGTATGCGACGCCCGCCCTGCAAAGTCTGCTCGAGTCGCTCGTCGTCCCTCGGTTCCGGTCCGAGACCGGTTTGGACGTCACCCTCGTGTACGTGAGCGCGGGCGAGCAGTACAACCGTCTGCAGATGTCCGGAGGGCATCCCGAGGCCGACGTCTTCCTGCACGCATCTCCCCTCTTCGTGGAGAAGGGCTTCGCCGCCGGGTACTTCCTTCCGTTCCAGATTACGCGGAGCGCGTCCGTGCCTCCGAACTTCCAGAGCCGCAACGTGACCGGGGGTCACCTATGGTACGCGTTCGCCTGGAGCCCGCTCCTCGAGGTCTACAGCCCAACCCTCGGTGCCGCCCCGGATCTTGCATTCATTAACACATCGTTCGGGTTCCCGCACCCGCTGCTCAGCAACAACGGAATCTACGCGGTCCTCTTCTTCGAAAACGTCTCCGCCGCCGCGGGCGCCCGAGCCCTCGCGCATACCGTGGTGCAGCCCGTGAACGCGCGTTCGAACATCTTGGGGGTCGCCGACCGAGCGTTCGATGTGACGTTGGGCTACGAAGGCGTCACCTTGTTCTATCTGAACCAGGGGGCGCGCGTCGCCTTCAATCTCCCGATCCTCGGCGGGCAACGGTTCTTGGTGCCCGTCATCTTCTCGGCCGGCCTCGTCAAAGGTCATTCGAATCCGCGGGCTTTGGACTTCATCAATTTCCTGTTCCGCGATGAGGTTCAATCGAACATCAGCCGGTTCTACTTCCGCGCGGTGCTTCCGGGATTCCCCGATCCAGCAGGGGGCATTCCGCTCCCGGCGCCCGGGGTGGTCATCCTCAACTACGACTGGTCCCAGTGGCCCATCTTGGAGTCGAATCTGGCGAAGTACGTCGTCGGGGGATGACCGGATTTTCGAGCGGAGGGGATAGTCCCGTGGCGAAGTGGCCCTTCCGACGGCCGACGTTCGAGAGAACTCTATGGACCGTCCTCGTCTGGTTCCTGTTCGGCCTCTTCGTCCTCGGTCCGCTGGCGACGGTCTTCGCCTTCAGCTTCACCTCGTCCGTCCTGAGCGGGACGGGGACCTTCACCCTGAAATGGTACGGCCAACTGTTCTCCCAGCCGGGCCTCTACGGACCGCTCATCCGAAGCTTCGAGATCGCGGTCATCGTCGTCGTCTTCCAGTTGATGTTCGGCACGATCATCGCCTATTCGACGGTCCGCGCGAAGGTCTTCGGCGCCAAGACGCTCGACACGCTCAGCAACATCACGATCGCGGTCCCGAGCGTCGTGGTCGGCCTCTCCCTCCTCTCGTTCTACGGGCCCTTCGGTCCGTTCGGGGCCATTACGCAGTTCCTGTTCGGGAACCCCCTTTCGCTCACGTGGACCTTGTGGATCCTCGTCTTCGCTCACATGATCGAGACGTTTCCCTACATGGTCCGCTCGATGGCCGCGGTGCTCGTCAAGCTGGATACCCATCTCGAGAGCGCGGCCCGGAGTCTGGGGGCGAACCGCCTGCATGTTTTCCTGACGATCACCCTGCCCCAGCTCAAGCCCGGTCTCGTCGCCGGATCGGTCCTCGTCCTGTCTCGGAGCATCGCGGAGTTCGGCGCTACGATCATCGTCGTGTCGGCGGTCCTGAAGACCGCCCCCATCGCCATCTTCACGCAGGCCGAGGCCGGCTCCCTCGAACTCGCGTCGGCGTATTCCGTCGTCCTGATGCTCGTGTCCTTCGTCGCCTACCTGTTGATGAGCCGCTTCCTGCTCCGCGGCGAGACCGTCGCCTAAGACCCCGTTCAGCCGCCGTAGTGCCAGCCGAGCGATTCCAGGAAGATCGGCTTCCCCTTTCCCTGGCCGACATCGACGACCTCGGCGAGGACGACGGGATGATCGCCCTGCGGAATCTGGTCCACGACGCGACATTCGATCCAGCCCGCGCCATCCGCGAGCACCGGCAGCCCAGACGCAGTCCGATCCGTCTTCACCTTTTCGAACGCCCCATCGAGCACGAGTTCGGCGAGGTCCTGCGACCCCTCTCGGAGGAATGAGACTGCGAACGACTTCGATCGGCGGACGTTCGCCAGGGTCCGGCTATCTTTGCGGAACGCGAACGCGACGAGCGGGGGCTTGAACGAGGTCTGCATCAGCCACGTCCCGAACATGAGCCAGTCCTTCTGATCCTCGGTCTGCGTACCGACGATGTACGCCCCGTAGGGAATCTGCTGGAGGAC
>VBLR01000085.1 GCA_005878665.1 Methanobacteriota archaeon | reverse complement strand
GACCGTCTCTCCGAATTCCTCGCGCCGCTCCTCCCAAGTCCCCTTACGCAGCGTGTACGGCGCGTACTGGATGAAGCACGACATGATGTGTTTGCCCGGAGGCGCGAGGGTCGGGTCGAGCGTGGACGGGACGCACATATCGACATACGGTCGGTGCGAATAGTCTCCGTACTTCGCGTCGTCGTACGCTTTCTCGATGTAATCCACGCTGGGGCCGAGCGAGATTGCCCCCTGAAGGTGGACCCCGTTTCCTGGGAGGCACGAGAAGCTCGGGGCCTCCTTGAGCGCCAGGTTGACCTTGCCCGACGATCCCTCGATCTTGAAGTTCTCGATCCCTCGGACGAAATCCGCGGGAAGGTCGGACTTGTCAATCATCTTGAGGAACGTCCGCTTCGGGTCGGCCCCCGATGCAATCACCTTCGCGTACAGCTTCTCGCCCGTCGACAGCTCCACGCCGATCGCGCGTCCGTTGCGGGCGAGGATGTGCCGGACCTCGGCATTCACTCGGATTTCCGCACCGAAGCCACGAGCCGCGCGGGCGATCGCCTCGCTGACCATCCCCATCCCACCGCGGACGTAGCCCCAGGAACGGTACGCGCCGTCGATTTCACCCATGTAGTGATGCATCAACACGTACGCCGTGCCGGGCGAACGCGGCCCCAACAAGGTCCCGATGATCCCGCTCGAACAGAGGCTCGCCTTCACCACGTCCGTCTCGAACCATTCATCGAGGTAGTCCGCCGCGCTCATCGTCATGAGCCGCGCGAATGTGTACAGCTCGGCCTCCGTCAGCGTCTGGACCTGTTTGTTCAGGGCGAAGAGCTTCCTCAGCTCCGAGGGATTCAGGGAGCCGATATCCGGCGGCGTCATCGTGAGGGTCGGTGCGATGAACTTCGCCATGCGGGCCATGAGTCGACCGAATCGCGGCATGGCCTCCGCGTCGCGGCGCGAGAATTTCGCCACCGCTTGGAACGTGTCCTCTTCGTCCCCGCGATAGAATAGGTAGCGGCCGTCGGGCAGTGGCATGAAGCTCGATTCTTGCGGGATGACCTCAAAGCCGTGCGACGGGAGATCGAGATCCCGGATGATCTGCGGGCGGAGGAGGCTGCACACGTACGAGCAAACCGTGAACTTGAATCCCGGGTACACTTCCTCCGTGACCGCTGCGCCTCCGAGGACATGCCGGCGTTCGAGGACGAGCACCTTCTTGCCGGCCTGGGCGAGATACGCCGCCGTCGTGAGGCCGTTGTGGCCCCCTCCGATGACAATGGCGTCATACGCTCGCGCCACGATGCCGACCTCATTCAAGGCGCGTCGCGTCGGCAATTCTCCGCGGGCGCGGCGGGCCGCGCGGGGTAACGAGCGCGGGGTTATATCGTTTGTCGGAGACCGCAAACTGAATCAAACGGATTGCACAAATGGCTTCTACTCACGATGGTGAGGATTCCATCTTCGGGACCGTAGGAACGCGGCCGCGAGGATGAACAAGATCGCGAAGAACCCCAGCGTCGATTCCGCAAGCGCTGGCGGCGAAAGTGCCGAGCCAACCGCGACGAGGAACGCTAGATATCCAAACAGACCCCACGAGATGAGGAGCAGTTGGCTCCTCCCCACTCCCGCGATCCGGTTCCTAGCATGTCCGTTGATTCCTGTCGAAAACCGTACGTAGGCTAATGTGACGACCAGCATGACCAGCACTAGAACTTCTGCTGCGAGAATCGCCAACGCGCCGGTCGAAAGTCTTAGTCCGAGCTCCGCCAAGAAAGCCCCATAGACAGTGTGCACGAAGGCGATCCCCGCGGATCCTCCCAATTCTCTCGTGTCTTGTGGTCCTCCGCTAACGATTGGCCACTCTCCCACGTGCGGGGGCCTAGGCGGCGATCCGATAACCTTCAGAACTTGTGATCGAACAACAAGGACCGTAACGATTAGGATACTCACGCTGACGCCGACGTCGAGGTACGTGTCGTTCGTGACGAAAGCGATGAGCCTTGGAGCAATCGTTGCGGCGGCAAGGAGTAGCGATCCGATCATGATGGGTCGAAGGACGCGTCGGTCCATCGGCCTCGGGCGGGCCAGGTAAGCGGCGTGTACGAAGGTGGCCGCGAAGACCGCGGCCCCCACTGCAATCGGAAGATCCGCTCCAAATGCTATCAAAAGAAAGGGGCTTGCCGATAGCCAGATTGCGGGAATCGCGAGTGCCACAAAGTCTCTGAACCGTCGTCTCTCGAGGTCCTCCATCCGGGAGTCCCATGATCGCTAGCTGACATATCAGTACCGCCGCGAAGAAGGGGCCATCTGTGTTCCGCGCGTTGGCCTCAGATTGGATTGCTCGCTGAGGGAACCGTTTATATCGTTTATTCGCGGTCCGCGTCCGCTCGGAGGAGGAATCGTGCGACGCGGTTCACCGTTTCATTCGCGAACCTCGGCGATGTGCGACAGCTGGGAGTGGCGAGGATGGGCCGGATACCTTGCAGCCTCGTCGTACTCCCTCGTCCCGGAGATGGAGTATTACGCGATTCGCCACTCCGCGGGATTGCTCGATGTATCGCCCCTTTACAAGTACCTCATCACCGGGAAGGATGCGCTTCACCTCGTGAACAAGGTCGTCACCCGTGATGCATCGAAACTCGCGAAAGGACAGATTTACTACACGCCATGGTGCGATGAACGCGGCAAGACGGTCGACGACGGCACACTCTGGAACTTCGGGGATGGTTCCTTCCGCATGACGTCCGCCGAGCCGAATCTGAAATGGCTTCAAGACGCCGGGATGGGCCTCGACGTCGAAGTGAAAGACGTCTCCGAGGACATCGGGGCGTTAGCCCTCCAAGGCCCTTCGTCGCGGGCGATCTTGCTCGAAGGAGCGGATGGCGCGGTGCAGAAACTGAAGTACTTTCGATTCGTACGGACGAAGTTCGATGGGATTCCGGTCCACATCTCCCGGACCGGATACACCGGCGATCTCGGATACGAGATCTGGGTCGAGCGCGAACGGGCCGAGGCGCTGTGGGACGCCGTCCTGGAGAAGGGCCGGGGACACGACATCACACCCGCGGGGATGCTCGCGCTCGACATCGCTCGGATCGAAGCGGGGCTCATTCTGGCGGAGGTCGAGTATATGCCCTCGCGGAAAGCAATCATCGACGCGCAAATGTATTCGCCGTTGGAGCTCAGCCTGGACTGGACCATCGCGGGGGGCAAAGGTCCGTTCATCGGGAGGAAGGCGCTCCTCGAGGAACAGCGACGCGGTCCGTCACGGCGAACGGTCGGCCTGGAAATTGACTGGCAAACGGTGGAGCGTTTCTACTGGGACATGGGGCTTCCCCCCCAGCCGCCCGCCGAGCCTTGGCGCGAGAAGGTGCCATTGTACTCGGGCTACCGCCAGATCGGTTGGGCCACGAGCGGTTGCTGGTCGCCGCTCTTGAAGCGGTACATCGCGATTGCCACCGTCGCCGCGCCGTATTCGCGGCCCGGCACGCGCATCGAGATCGAAGTGGCCATCGAGTGGGAACGGCATCGGGCGCCCGCGACGGTCGTGGAGAGACCGTTCTTCGAACCGGCGAGAAAGAAGGCCTGAACCTCGCGGCAATCCCTTTATCGAGCCCGCGGTTACGGTCGGCGCCAATGGCGTCGATGGACGCGGTCATCGTCGGGGGCGGTCACAACGGACTCGTCGCCGCCGCGTATCTCGCGAAGGCGGGCCTCCGGGTCCTGGTCCTTGAACGTCGCTCCATCGTGGGCGGTGCGTGCGTCACGGAGGAAATTCACCCCGGGTTCCGCGCCTCGACGCTCGCCTACACATGCGGCCTCTTGCGGCCCGAAATCAAGGCCGACCTCGACCTCTCATTGTTCGGCCTCGAGGAGCACGCCTATGATCCTTCCCTCTTCCAGCCCTTCCCGGACGGGCGTTTCTTGCTCTATCGGAACGAAGAAGATTGGAATCGGAAGGAGATGGCGAAGTTCTCGAAGAAAGATGCCGCGGCATGGCCCCGGTACTCGCGTTTTTGGGACGGGTTCGCGGAACTGGTCGAGCCGACGTTGCTCGCGCCGCCCGTGTCGCTCGCGGACCTCGTATCGTTCGTCCGCACACCGGAGGCGGAAGACTTCCTTCGACGGATCATCTTCACGTCGATCGCGGACATGCTCGACGAGTTCTTCGAGTCCGACGAGGTGAAGGCATCTCTCGCCACGAGCGCGGTTGCGGGGACGATGGCGGGGCCTCGGACCCCCGGGACTGCATTCGTGTTGGGCCACCATACCCTCGGGAACATCGGCGGCGTGAACGGAGTGTGGGGTTGGTCTCGCGGCGGGATGGGAGGGATTTCCGAGGCGATCGCGCGAGCCGCCCGCCACTACGGGGCCCAGATTCGGACGAATGCCGACGTCGCACGAATCCTCACGCGGGACGGACGAACGGTCGGGGTCCTGTTGGCCGACGGGACGCAAGTGGACGCGCGCGCGGTCCTCAGCAACGCGGATCCGAAACGGACCTTCCTCCGCCTCCTGCGCTCGGAGGACCTGCCCGTGGAGTTCGTCCGCGCGATTTCGCGGATTCGTTTCGAATCCTCTTCGTTCAAGCTGAATCTTGCGCTCCGCGAGCTCCCGGACTTCCGTGCCGTTCCCGGCAAGACGGCTCAGCCGCACCACAAGACGATCATCGACCTGGCGCCCTCGATGGACTACCTCGAGCGGGCCTACGACGACGCGAAACGGGGCCACCCGTCGCGAGAACCGTTTCTGGAACTCGTGATCGAGTCGGCCAACGACCCGACGGTCGCACCGCCCGGGATGCATAGCCTGACGGTCTCCGCGAAGTTCGCGCCATTCGATCTCGCGAGCGGATCTTGGGACACCGAAGCGAGGGTGTTTGCGGACCGGATCGTCGAGCTTCTCGAGCAGTACGCGCCGAACATCCGCCGAGCGGTCGTGGCGATGCACTGGCGCTCTCCCCTCACGATGGAACAGGAGTATGGCCTCACGCGGGGCGACGTGTTCCACGGCGCCATCTTGCCGTACCAGATGTTCTCGTTCCGCCCGGTCCCGGGATGGTCGTCGTATCGCACCCCGGTCCGAGGGCTGTACCTGTGCGGAGCTGGGGCGCATCCGGGCGGCGGGGTGATGGGAGCGGCCGGCCACAACGCCGCGATGGCGGTCCTCGAGGACTGGTCCGAACTGCGGTCCGCATGAGTCAGGCCTTGCGCACCTGGTCCTCGTACGAATTCAGGAATCCGGAACTCCCGCTCTCGAGGAAGTTCTTCAGGCAAACGAAGAGTTCCGACCATCGCCCACGCTGACGCACGATGTCCTCTGCGTCTTCCGCGGCGAACCCCGCCAGGGAGAAATAGATCGCAGTGCCGCTCGCCTTCTCCTCGAAGTCGAACTTGATGACGAAACTGGATGCACGCCGGGACCAACGGAGCACGATGTCCTGATCGGTCTTCCACTCTGTCACCTGGATGGGCCCAGCCTCCCAGCCGAATGAATAGGTCCCGCCCGGCCGCGGTTCCACCGTTGCGGTGCCGCGAGGCAGACCGCCCGTGGACCAGTTGTCGAGCTGGGCAGGATCGGCGAACGCGCCGAACACCTTCGACGGCTTCGCTTCGATCAGGACCGTCAGGCGCAGCTCGGTGCCGGTCACCGGGGAGTGGTCCGGCCGGACGCTGTCGGTCCGACCCTCCGCGATTGACTTGAGGTTTCCAAGGCACATTCGCCACGCGTCTTGGACGCTCCCACACGTCGTGTCTTGGAACGGGACACCCAGATGCTGCACCCGGAGCAGAGCCGTGTCGCTCGGTGCGTCTTCGAGCTCGTACGACACGCGCGTCTTCGACGCTCGGATCGGCCATGTGAAGGCAAACCGCCTCAGGACTTCGCCTTCCCCGATCGTCGTGTCCCACGATCGCCCCTCGGGCGGGATGATGCAGGTTTCCCCGCCAAACTTGAACGCGCCGCCGACTTTCGGGTCAATCCGGCACCAACCGCAGAACCACCGCGAGAGGTGCTCAATCCGAAGCAATCGCTCAAAAACGACCGGCCTCGGCGTACCGATCTGCATCCTGAAGTCGTAGTCGAAGGTCATCGCAGCCGCCCGCGTTGCTCCAAGAGAGACCGAATCCTGCGGAACACATAAACTCGCGGGAAGACCGGCGATCCCCGAGAAAATCGAATTCACCCGGGTCGATGGCGGCTTCCTTGACGTCCACGAGTCCGGCGCTGGCGGCGCGGCGCGCGCTTCGCGTCGATGCGCTCCCTCATCCGTTTCGCGACATACCTCTCGAAATCGTGGACTTGTGACTCCTGAGCGCTGAATCGACCTCCTTTCCAAGCCCGCGAGTGGGTGCCTTTCTGCGTTCGTTCACAGACGGACCAATCCTGGCGATTGATCAGATCCCAGAGGTCCACTGCGTCGCTGGGGTCGAAGTCTGGCTGCTTCATCACGTCCGCGTCGAAGTACCAATCGCATTCGATGGTCGTGTGAGTCGGGCTTCGGGGCCAGAGTCGATGGACCATGAGATAGTCCGGGTGAAGGCTGAAGAACATGTGCGGGATGACAAAGTAGTAGTCGACACGGTGCCGGTCTTCCTCCGTCATCCCCTTGAGCGGCGGTCGCTTCGTGTAGCCGGACCAAACCATCGAGGTGTAGTCCTTCGAGAACTCCATGAAGCCGCCGTTGAAATTGGGGGCTCGCGGTTCCCGCGTAAGATACGCTGTGTAGGCCCCGGACGTGTAATGCGTGATCCGGTTCAGGTCCGGGTGGATCGGGGCGCAGTGGTAGCACTCGGAATAGTTCTCCCCGAGGATTTTCCAGTTTGCCTCGACCTCGTAGGTCTTTCGGGCCCCGAGGCGGAGATCCTCGAACGCGAACCTCCGGAACCGGGAGAAGAACTCCCCCATTTCTTCGGGGAGGTCGGATGCCAGATCGTCCAGGTTCGCCCAGACGAATCCGCCCCATGTGCCGGTCCGGAATGAGTGAAGGCCGTAATCCTCTCTCCGGAAATCGACAAGTGGCTCCGTATGGGGAGCGCCGACGAGCTTTCCTTCAACTGAATAGGTCCATGCATGGTACGGACAGACGAGGGATCCGAGCTTTTGGCCCTCGGCCACGCCGACGATTCGCGTCCCTCGGTGCCGGCACACGTTGTAGAATCCGCGGATCTCGCGGTCTTCCCCCCGAATGAATAGAAGCGACTCGTTCCCGATTTCCCGCACGAAAAAATCTCCCGGGTTCGGGATTTGGTCCGAGCGACCGACGTTCAGCCAGCTGCGAAAGTAGAACCGCTCGAGTTCCTCATGGAACGTCGCCTCGTCCCAGAAAGATTCCCCCGTCAACAGGGTCGAGGCCGAGAGGTGTTCTCCGGGCTCGACGTGCGCACCTCCTTTCGGAATCTCGGTCTTCTCCATCGGTTTCGAGGCCGGTACTCCGAGGATTCATTTGGCGTTTTCGCTGCGAATGAAGATGCCGTGGTGGCCGGGAGCCGCCGTCGGGCGATGCACTCGTGGAGCGGTTCAACGCGAGCGGTTGCGCTCGCGCGGGGATCGCCGGCCCTTTCGCCCGCCATGGCGGAAGCGCTTCTCCTTGGGTCGAGAATCCTTAGGAGGCCGCTCCTTCCGTTTCTTCACACCTCTCGAATCGCGACGGTCGCAAAAACAGTTGTTGTCCAACCTACTTGAGCGGGGTTTCCGTAGCCGTGAGTGGTCCTTTTTCGCGATGAACGAAAGGGCACGTCGGTTTCCTTATCAAGAATGATGGGATATCGGCCGCGTTGCGGGAGAGGAAGAGCACGGCGAATGCCAGCGAATCCGTTCGTACCGTCGCACCGGGTGCCGCATTCGGCAAGCGGTCGGTAGCGCTGGCTATCAAGATCCGCTTCGGGCGGAGTCTCTGGAAGTCGCTCCATCGCATGGCCGACGGCTGGCCGTGCGCCCGGTGCCGACCCGAGATGACGGTCTGGATGCAAGGGCTCCACGACGCCGTCAACGTGCGCCTCGGCAAGCCGCCGTTCCGCCCGGAATCCTACGCGCGGTACGCATCCGGGTCGCTTGAGCGCGGGTTTCATCCTGGCTGCCTCGGCTGCCAAATTGCGCGGGCCGGGTCCCGCTTTCTCGCTCGGGCCCCGCGACCTCAAATTCGGACGCGCTGACGACGCTCGGGATCCGGGCTCCCAATGACGGAACCGGTGAACGCACCGTAAGGATCCGCTATCGGACTCAATTCGGAGAACGAGTCAGGAAGGATTAAGTCCCGAAGGACAGAAGCTCGGGACTGCCGTCCGGAAGACCACGATGACCGAACCCTATCTGCTCAAATCGAAAATCTGCCTCGTTGGGGAACGTGGCGTCGGGAAATCGTCTCTCATTCGGCGGTACGTCCTCGACCAGTTCGACGACAAGTACATCCGGACCCTGGGGGCGAAGGTGGAAAAGAAGACGATGCGGGTCGAGGTACCGGAGCGGCACGCACAGGTCGACATCCACATGGCGATATGGGACATCATCGGGCATGTCGGGTTTCGACAACTGCTGGGCGACTCGTTTTTCAACGGCGCACAGGGAATTCTCGCGGTGGCTGACTTGACGCGACGCAACACGTTGCCGGTCCTGACGGGATGGATCGAAGCCGTGGAGGGCGTCGCGGGCAAGGTCCCCGTGGTGCTCGTCGCGAACAAGGCCGATCTTACCGCGGAGGCGCAGTTCGGCGTCGCCGAGCTCGCGGAGATGGCGAGTACCTTCGGCTGCACGTATCTCCTGACGTCCGCGAAAAGCGGGCAGAACGTGGAGGATGCGTTCCTCCGTCTAGCAACCGAAATCGCGAAGCTGCGCTTGCCCGGCACTAACGTGCCACTGGCGAAGCCTTCATAAGCCGCCGCCGGTTCGCCGCGGCAATGGCCCGCTTTCCCGAGGCCGAGCGACGCCGACTCTTCAAGATGATCTGCATGCAGTGCTACGCTCGGAACGCGATGCGCGCGACCCGTTGTCGCAAGTGCGGGAGCCGGGAGCTGCGCCCGAAGGCTAAAGAGGCACGGAAGGAGTAGGCGCCCGCCTGGGTGCCTGAGTCCCGGTAGCGGGGACACCTGAGTTTCTGGAGTCAAACGAGCGAGGTTCATCGGTCATGGTCCGTGAGCAGGTCGTCCGCGTCGATGAATTGTCGCGGCACTTCGGCGACAAGGTCGCGGTCGATCGCGTCTCGTTCGACATCGCCCGCTCCGAGGTGTTCGGATTCCTCGGTCCAAACGGCGCCGGGAAGACCACGACGATCAAGATGCTCACGACCCTCCTCCCCCCGACCTCGGGCCGCGCGACCGTGCTCGGACATGACCTGAAGACCGAAGGTCGCAAGATTCGGGCGCAGATCGGTGTCGTCCAGCAACAGGACAGCTTCGATCAGGGGCTGAACGTCGAGACCAGCATGGACATTTACGGTCTCATCTGGAACGTCCCGAAGGCCGAGCGCCGTCGGCGGATCGACGAGCTCATCGGCCATTTCGAGATGGAGGAGTTCCGAAAGATGCCCACGGTTGACCTGTCCGCGGGCCAGCGTCGCAGGCTCCAGGTCGCCCGCGAGTTCATCCACGACATGGATCTCCTGTTCCTCGACGAGCCGACGGTGGGGTTGGATCCGATCGTCCGTCGGAGCGTGCTGGACTACCTGAAGGAACGCGTGCGACAGGGTCTCACGATCTTCTTCACGACCCACATCCTGGAAGAGGCCGAGTACCTCTGCAACCGGATTGCCGTGATTAACCAAGGCCGGATCGTGCAAATCGACACGCCGGAAAACCTGAAGCGGCGCTTCGGGAGCGCGAAGGCGGTCGAGTTCAAGCTCCTTCAAGGGACCTCGTCGGAGATGGCCTCCGCCCTGTCCTCCTCCGCGTCCGTGAGCCGGTTCGGCCGGGATGAAGGCTCCGGCGCCTATCGGGTGACGACGACGCGGCCGGAGGCTGTGATCCCCGAGATCTACCGCCTTGCGGACCGACTCAGCCTGACGGTGTCGTCGATCTACATCTCGGAGACCACGCTGGAGGACGCGTTCATTAACCTGGTGACCGAGGACGAGAAGG
>VBLR01000178.1 GCA_005878665.1 Methanobacteriota archaeon | reverse complement strand
CTGAACGTCATCCTCGCGGGTTTCAACATGATTCCGATCCTGCCCTTCGACGGCTCGAAGGTGTGGGCGTGGAACAAGGCCGTCTACGCCGGCATCCTGGTCGTGGCCCTGGCGCTCTATCTGAGCGGAGTATACCTCGGAATCACGGCAATCTGAATCGGATGCGGGCTCACCGAGTCATCTGGCTCGCGAGGTATCCGGCGCCGAATCCGTTGTCGATGTTGACCACCGCGACTCCCGGAGCACAGGCATTCATCATCCCCAAGAGGGCCGCCATCCCGTCGAAACTCGCGCCGTATCCCACGGACGTGGGCACGGCGATGACGGGCACATCCACAAGGCCCGCCACGACGCTCGGCAGGGCCCCTTCCATGCCCGCGACGACGACGATCACCTTCGCCTTCTGCAAGAGCTCGCGCCGATCGAGGACCCGGTGCACCCCGGCCACGCCGACGTCGTACAGGCGCGTCACCTTGCACCCCATCAGTTCCGCGGTGACGCCGGCTTCCTCCGCGACCGGGATGTCCGAGGTCCCCGCGGTGACGACGAGGATCGGGCCGCGCTTCCCCTCGGGCGGCGTCCCCATCGAAACGATGGCGGCTCGCTCGTGGTACGTGACGCGCTTCCCGTCCAACGCCTTCCGGAGCCGCTGATAGATCGAGCGGGAGGCGCGCGTCGCCAGCACGAGGTCGTGGGACTCGTTCATCCGCACCGCAATCTCGACAATCTGCTGCGGAGTCTTGCCGAGGCACAGGATCACCTCGGGATATCCGCGTCGCAGGTCGCGATGGGAGTCGAGCTTCGCGAACCCGAGGTCCTGGTACGGCAGATCGCGGAGGGCCTCCATCGCCTGCCCCACGGTGACCTTTCCCGCCTTCAGGTCCTGGAGGAGCGCCTGCACTCGACTCCGGTCCACGGCCCTCACCGAATCTGTTCCCACTTCTCGAGCTCGAGGACGGAGCTGAGGGTGCCGCCGCGCTTGATCTCCTCGCGAATGCGATTCTCCCGCTCGAGCACGTCGAGGGCGCGGTTCGCCATCTCGACCGCCTCCTCGCGGGCCACGACGATCAACCCGGACTCATCCCCGACGATCCAGTCGCCGGTGTGGACCTTCTGCCCGCCGCACTCGATTTCGCTCCCGATCTCCCCGAGGCCTTTCGGTTCGCCGGCGTGCGGGGCCACATGCCGACTGAAGCACGGGAAGTTCAGCTCGAGGATCGTGTCGAGGTCCCGTACCGCGCCGTCGATTACGACGCCGGCCACGCCCTTCACGAGGCACGAGTTCGAGGCGAGCTCGCCCCACACCGCGGTCGGCCCGCCGCCGACATCGATCACGATGGCTTCGCGCGGTCGATCGCCTCGACGGGTTTCGCCCAGTCGCCGTCCGCCGTCTTGACGGTCAACGCCCGACCGACGAGTTTCGTGCCGTGCCTGATTCGCGGTACGAGGCCGGTCATGACGCCCCGCTTCTGCATCGCGTCCGCGAGGTTCGGCGTGGAGACCTTGCGGAACGCATCGCCCACGTCCGCATCGGTGTACTTCTTATAGAGGCCGGTCGGGATCGATTTCCTCCCGTGGATCGCCTTCTTGATTGTACGGGTCGCCTCGGCGACGTTCTCCGCCTTGATGATGGCGCCGCCGACGATCACGATCGAGGCGCCCGCCTTCAGCGCCTCTCCCACCGTCTCCGAGTTCAGCCCGCCCGCGACCGCGACGGGGAGAGAGGTCGCTGCGGCCACGGCCTTCAGCTCCTGGAGCGGCGTATGAGCGATCATCTGCTCGTCAATCGACACGTGCATGTTGAGGTAATCCACCCCGAGCTTCTCGAGTTCCTTCGCCCGCGCCGGTTTGTCGGCCACGCGCATCAGATCGACCATGATCTTCGAGCCGTACCGGCGGGCCGCGCGCACGGCCTCGAGGATCGTCGCGTCGTCCGTGACTCCCATGACGGTGATCACGTCGGCACCCGCCTTCGCGGCAATCTCGACCTCGAACGCGCCCGTATCCATCGTCTTGAGGTCCGCGACGATCGTCTTCCCGGGAAACGACTTCTTGAGTTGCCGGACGACCTCGATGCCTTCGGACTTGACCAGCGGCGTCCCCGCTTCGAGCCAGTCCGCCCCGCCTTCGACGGCTTCCTTCGCCGCGAGAAGGGCGCGCTTGAGGTGCATGTGGTCGAGGGCGACCTGCAGCACGGGCTCCATCGAGCGGACTTACCTCGCCGTGTCGATAAAAACGTTGTCCCCCTGCTGGTCCGCGGATGCCAAAGCCGCGAGAGCTCAGCAATCAGGCCCGGTTGGAGGAGCGCTGCAGGAGTTACCCTTATGCAAGGGTAACTCGCGAGGGGCATCGGCGCCATCGCTCCGCTCTACTTTCAGATCTGATACTCAGCGCGTTCATCTCATATAGCGCGCCCCAGGTTGATTCAGTGAGTCGATGCCCGCAAAGGAGCGCGACGACAGCGAGCGTGAGCGATGCGTCACCGGCATCGACGCGATCGATCACATCCTGAACGGCGGTATCCCGCGGGGGAACACGGTCCTGGTGTCCGGCTCCGTCGGGACGGGCAAGACCTCGATCTGCATCGAGTTCCTGATCCGCGGTGCGCTGGACGGCGAGAACAGCCTTTACCTAAGCGTCACGGAGCCGACCGACAAGCTCCTGGAGAACGTGATCCCGTTCGACTTCTTCGACGAGCGGCTGACGAAGCAGGGGAAGCTCCAGTTCGTCGACCTGCCGAAGATCTACGAGGAGCTCGGCATCGACAAGGAGGACATGGACTTCAAGGAGGCGAGGCTCCTCGCCAGCCGGATCGCCTCGATCGTCGAGGAGCAGAAGATCCAACGGCTCGTCCTCGATTCCGTCACGTCCGTGTGCTACCGGATCAAGGACCAGGAGCGGATCCGGGATTTCCTGCTCCGACTCGGGACCGTCCTGAGCGAGAAGGGGTGCACCTCCCTCCTCGTCTCGGAAATCCGGTCGACCGAGGAAGGCTATTCCCGATGGGGGGTCGAGGAGGCGCTCGCGGACGGCGTGATCGTCACGGGCAACCTCGAGCGTCGCGGCGATCTCCTCCGGACGCTGCAGGTCGTGAAGATGCGAGGCACGACCCACAGCCGCGCGAAGTACGTGCTCGACCTCACGACGTCCGGCGTGTTGCTGGTGCCGTTGCTGAAAGGCGGGAGCGTGGCCGGCGGTGGCTGAGCAGAGCGTCCCGGCGGAGGTCTCGGAGAAGCTCTCCGCCCTGTCGGTCGCGTCGGCCGTCGCGCTTCACCTGAAGGCGGATCAATATTTCGACGCGATCCAGGGCTTGATCGACCGGTTCGCGACGAAGAAAGACCTCGAGGTCGTCTACGTGACGTCGACGATCCCGAGCCAGAGCATCCTGAACGCGATGGAGGCCCTCGAAATCCCGGTGGAGCACATCTGGTTCGTGGACTGCATCAGCCAGATCATGATGTCCCAGGCGAAGCGCCATCCGCA
This sequence comes from Methanobacteriota archaeon, assembly GCA_005878665.1. GTDB lineage: Archaea > Thermoplasmatota > Thermoplasmata > RBG-16-68-12 > RBG-16-68-12 > RBG-16-68-12. The sequence goes on along the minus strand of VBLR01000178.1, from coordinate 1,240 downwards.
CTCGATCGCCGTCGAGAGTCCGACGATGCTCGAGAACATCATGCTGAAGGTCGAGTTCCTCCTGCGCAAGAATCCGGAACGCAGCGCCCTTGTCGTGCTCGACTCGATCAACAGCCTCGCCATCCATAACAACACGAAGATCCTGAGCGAGTTCCTTCACATCCTCGTGAACAACCTGCGCGCCCGCGGTGCCTACACGGTCATCATCTCGATGCAGGAATACGAAACGGACGAAATCCGGAACATGCTCGTGCTCGTGTCCGACGAGGCCGTGGAACTCGGGGCTTGAGTTCATGACGCGCCAACGTCACCGGCGTGGGATGCCCCGGAACGGCGCTTTCTTCCCCGCGGCGGAGCCTCTTTTCCACTCGTTCTCAATTTCGAATATTAACCGCGACACGTTTAAGAGTGTCCCGTCCCCCGTGCAGAGGATGCGGCGAATGCCGCAGGAAGGACATAACTATGAGAAGCATCATCCGCAAGGATGAGCAGGCAGTGTCGCCCGTCATCTCGCGACGATCTTGATGGTCGCGATCACGGTGGTGCTGGCCGCGGTGCTCTACGTCATGGTCTCGGGACTCATCTCGGGGCCTGGCGGGACGCCGACGGCCTGGGGTGTGAACATCGGTAAGTCGCAGAGCCAGACCAACTGGACCCTGACGTTCACGTCGATCCCGCAGAGCGCGGCCACGAGTGCGGTATTCATCACCATCACGGACTCGAATGGCGCACCGGTAACAGGAGCGACGAACGTCGCGTTCTCGACGATCGCGGGGGGCGGCACGGCGGGGTACCATGCGATGTACTTCTCCCCGACCACGCCGTCGACCGTATCCGCGGGTGACGTCCTCCGTCTCAGCACGGTGTCGTACCCCAACGGATACCAGGTCAAGATCGTGAGCGGCAACTCCGTTGTCTTCACGCACGCCCTACAATAGACACCCACGAGGGCCTCTCGGCCCTCTCCCCAATTTTCTTGCTCTCATCGTATACGGCAATCGTTCGATGTTCGGCCGTGAGCGAGAGCATGTCCGAGGCTCATCCTCGTGCGCAGGACGTCGAGTAGACCGAGCGCGGTCGCCTCCACCCCCGGGAACGATCCAATGACTGATCCCAGCCCGTCAAGCCGGGGTAATTCTCAAGTTCGAATATTAACCGCGACACGTTTATGAGCGTCGGTGCCCCCCTGTCCGAACCGCGGCGTATGCCGCAGGAAGGACTGAACATGAGAAGCATCATC
>VBLR01000084.1 GCA_005878665.1 Methanobacteriota archaeon | reverse complement strand
GCGAGGACAGGAAACCTGAATATACCTCCCTCCTGATACGGGTGAGATCCCGAATAGGGAGACGCCGACTTTTCGCGACGCTGCGGGATCACGTGGAGGAACATCAATGCCAAACATCACGAAGTCGGTAGAGGTGGGCGCGCCGGTGGAGAAAGTATTCGAGATGTTAGACAACCCGGAGAATTTTCCGGTCTACGTCCCGAACGTCACGAAGGTCAGCAACATCCGCCGGAGCGAGAAGCGATTGGGCGACTCGTTCGACGTCGTCTACTCGATGATGGGGATGGAGTTCCCCGAGACCTTCACGTACAGTGAGTACGCGAAACCCAAGCGGCTGGCCGCGCGGTACGAAGGGAGGATGTCGGGCTCGATGGGCATTACGCTGGAGCCGAAAGGCGACAAGACGCTCGCGACCTTGGACGTCAACTACGAAGTCCGACCGGGGCCATTCGGGAAGATCGCGAACAAGCTGCTGTTCGAGCGGATGAACGAGAAATCCGCCGATCGGATGTTGGAAAACATCAAGATGGTCATCGAAGCCACGAAGTAACCGGGAAAAAGCGCGCGCCGCTCTCCGGTGGACGCGTAGAACCGAGGGGTAAACGCATCGGAGCCGCAGCTCGTCGATCGATCAAGGAGGTTCATCACATCGAGTTCGCGCCGAGGGGGGCGCGTTAGAAGTTCCCGAATCCTGCATTGCTGCGGGAGGAGGTGACATCATGACGAAGCAGAAGACGCTGGAAGACATCAAGGGGACGTTCGGATTCGTCCCGGGCTTCTTCGAGGACTTCAAATGGGACGAGCTCGCCTTGAGCGGAGGCTGGGAGCTGTTCAAGAAGTTCGAGCTCAGCGAGACGAACATCCCGCTGAAGTACAAACACCTGATCGCGTTGGCGGCAGCCGGGGCGGTCAAGTGCCCGTACTGCACGAAATTCCACACGGCCGCGGCGGAACTGTTCGGCGCGACGGAGACGGAACTCCAGGAGACGGCGTACACGACGTCGCTCGTAGGATACTTCAGCAACTACCTCCACGGTCGGCGGTATCCGCTCGAGAAGTTCGACGAGGAACTGAATCACATCGTCAAGAACTTCCAGGCGGCGGCCGCGGCGGAAAAGGCGTGAGGCTGGGCGAGCCAACTCGTCTCCCCCTTTGACGGAGATGAAATGCGAGTCAGGGCATCTCAGGGAATTCCATCCACGTGGACTTGCAAACCAGGGAACGATGGCCGAAAAAATCGAAGAGCCCACCCGGCGAGAATCCTACGAAATGCGATCCTGACCCGGGCCCGGCCGTGCGCTGATTTTCCTTCGAACTCGCATTTCTTCGGTGAGAATCCACGTCTTGCCGTTGTCGTGGGTCTCCTCGGCATGCCACCGGAACGAGTTCTTCGTGATCTCGGAGAAGATCCATTTTTCGGGATACCCGTCACGCGTCTTGCTCTCCAGGACGATTTCATCCCCGATCTTTCGGCCGATGAACGTCTGGACGAGTTCCTGGACGGGGGAGATCCAGGTGGATTGCCAAGCGTCCAGCTTCGGATCGTAGAACCGAACCGTGGTCCCGACCGGAACGGCGCGGCCCGTGTCCGGATCCCGGCTCATGAAGACATCTTGCACCGCCCTTCCGTCCAGGATCCATCCAAAATGGATTTCGCCTTGGGACCGGAGCTCGACTCCGTGGGGCCTTGGATAGCGGGCTTCCTCGATGACCCAGTCTCCGACGAACTGACCGAAGAGTGCGAGTTTCTCCTTGTAGTCGGGGAAGGGCTTTTCGGCACCGAGCCCGCCGATCGTCCATGTCGGTTTGGGTTGGCTCAGCCCGGGCTGTTGCTCGGTCATGAGATCAGGGGAGCGCGCGAGGCCCCTTAAGCCCTGAGCCGTCAAGCGACGGGCGAGGAACCGGTCCGGCGATTGTGGTCAGCGATGCGAGTCTCGATACCGTCGACGATCATTCCGACGCGCTCCTTGCGGAGCCCGTCTGGGTCGCGGGCCTTCATGGCCTCGCACCTTCGGCGGAGGCGGCGCACGATAGTCGAAGTCTGGAAGGGTGACGCGAGGGATCGGTTTCCCGAGGGCTCGCTCGATGCCGCGGAGGTCTCCTTCGTCCTCCGCCGTCACAAACGTGATTGCCTCGCCGGTCGCTTCCATCCGCGCCGTCCGCCCGACGCGGTGCACATAGTCGGTCGGGACCGTCGGCACGTCGTAGTTGATCACGTGGGAGATGCCCTCGACGTCAATCCCGCGCGCCGCGACGTCCGTGGCGATCAGGACTTGGTGCCGTCCGCTCCGGAATCCGGCGAGGGCGGTCTCTCGCTGGCTCTGGCTGCGGTCCCCGTGGATCCGCGCGACGTCGAAGCCCGCAGCGCCGACTTGACGGGCCACGCGGTCCGCGCGTCGCTTCGTGCGCACGAAGACGAGGACGGACATCATGTCCTCCCGGCCGAGGAGACGGACGAGGAGAGACGTCTTGAGGTGCTGTGGGACCGGATAGACCTCATGGCGAATCGTCGAAGGGGGCCGGTGCGGCGGGGACACGGAGATGCGGACGGGATTGCGCATGATCGTCCGCGAGAGCGTCTCGATCTCCGGAGCCATCGTCGCGGAGAAGAGGAGGGTCTGTCGCTCCCGTGGGAGGGCGTCGACGATCCTCCGGACATCCGGGAGGAAACCCATGTCGAGCATCCGATCCGCCTCGTCGAGGACAAGGACCTGGAGCCCGCGGAAGTCGACGTTGCGGCGGGACATATGATCGAGGAGACGGCCTGGCGTCGCGACGACGACGTCGACGCCCGAACGCAGGGCGTGTTCCTGCGGGGACATTCCGACGCCGCCATAGACCGCGTGGCCGTGGATTCGGGTGCCCTTCGCAAGCCCGCGGAGGGCGACCTCGATCTGGGCCGCGAGCTCTCGCGTCGGCGACAGGATGAGGGCCCTCGTGCGGCCCGGGGATTGTTTCATGAGTCGCTGAAGGATCGGCAGCAGGAAGGCGGCCGTCTTGCCGGAGCCCGTCTGCGCCGTCCCGATGACGTCGCGACCGGCGAGGATCGGAGGGATTGCCTCCTTCTGGATTGGCGTCGGGGCCTCGTATCCGAGGCCGTATACCGCCCGGACGAGAACCGGGTCAAGGCCGAGCTGGTCAAAGGCGCCCTTCGTGTGCGCGACTTGCATCGCGGGTCCTACGGGTTCATCGGCTTAAGGGTTCCCACAGACGGCCGCGGACGCGGCAAGACTTATCTCACCTCAAGCCCGTTCCCCGGGTCAGCAGTCAGTCGAGGCGTTGGCAGTATGAAGGGAGAGCGTTCTCGTCGGGAGTGGACGGGCCCCGAATATCGCATCCGCGTCTCGTTCGGGGTTCCGCTCGACTTTGCGTTCGCGTGGTGCACGGATTACACGCCCGAAGATGCGAGCTTGGAGGGGGAATCATACCAGCGCAAGATCATCGAGCGTACCCCGGACCGCGTCATCTTCGAGGATCTCGAAGAATCCGACGACGGATGGAATTGGTCGCAGGACGTCGTCACGTTGAGCCCTCCGAACAAATGGCATATGGACGGGATCGGCAACCGCCGCGACGTCACGGCCGATTACGTCTTGTCGCCGCTCCCGGACGGGCGGACCCGGTTCGACCTCCGATGGAGCCGACGGCCCAAAGTCCCGGAGGCGAAGAAGCTCACGAAGGCGGAGCGGGAAGCCTCTACGATGCGCGCGTGGAAGCGGTTCGCCGCCGCGATGGAACAGGACTACCGGCGGTCGCGACGCCGACGGACGAAGTGAACGCGCGGCCGGAGCGCGGCGCGCAGTCACCGAGGCGATGTCGTCGTCGCCCACCCGGTCACGCCGCGGTAATCGTGCCGAAGAGTCCGTCCGACTCGTCGTTCGGGCCGGCCGTGAAGAACAGCGTGTCGACTGGGCCGTTGTTGACCGTCCCGTGCCCGAACTGCAACGCCCAGAGCCCGTCGATGACGAGCTTCCGACCATCGGTCGTCCGGAGCGCGCCGATGAGCTCGAACGTGCCATCGGGCGTCTCCTGGTACGCGTTCACGTGGCCGTCGCCGAAGTTGCCGATGAGCAGGTCGCCGCCGAACCGTCCGAAACTCGCGGGCGCGAGCGCCAGGCCCCACGGCGCATTCAACAGGCCGTGTTGCGCCACGCGGACGAGCAGATTTCCATCCGTGTCGAATGCGTCGACGAAGCCGAGGCCTTGGCCGTCGATCTCGTCTTTCGCCCCCGCGCCCTGCTTCGCGAACGTCACGAAGATTCGCGTGCCGATCGTCTGGATCCCGAACGGCGCGTAGCCTGAGGGGATCTTCGGATCGACGAAGCCGCCTGCAGGCGTCACCGCCATCCATGTCGCGTCAAAGACATCGATGCGGGCATTGTGGAAGTCCGTCGCGTACAGTTGGGGGCCCGTACCCGTGGTCGCGATCGCGAGACCTTTGTAGATCGCCCCGCCCGCGGACGAGTCGACCTTGACCTCCGCGGCCGTGCCGACGGACGGATGCCAGCCCGCGATTGTCCCGCCCTCCGTTGCGAAGATGAAGAGGGCGCCCGCACTGTTGGGACCGACGGGGAAGCTCGCCGGGTCGCCGTTGAACACGATTCCCGTCGGAGCGCCGTCCACGCTGACGTTGAGGTTTCGCTTGACGCCGCTCGCAAAGTAGAGCGTCGAGAAGTCCGCGCCGTTGTCGGAGACCCACCACGGAGTCCCGGGACCGGCAACGAGGCCCCAGGCGTTCACCAGGCGCTCGTCCATCGTGGTCCCGGGGACGCCGTTGTTTGAGACGAGCGCCGTCACGGTGTATGTGCCCGAAACGGCAGCAGCAGACGCCGGGATGGCGAACAATGCAAGCGCAGCGAACGCGAATACGACGACCCCGACCCCTCGAAGACGCACCAAACCGGAAACCTGCCTCATGTCCCCCACCGGACCCATGCGCGGAGGCTTTGACACGATAGATAATCGTATGCCAAAATCCGTGTCCGAATTGATTTGCCCTCAATCTAACGTTGGACCACTTTTTCCCGAGCGCCAATCGGGTCCAACACGACGCCGGCGGCCCAATTGAAAATTGACTCGGAAGCTTTCTTTAACATGACGAGCCTCGGGGCCGTCCATGGCCGTCGACCTTCGAGACACGAACATCGACCCCGCCCGGCCCGAGTACCGCAAGATGCTGGAGAACCTCCAGAGCAACATCCTGAAGCCGCACGGCCGGAAAGAATCGAACCATCTCGTCCTTCGATTCGCCGCCGGCCCGGAGACGATCCGGGGGTGGATTCGGGAGTTCGCCCGACGAGAGGTGACCTCCGCCCAGAAACAGCTCGAGGAGACGGGCACGTACCATGATCACGGAACCCGCGGCGGGCTCGTCGCCAGTCTGGCTCTCTCCGCCGCGGGCTACCGGGCGTTAGGCCTCCTTCCCGAAGACTTCGGAGATCCGGGTCGGGCGTTCCGCGGCGGGATGAAACGGCGCTCCTTCTCGCTCCTGGCAAGAAATCGGGATCCTCCACCGGGAGAATGGGAGGCGGCGTATCAGGGAGACATCCATGCCCTCGTGAGCCTATCCCATGATTCCGCTGAGGACCTCGCGGCGAAGACCCGCGCGGTGTCCGAGAGCCTCCGGCCTATCGCCGAGATCCTGGCGGTCGAACGGGGGACCGTCTTGCGGAACGCGCGGGGCGAGCCGGTCGAGCCCTTCGGGTTTGTCGATTCGCGAAGCCAGCCGCTCTTCCTCCAGGCGGACCTCGAGGCCGAGAAAGCAGCGGGGGTCGACGTATGGGATCCGTCCGCGCCCCTCGGCCTGGTCTTGGTCGACGATCCGTTCACGAGCGAAGAGGATTGTTTCGGGAGCTACCTCGTCTTCCGGAAACTGCAGCAGGACGTCGAGAATTTCAATGCCGGGGTGAAGGACCTCGCGACGCGCCTCGGGGCGGACGAGGCGCTCGCCGGGGCACTCGTCGTCGGACGATTCAAAGATGGGACGCCGGTCACCCTGCGACCGTGGGACGGCCTCGGGGCCGTGAACAACTTCGAATACCTGGCGCACGACCGCGTCGGGAATCGATGTCCGTTTCACGCGCACATCCGGAAGGCGAACCAGCGGGGAGCGAACCCGCTCTTGAATCCGGAGGAAGAGCGGACTCATCGGATCGTGCGCCGTGGCATTCCCTATGGAGTCCGGCCGGCCTCTCCGGGCAGCGCCTCCGCCGATGCATCCGTCGCGGGCGAAGTCGGCCTGCTGTTCCAGGCGTTCCAAGGCGACATCGCGCGGCAGTTCGAGTTCATCCAACGCACGTGGGTCGACAACCCGAACTTCCCGGAGCCCCTTCTCTTCCCGGGCCTGAACACGGGGGACGACGCGCTCATCGGGCAACATCCGCGAGCCGCGCAGAAGTGGCCCCGCACGTGGGGTCGGTCGGGGCGGTTCCTCGATCGATTGCGGTTCAACTTCGGAGACTACGTTCGATTGCGCGGCGGCGAGTACTTCTTCACGCCGAGCCTGAGTTTCCTGAAGAACTTGTGAAGGTCCAGCCCCAAGAGCCAGCTCGGACAGCCTCCCGGTACAAGTGATCGGACCGATCGGATAGATTCTTCACTTACTCAGGAATGAGACCGGTGAATGCCTCGGGGATTTCCTCGTATCCCATCTTGTCAAGGAACTCTCGGCGGTTTGGCAAGACGAAATCCCGGTCGAGGGCCGCAACGGACAATCCGTCGGACGTGACTGCCTCTAAGGCCACACTGACCCCCTTCGGATCCGTGGTCTTCGAACGCCCCACGATGCGGAGCCGCGTCCCCGTGGGTACCCACCGTTTAAGATTCAGCGCGCTCGTCCGAACAGGAACCCCGATTCGGCCCGCGATCCCGAAGACGGTCCAATTCGCCGCTTCCAGCATCGCTGTGTACAAGATGCCCGAATGGAGACGTCCTGGCCACCCTTCCATCGTTACGTCTGCCAGGAGTTCAGTCTCCACGCGATTGCCGACGCGACGAAACGCGAGCTGCAATCCGCGCGGATTGCGCGGGCCGCAACCGAAGCAAGGATTCGTCTCGTCGTTCTCCAAGACCACGACCGGTTCCACTTCCGTCATCGACTTGCCCCATCGAACCCAGGTCGAAAATTCGTATAAAGCTTCGGTGGTGGGAAGCGCGTACCTTATGGCCCACGGTCGATTCGGGGCGTCCATGCTCAAGTTCGAGACCGTCGCGGTCGTCGTGCGAGATGAGAAAAAGGCGACGAAGTTCTGGAAGGAGAAGGTCGGCTTCCGCGTCGTGACGTCGTTCCCCCATTGGGTCACCGTCGCGCCACGGGGTGCGAACGTCCGACTCCACCTCTGCCCGGACGCGCGTCCGGAGAAGGGGAACACCGGATTCCTCTTCTCGACGAAGGACGCGAACCAGGAGGAGGCGAGACTCCGCAAGAACGGCGTCAAGATTTCGCAGTCCGTGAAGAAGGAGGAATGGGGCACGACGCTTCGATTTCTCGATCCCGACGGGAACGAGTTCCAGGTGATCCAAGACGAGTGATCCACCGTCCAACGTCGTGCTCCGGCGATTCATCGCGGGCCGAGGAACAACCTCCTTCAGGATCTCGTCCGCTAAGTCGCGGCGCCGGTCCGTCCACGCCGCCCTGCCCCGCGAGGACGACGCCTCGGCAAGCGCATAGACGTAGGAATTATGTCGCCCTCCGCCATTCCGCTAGCGTGTCTTCCGATTCGGATTCGTGGCTCCTCCGGGGCGCGGTTGCCCACATGTTGTTTGGCGTCTGGCTCGCCCCGTTTGGCCTGGCGTTGGCATTCTTGTTCTCCCTCGCGTTGGTCGTTCCGACCTCTCGCGAGCAGACCCGGTCTGTGGCGTTCGTGACCTTCCTCGTCTTCTTGGCCCTCGCCTGGGCATTGATGGGCCGAGGCCGTGGCGTTCCGGCCGAATACCAGCCGATCGTGCGCGGCGTCCGGCGGATGCTGACGGGCGCGTTGCTCGTGTTGGTCGGCACCGCCTTTGGCTTCGTGATCTCGATCGGCGGCGACCAGTTCCTTTGGTTGTCAGTCGAGGCCCAGGTTGCCGCGCTCCTCATCGTCCTCTGCATCCTCGTGGGTTTTTTTGTCATGATGAGCGGCCACGCCATCTTGGTCCCGTCCGTTCTTCCCGAGCCGGAGTCCGAGCCGCACGCTCCCGCTCGCTAGGGCGGCGTTGAAGCAAACGTCGCGACCGCGACCGGGTCGAACGGTATGGGCGGTTAACCCAAGGACTCAGCCCGCGCGTCGGGTAGCCATGCGACTCGCCACACGCGCCACAAGGTCGTCGGGTCGCTCAACGGATCGCCGTGGACGAGGAAGAAGTCCGCGGGCCCGCCGTCCACGATTCGACCCGCCTCCGGCTCGCCTAGGAGCTCTCCGCCACGGACGGTCGCCGAGGCGAGCGCCTCCCAGGGTTTCAGGCCGGCCTCCACAAGGGACTCGACCTCCCACGCGATGTGGTTCGCCCGGAGGGATCCGCCGCCAAAATCCGTGCCGGTCGCGATTCGTACGCCCGCCCGGTAGGCGAGGCGGACGCTCTCGATCGCCCGGTCCCGCCGACGCGCGATCCGCTCCTTCCCCTCGTCGCTGACGAACCGGGGCAACGTCGTCGTCTGCGCGAAGGAGGCCCAGGACCGGAAGATCGCCAGGGTGCTCACGAGGAACGTCCCCTGGCGGGCCATCTTCGCGACCGCGTCCGAGTCGAGCTCGAATCCGTGTTCGAGGGAATCGACGCCGGCGTCGATCCCGACCCGGGCGCCGACGAGGAAACCGGAATGCGCGGTGACCTTCGCGCCGCGACCGTGCGCGAGTTCGACGACGGCCCGCACGTCGTCCGTCGACCAGGGCGCCTCTTCCTTCTTCGGTCCATCGAGGTAGAGCTTGAGGAAGTCCGCCCCGTCGTCGAGCTGGGTCGACGCCGCCTTGAGGAGGGCGGGGCCGTCGTCCGCCTCGATCGCGAGGCCCCCTGTGAGGACGCCGCTGTGGCCGATCCAGGTTCCCGCGACTCGGATCCTCGGCCGGTTCGGGTCCGACTGCCACCGTTCCCGCACGCGGAGGGCGAGGGCCCGCCTCCGTCCATCCCGGGGATCCACGGCGAGCGGGGACCCGACGTCGCGGGCCCAGCGCACGCCCGCGCGACCCAGGAGGTCTCCGTTGTGCTCCGCGACCTCGAGCAGTTCTTCCGGAGGATCGGCACCACGCTCGATCCAGTGCGAGCCGCCAGGGAGGGTGACGTGGCTGTGGGCATCGACCATGCCGGGCACAATCGTCGCCCCGCCCGCATCGATGATGCGGACATTGGGCGGGAGGTCGCCCTCATCCGTACTCGGACGAATCCAGACCACGCGGCCTGCGTCGGCGAGAAGGCTCACTCCTTTCCGCAGAGACGGCTCCGTCGGGTCGGCAAGGGCCGCGTCTCGATACAAGGTCGGTCGAGGAGCGATCATCGAACCACCCAGTGCGTCGTCCGACTCAACCTCGACGTTCAAAGATCGTGTCGCCGAACCAGACCAACGGCGGGTTCGGCTGCAGCCGCTCCGCCTTCGCGAGGAACGCCTGGAACCGAGGGTCGCGGTCGTGCTCCTCATGGGCCTCGTGATCTGCGGCGACGATGTGAAGGATGTAATCCTGGATGCCGGCTCGCTGCTCACTCCCGCCGCTCGCACGGACGAGGCGAGCCTCGTGGAACCGACCGCGGCGCGTGAAGTCGTCCCAGATCGGGAGCTCCTCCGCCTGGAACATCGCTTCGAAGTCCGTCGCGTGGTCGGCCGCGACCCGGAGGACAATCGCCGTCGTCTCCGTCGTCTCGGCCGCGGCGACTTTGGTTTTCCGAGGCATGAGTCGACGATGCGAGAGGGATTACTTAAGTCCAAAAGCCGCGGGCGCCGTCCGCTTCGAATCGGCTGAGGTCGTCGTCGTAGGTTTCCATTTTGACCGCCTTGGATCGGAATGCTGGAATTTAAGGAAGTGCCGGCAGCGCTCCCATCGATGGTCCGGGCGATGATCCCGATCGGATCGACGCTGACGAGAAGTGAGCCGAACCGAGCCGAAAGGGGCCGAGGTATTACGGATGACTCATGGCAAACGTGGCGTCGTCTAGGTTCATCTTCTTCTCCTCCGCCCACACCGCCGCGGCGGGGCGTCGTCCAATGCGGCCCGGATGGCGGCCAAGGCCTTCTCGTATTCGGGATTCATCGCGGGCCCCGTGAAGGCCCGCATGGTGGCAAGGTTCCGTCGCGATGGAAGCGACAGGGCTACGAGCCGAGCAGTTTCCCCAGGTTCCGGATCGACGCGTCGACCGCGCCCTCAAACTGTTTCTTCGCCTTCA
>VBLR01000083.1 GCA_005878665.1 Methanobacteriota archaeon | reverse complement strand
GGCGTTCAATCGCGGATCGTCTTCGAGGACCACGATCGCCTCGATGACCGCGTCTAGCGCTTTGCCTCCGTGCCTCAGAATCTCCAAGCCGCGGGCCCCTGCGACCTCGGCGGCGTCCTGGACGGATCGATCGGAACCCGCTCCGCAGTGCGTGAGGATGAGGGGCCGCACGACGGCGGCACAGACGAGGGGCGTTTCAAACTTTGCTCAGGAGGGCTTCGCCGACACCGTGGATGCTTCGAGACGCGTCGAGAGTTCGGCCACGCGACGGCGGAGTTCATCTCGAATCGCGCGAAGCTGGTCCATCGTCTTCCCTGTGGCGCCGGGGATGGGCCAGTCTTCCGACTTCTCGCGGGCACCGATGGGACACCGATCGAGGCAACCAAAGGTGACGACACGGGTCGCGCGAGCGGTCATCTCGGGCGTCACCAAGCGGGGCTTCTTCGGGCCGAGCTCGATCCCAATTTCTCGCAACAGCCCCGGCACGAGTGGATTGATCGTCGCAGCGGCTTGAACGCCGGCGCTCTCCGCGCGCCAGCCGGTCGGAGCCGCCGCGTTGAAGAGCGCCTCGGAGAGCACGCTCCGGAAGGTGTTCTCGACGCAGACGAAGAGGACCGTTCCCATGGATTGAGACAATCGCACGCGGGCCAAATAGCTTCGCGCCTGCGCCCTCGATAATCGTGAGCCAAGTCCTAAATAACGCACCCCGCGTCGGCCGCCATGGTGCCCGCGATCCGAGCGTCCCAGCTCACGAAACGCTACGGCAGCCTGGACGCCCTGAAGGGAATCGACCTCGCGGTCGAACCGGGGGAATTCTTCGGCTTGTTCGGCCCGAACGGCGCGGGCAAGACGACGATGCTCCGAATCCTCACCGGTCAATTGCGTCCGACCTCGGGAGAGGCGCACGTCTTGGACGTCGACGTGGTCCAGGAACCGCTTCACGTCAAGTCCCTGGTCGGGATCGTGCCGGAAGTGGAGTCTCCTCCATCGTACTTGACCGCGCATGAGTACCTCTACTTCGTCGGGCGGGTTCGGAAACTGGACCGCCTCGAGGAACGAATCGCACACTGGTTCGAGTTCTTCGATCTCGACGAGGGCGGGACGACGCTGTGCAAGGATCTCTCGAAGGGAACGCGACAAAAGCTGATGCTCGCCGCGGCATTCATCCACGAGCCGGCTGTCGTCTTCCTCGACGAACCGTTCATCAACCTGGATCCAATCTATCAGCGGAAGCTCAAGGACTTCCTCGCCGAATACCGCGCCAAGGGCGGGACGGCGTTCATGGCCTCCCACCTGCTCGACATCGCAGGGAAGCTGTGCGATCGCGTCGCGGTCATCCAGAGCGGATCGATCATCGCGACCGGGACCGTGGACCAGATTCGCGGCGGCGATGCGGATCTCGAGTCCGCGTTCCTCCGGCTGGTCGGGGCGTGACGATGAGCTGGCTCCTTCGGCTCATGCTCAAAGAGGAATTCCGGGTCCACGCGAGCTACTCCAGTCAAACGATGTTCGTGTCGTTCCCGTTCATCATCACGATGTTCAGCCTGTCAATCGCGGTCACGAGCGGGAGGTTGTTCGCATTCACTCCGCTGCCCGACGCCATTCTGCTCTTGCACGTCAGCGTCTTCTTGTACGGCCTGAGCGTCGGAGCGTTCGGGTTCCTCGGTCGTCAGTACCTGGAGCGGACGAGCGGCACGCGCAACTACGTCGTCGCGATGCCGGGGATTCTCCCGATGCGATTCCGCAGAACGTTCTTGGGCATGTTCGTCCGCGACGCGATCTTCTACATGGTCCTGCTCCTCGTGCCCGCGACGGTCGGCCTCGCCCTCTCCGTGCCGGTCACGCACTTTCGGCTCACGAGCATCGGGGTCCTCTTCGGCGCGGCGCTCCTTTCGTTCCTGCTGGGGATGTCGGTGAGTTTCTTCGTCTCGACGGCATACATGCAGAGCCGCGCGGGTTGCGTGGTCGCCGTCGCCGGCGTTTCGGCGCTCTTCGCAGCGGCCGGGACCGCGCGGGCCATCCCGTTCTCCTGGATTCTCCCGAGCCTCGCGGCCCACGAGTCCCTCCCGCCACTTGGATCGGACCTAGGCGCAGCCGTATCGCTCGCGTTGTTCGGAATGGGAATCGTGGCGGTACTCATCGCGGGCGCCGTGGTCCTCGTGCCTGAGCGATTTGAGCCTCCCACCGTGGCGGTGCGGAACGAGTTGCCGGGGCTCACCGCAAGGCTCGCCCGACTGGGCGGGTACAGCGCCCTCCTCGGAAAGGAACTCGTGGATCTGCAGCGGAGCGGCACGTACGCGAAGATGTTCTTCTCGTTCGTGACACCGCTCCTCCTGTTGTCCTTCACCGCGTGGTTCGTCCGGTACGGTCTCCAGGTGCCGGTCGGCTTCAACACGGTCTTCTACGCCGGCATGGTCGGGTTCTTCGGCGTGATCCTGTACAATTGGATGAACAACGTCGACGCGACCGATTACCTCGCGACGGTGCCGGTCTCGGTTCCCCAGGTCATCCGCACGAAGTTGATCGCCTTCCTGCTGATGACGACGTGGATCGGGGTCGGATTCGTCGTGATCATCGCCTGGCTGAACGCAGACACCCGATTGCTGTGGCTCGCGATCCCGATCGTCCTCGTCACCTCGTCGTATATCGTCGTCATGACGGCCTACCTGACCGGCCTCCGCACGAACTCGTTTCTCTTCGACCCGGGCGTGCTCGCGCGCTTCAGCGTGATGTCGATGCTCCCGGACTTCGGATTGACGATCTTGTCCTTCACGATCGACCGAGACCTGCGGCTCTCCGCGATCGGCATCGGTCTCGTGCTCGCAATCCTCGGCGCGATAACGTATATCTTGCTCAAGGGCATTGACGAGAAATGGCGCGGCACGGAGTTCGGCGAGTGACGGCCGCGGGGTCTACACCATGGACGGCAACGCCGCCTTCCGTCGAGCCATGCACATCGTCTCGCCCGTCTTCCTTTCGTACTACCTGCTCCCGGAGGACCTCCGGGCCGGGAGCGGGATCACCCGGACGAGCGTGACGCTGCTCTTCCTCGGGACCGCGGCGTGCATCGAGATCGCGCGGTTCGCGCTCGGCATCCGGCTCTTCGGGATGCGGCCGTACGAGGGCCGGCGCGTCTCCGCGTATGCGCAAGGCGCCCTGGGTTTGGGGCTCGCGCTCTTCCTCTTCGGCGACCTCCTCGGGACCCTCGCTCCGTACCTCGTCGTTCCCGTGTTCCTCGGGATGGCATGGATCGATCCGATCGCGGCGCTCGCCCGGAGGAGATCATGGCCTCGCTCCGGAGTCGTCGCGGCGTATTTCGTCCTGTTCCTCGCAACGGAATACGCGATGCTCGGCATCCGAGAGTGGAGTTGGCAGTTCCTGTTCGCGGTGATCGCCACGGGATCCGCGATGATTGTCGAAGGGCCGAAGCACCGCCAACTGGATGATGATCTTCTCATGCTCGTGGTGCCGCTCGCGGTCCTCACGGCGGTCGTGCTAATCTTCCGGCCACCCATCCTAGTGTAGGACTTCGAGCTTCCCGTATCGACCGGCGCTGACCTGCATGTTGCCCCGCCACTCGCGGACCCATCCGTTCGTGATCCGGATTCGGTCGTTTGCTTGGACGCGCTCGATCTCGTCGTTCCACAGGCTGACGGAGACCTCGGTCCCCTCGTCGTCGACGGCTTTCGCATCCGCCACTTTCCCCGTGGAGCCGCTGCGACTCGAGAAATCTCGCGTCTCGCCCTTCTGACGAATCGTGAGCTCGATCACGTCGACCTTGCTCTCCGGACGGAGTTCCTTGACTTTCATCCGACCCGGGCCGCGAACGCCCCGGTTTCGCTTAAACATTTCCGCCGGCCGAGACGGCGAAATCATGGAGTACCTGCGCCCCAAGAATCGAGCGGAAGCGAAGGTCGTTCCGCTGATTTCCTCCGCGCGTGTGAAATTCTTTCGGCGAGCGAAATAAAACTTATAACGGCACACCTGGATATCGAGCGCGTCGGTCTATTTGAATCGCATCAAGGTTGTGAGCGAGGTCGCCGAACTCGTTCCGATTCTGCGCGCGGTCGACACCGAGGTCAAGAGCGAGGTGTTCAAGGAGGTTTCCACGGGCTGGAAGACCGCCCGCGAGATCGAAGAAAAATTCGGTGCGTCGGGCGCCGACGCCCTCCGGTTCTTCGAGAAGATGAAGCTCGTGGAGACGAAATGGCAGACCGGCCCGACCGCGTCCCCGGAGAAGGCGTACCACGCGTTCTACTCGTCGTTCCACATCAACGCGACTGCGCCAGTCCCGGAAATCTCGGATGTGCTGCACGCCGCGATGATGTCCGAAGAGGCGTACGCCGTCATCGAAACCAAGATCTTCGAGATGGTGGGCACGGAAGGGAAGTTCTCGGGTGATGTCGCCGATGCCCTCAAGGTGACCCAGACGAAGCTGAAGGCCCTGGTCAAGCGCTCGCCCCGTCTGGACTTCCGAGGTCACCGGATCATCCGGTTCGAGGACTGACCGTTGATCACCGTCCTCCGGCTCGGGCACCGTCCCGCTCGAGACAAGCGGGTCACGACCCATGTGGCCTTGGCCGCGCGGGTCTTCGGAGCGGACGCGGTCCTCGTCTCGACCCGGGATCCCGCGCTCGAGCGGACCGTCCGAAGCGTGGTGCGCCGATTCGGCGGCTCATTCCGAATCGAGACCGGCGTACCCTGGCGGCAGACCTTGCGGGAATGGCACGGCCCGAAAGTCCACCTGACGATGTACGGCCTGCCGATCGACGATCTGCTCTCGCGCATCCCGCGGGACGACCTGTTGATCGTCATCGGTGCGGAGAAGGTCCCGCGGGACGTGTACGACTTGGTCGACTTCAACGTGGCCGTCGGGAACGAGCCCCACTCCGAGGTCGCCGCCCTCGCCGTCTTCTTGGACCGCCTCATGGGCGGCCGGTCCCTTCGAAGCGAGTCCACCGCGCGCATCCGGATCCGACCCAACCCCCGGGGAAAGTCTGTGGAAGGCTCGGGTCACTGAACCCGCAACCTTAATCGACCGCCGCAGAAATGGGTGCGCGTGCGCGGTTCGATTCTGCTCGCCGCGGCCTTGGGCTTTACCCTTCTCGTTGGGGTTGCGAGCCCGGCCAGCGGCTCCCTGAGCGGGCCGCTCCTGACCATCGGAGACTCCTGGACGTACCGCACGAACACGTCCATCGGCGGCGCATTCTTTCTGGGAGGCGACGTGACCGTGACGACGACCGGGAAAGGCCTGCAGTCGGTCGACGGGATCATGTACGACGCAGTTCGATTCTCGTTGTCCGGTGCGGGGACCGCGAATGGGACCGTCGCGACTCAGTTCGGGCCGACACGTGCTTCCGGGAACTGGGTGCTCTCAGGGAATGAAGTCTTTGAGTCCGCGGGCCTCAAACTGGTTTCGAGCGTCCTCGATCTAGAAGCGTCCGGGACGCTGCATACAGCGCCCGTGGCCTTTCCGTTCCAGCTGAGCGTCCAGAACACGACCACGTTTCGAATCGTGGAAGACTCCTGGCGTTTCCCTTTCGGGATCGGGAACTCGAGCGTCGTGGCGAGCCGGATGAATTTCTCCGAGGATTCCCGGTTCTTCTATGGATTACAAACGACGCCGTCTCACACCCAAGGGAGTCTCTGGTGGAACGTGACGTATGCGCTCGAGACCCAAGTCGCGGTCGACACCCCGGCTGGCCACTTTGATTCGTATCGGTTTCGCGAAGCCGCTCCGGATGGCACGTACAGTCTCCTCTATTACGCCCCCGCGACCGGGAACGATGCGCGGACCGAGGCGTACAACGGGACCGCGAAGGTCGCGACGAGCGAACTGACCTCGTACCGATATCAGGCCCTCGAACCTGCGCGGTTCTTCGGGCTCACCGGGACCGACTGGGCGATAACGGGAATCGCCGCGGAGGCTGCCGGCGGAGGGGTCCTGGTGTTCTGGCTTCGCATCCGCCGCCGGCCGACCCCGCCGGACCGGAGGCCGAGCGAGCCGCGAAACTGATTACCTCAAGTCCTCGAGGTCCGTCGGTCGGTCCTCCAGCGAAATGGTCATCGTGTGGCGCGAGGTCTTCGGCGGAAACAAGTCCCCGGTGCGTCCGCGACGAATCACCTCCTCCTTCGTGATGACGGAAACGACCGCATCGGGCCATGTGCCGAGCTGGACGATGTCGGAGAAATAGTCGATGAGGTATGCGGGAATCCTCCGGGCTCCGAGCGCGCGGAGCGCCTCGAGGCGGTGGTGGCCGTCGAGGATCACGAAGTCGCGGTCCGCCACGAGGATCGGTCGTCGGAGATATCCGTCCCTCCGGATCTGCTCCGTGAGTTGCTCCAGGAGGGCGGGTCGGATTCGCTCGTGGCCATGGAGCCTGCCAATCTCGAACACCTCGAATCGGACGCTCGGCGTTCGCCGAGCCAGGCGCCTTGGGCGGACCATCGCGATAGCAATTGGGGCCGGTGGGAATAACGGTTTCGGGGCGAGGCCCTCGCGGGCCTATTTCGCCGCGGCTGCGACGGGCGGGGCCGCGCTCCCCTTCCGCAGGGACACGCGCTTCGGGAAGTACCGCAAGACGACGATGTCCCCGACGCTCTGCACCCAGCGGTACGGAACGCTGACCGCGCGGCTCCCCTCGACGAGGAGCGGATTCGTCTCCCCGACGAAGATTCCATCCACGGCGCCGTTGTCCACATCCACGACCAAATTGTTCACGTTTCCCAGGAACACGCCGTTGTGGGTGTATACCTGGAGCCCGATGATTTCGGACAGCTCTTCGAGCAAAGAGTCACCATCCCTTCTGTTGGCGCGTATCTGAGGAGGCGGTCTTAAACGCTTCGGTGAGCCGCGGAATCGCGTCCGACCCGAGCGGGGCCATCGTCAGAGAATGTGACTCACGATGTCCTCGAGTTCCCGGTCGCAGTACTTGCAGACGACGCGCAGGGGGTTCTTCGACCGGACGACGAACGACGACTCGATCGGCTCGCGGACGTTCGAGATGCAGTTCGGATTCGCACATCGGAGGATGCCGACCGCCCAGTCCGGCAACGCGAGGGGGCGTTTCTCCGCGACGTTGTAGTTGCGGATCACGTTCACCGTGGCCGTCGGCGCGATGAGCGCGATCTTATCGAGCTCCCGACCGCCGAGCTCGCGGTCTTCGACCTTCACGATATCTTTCCAACCCATCGCCTGACTCGGCACGTGCATCGCGACGGTCACCGTCGACGTCACGGCGTCCCCGATCCCGAGGATCTTGAGCACCTTCAGCGCGAGCCCCGCCGGGATATGGTCGATCACGGTCCCGTTCTTGATCGGGGTGACCCGGAGTTCCCTCATGCCCCTTCTCCGAGGATCAGGTCGAGGAGCGCCATCCGGACGGGGACGGCGTTGAAGGCCTGTTTGAAGTACACCGCGTGTTTCGTCCGGTCCACATCGGGGGCGATCTCCGTCACCCGCGGCAGCGGATGCATGATGATGAGTCCGCGTTTCGCGTCCCTCAGGATCTCCATATCGATGCGATAGGACCCAGCGACCTTCTCGTACTCCTGCGCGTCCGGGAATCGTTCTTTCTGGATTCGGGTGACGTAGAGGACATCGGCCTCGCGGATCACCTCTTCGAGGCGGTGTGCCGCGCGGAACGACAGTCCCTTCTCCTTGACCCGTTCGAGGATTTCCGGCGGCATCTCGAGCGTCGGAGGGCTCACGAAGGTGAGATGGGCTCCGAGCTCCGCCAGGGCGTACGCGAGCGAGTGGACCGTGCGACCGTACTTGAGGTCGCCGACCAGCGTGACGTTCTGTCCCTCGAACGCGCCCTTTTCGTCCCAGATCGTGTACAGGTCGAGGAGCGTCTGGGTCGGGTGCTGTCCCGCCCCGTCGCCGGCGTTGATCACGGGCTTCTCGGTGAACTCCGCCGCGAGCCGCGCGGCGCCCTCCTGCGGATGCCGGAGGACGATGGCGTCGCTGTATGCTTCGACCATCCGGATCGTGTCCGCGAGGGTCTCCCCCTTCTGGACCGACGTGCCTTCCGCGCTGCTGAAGCCCAGCGCACGCCCGCCGAGGCGCGCCATCGCGCTCTCGAACGACAGCCGGGTTCGCGTCGACGGTTCGTAGAAGAGCGTGGAAAGGATCTTGCCTTCGAGGGACCGGGACCGCTTCTCCCCGACCGCGACCGGGACCATCTTGCGGGCGGTCCTCAAAACGAGCTGGATGTCCGCCGGGGTGAAGTCGCGAATCGAGAGGACGTCTCGCCCCCGGAAGCTCGACATCGAGTCCCTAATTCATAGGTTCGATTTAAAGCAATCCGGGCACCCCGGTGCGCCCGGAAGAAGAGTGCCGCGGACCGCCCCGGGGCGGGGCTACTTCTTCGGGTCTCTCCGCCCCAACTGGGTGACGTTCGAGGGGAGGATCACGATCCCGCCCTCGGCGTCCATGTACCGCTTCCAGTCTTTCGTGTTCTGCTGCACTTGTTTCGCGCGCTCCACGGCGATCGTCGCGACGACTTTCCGCACGACGTCGTCCACGTCGACGCCGAGGACCTCGCGGAACAGGTACTTCATGCGCTCGCGGTCCATGGTGAGCCGGACCATTCGAGGCGGCCGTATAAGAGAAAATTGTCAATGCTCTCGATTCTGAGAGGACCCGGCGGACCGTCCGACGATGGGACGTTGGCGGGCTTTGTCAACCGGGCGGCGCTGCGCCGTTCGAGACGGCAGGTCCCCTCCGTCGATGGCAAGAATAAAAGAGGCAGGCCGAGGGTTCTCGGTCCTGCCTGTGGGTTGTGGAGGAGGGGTTATTGGGTTGGGTAGGGCGTTGGGAGGATCGGTTCGACGACGTCGACCGCCCTCCAGTCGCCGCCGAAGTCCTTCGTGATGCCCGTCGCGAGCTGGAATCGCACGCGAAGCCGGCCGTTCTCGAAGAAGATGTAGGCGTTCTTCAGTTGGGACATGTACAGCGAGATGCGCTTGCCCTTCTGCGTCAAGGCGCGCTCCGTGCACCGGATCAGGCCCGCCCGCTCGAGGGCGTGGATGCGGCGGTAGCAAGCCGCAATCGGGATGCCGTACTCCCGGCTCAGATCGATGGCGGATTTCGCCTTCTTGAACGTCGCCACGAGGATCTTTGCGGAATACTCATCCGTCACAAGTCGCGACGCTTCAAGGGGGTCCATCGTCACATCCTCCTCGTATGGAGGAATCGACGCGATGGAGGATATTAAAGCGAAAGGAGCCGGTTATCTGCACTGATTCTCAAAACTGAAAGCACTCGCGGAGCGACGCGGCTAGCCGCCGCAGCAGCCGCCTTCTTCCCCACGCCCGCAATCGCAGTTCGGCCCGCACGCGCCTTCGTGCTCCTTGTGCACGACCGGGAGCACGACGAGGGCTTCGGCCGGCGCCATCGGGGCCTTCTTCTTGCTCGCGAGCATCTCGATGAGGCTGCCCATCAAATCCCTCGAAGGATTCGGCCGGTATTTCTAACTGTCGTCACGCCAGATGCTTTTTGACGCGTTCCTCGAAGGGCGCGCGCGGCATCGCCCCGACGACTTGGTCCACGAGTTTCCCGCCCTTGAAGAACAGGAGCGTCGGGATGCCCATGACCATGTAGCGCTGCGGGACCTCCGGATTCTCGTCCGTGTTCACCTTGGCGAATGTGACTTTGCCTGCGTACTTCTTCGCGAGGTCCTCGACGATCGGGGCGATCGCCCGACACGGCGTGCACCACTCGGCCCAGAAATCCACGACGACGTAGGGCTTGTCCTTGATGACCTGGTCGAAATCTGCATCGGTTACCTTGATGGGTTTGTCTTCCATGAGATCCACCCGCAGTTCGCCGTACGGGGCCGTGGAATTTAAAGTTCCGCGCATCAGGTGTAGGCGACCCGGCGCCGATTCACGCCTTCCGCGCCTCGACGATCAAGAAATTCGGCACCCGGAGCTGGTCCGCGAATAGCCGGTATCGGCGTTCGATCGCCTCCGGCCCGGGCCGAGGCTCCTCGAGTCGCACGATCACGAATCCGACCTTCCGCAGGCCCTCTGCGAAGTCGCGGAGCGGTCGGTGGAAGCTGACGATCTCGGGCTGGCCCCGCGGCGCCCAGTACAACGCGACGCGATCGAAATACCGGTCCACGGCCATGAACGGACGTTCCTCCGGTCGGTCGGAGTCCGGAGGCTCGCGCACCCAGCGGGCCGGAGGGAGGTCAAATGCGGGATGGGT
>VBLR01000082.1 GCA_005878665.1 Methanobacteriota archaeon | reverse complement strand
GTGATTCCGATCCGTGGATGGCGCTCGATCCGCGTGACCGGGTCCACTTCGCGTACCTCGAATACGATCCGAGCGGTGGCAGTCTGCCGCCCTGCGGTTCCGGACTCGATGTGTCCAACACCTCGGATGGACAGGATTGGGGTACAGTCCATTACATTCCCGGACTCGGCGGTCTCGTCGACAAGGACTCGATCGCGTTTGATTCTGCTGGACGGCTTTATGCCGCGTGGGACGAAGGCAACATTCTCGCCCTCTCATGGTCGGACGACGACGGGAACCACTGGGCCCCCATCCGGAATCCGGGAAACGTCGGTCATTCCGTACTCGGCGCCGTCGTCGCCACGTTCGAAAACAGCACCGTGTATCTGACATGGTGGGACATCGATACAAACAACATCATGTTTGAAGCCTCGTCGAATCGTGGTCAGACGTGGTCCCCGCAGGTGCAGGTCAACGACCGAATCGGATCGGCGGCTCCGGTGGGCGCATGGCAGATTCCGATTCCTGCGATGAACGTGGATCGGAACTCTGGTGCGATCTACCTCGCGTGGCCCGACCACCGAAATGGGAATCAAGACATCTACTTCGCGAACTCAACGGACGGCGGCAAGACGTTCGGGACTAACCACCGGGTCAACGACGACTCCGGCGTCACGTCCCAGTGGATGGTGGACTTGGCGGTCGACAGCCGCGGTACGGTCCACGCCGCCTGGGAAGACGGACGGGCTGGCAATTGGAACATATTCTACTCGAACTCGACGAACGGGGGGGCCACGTGGGCCGCGAATCTCCGAGTGTCGTCGGAGGACACGCCCGGATCCTACAATCGACCCGGAGACTACTTCGCGATCGAGGTCGGCTTCGACGATTCGGTCAACATCGTGTGGACGGACGGCCGAGGCGACGACTTCGATATCTTCTTTGCTCGGAACCCCGGCTTCCCGACGGCGACGATTACGGTCACGACGAGTCCGGTCGGATTGCCCGTCACGGTGGACGGCATCACGATGCCGTCGCCGGTCCAAGAAACCTGGCTGACCGGGTCCGCGCATGACATCGGCACGACGTCGCCGATTCCGATCAACGCGACGGCCCGACACATCTGGACCGGATGGTCCGACGGAGGAGCGATTTCCCACCTCATTGTCGCCGATGTCGGTCAAACGATCACCGCTTCGTTCAAAAAACAGTACCAGGGCAGCGTGATGCCCGATCCGGCCGGACTCCGGGTCCTCGTCGACGGCGTTGTCTACACAACGCCGGCCTCGTTCTGGTGGGACGATGGGTCTTCTCACCAGGTCCAGGCCCCTTCGCCGCAAAACGTGTCGGCCGATGTGCGATACATGTGGTCCTCTTGGAGCGATGGCGGCGGGGCCACGCACCTGGTCACCGCGAACACGGCTCTCACGCTCGTGGCGACGTTCGTCGAGGAAGACGCGATGCGAATTTCCACGTCACCTGTCGGCCTTGCGTTTATGGCGGACGGCACGACGTACTCGAGCGCAACCACGTTTTGGCTCACGCCGGGGTCGTATCACACGGTCGCGGTATCCACTCTCCAATCCGGAACCCCGGGAGTCCGATACCGGTTCACTTCATGGAGCGACGGCGGCGCGGCGAGTCACGTCGTCGCGTTCACGGCGTCAACATCGATAGAGGCGAATTTCTCAGCGGAGTACTATTTGGCCGTCAACTCTTCAGTTTCGGGCGCGAGTGGAAGCGGATGGTACGCGGCCGGAGCCACGGCCACGGCTAGTGTCGCCGACGAGACGTTCGCCGTGGCCCCCGGGGAACGCCTCGCATTTCGAGGATGGTCCGGCGACGCGGCAGGCGACGGTCTCACCTCGGCGCCCATTGTGATGGATGGACCGAAGACCGCGATCGCGATGTATGGGACTCAGTACTATCTCGAGGTCTCGAGCGCGCACGGAATCTCCTCCGGGAGCGGGTGGTACGATGCCGGATCGCCCGCGACGGCGATCCTCTCGACGACCATGGAATCGTCCGGTCCCGGTGCCCGATTCCTTTTCGTCGGATGGTCAGACGATGCGAGCGGGACGGCCCCGACCTCGAACCCCATCGTGATGGACGCTGCCAAAGTCGCCACGGCGATATGGACGACCCAGTACGAGCTCCAGGTTGTGACGGCCTACGGAGAAGTGTCGGGTCAGGGCTGGTATGACGCCGGTTCGACGGCCGTCGCTCGCCTCGCGCTCGGCGTCGTCCCTCTCACCGGCGGGACGCGCGCGGCCTTCGTTTCCTGGACAGGA
The DNA here is from genome assembly GCA_005878665.1 of Methanobacteriota archaeon. Classification (GTDB taxonomy): domain Archaea; phylum Thermoplasmatota; class Thermoplasmata; order RBG-16-68-12; family RBG-16-68-12; genus RBG-16-68-12. The sequence goes on along the minus strand of VBLR01000082.1, from coordinate 12,362 downwards.
GACGCGACCGGGACCGACCCGCTTACATCATCACCGATCCCGATGAACGGTCCCCGGTCCGTGGGCGCATCGTGGCGCATCGAGCACGAGCTGACGATCGATACGCAAGGTCATGGCACCGCGATCGGGGCGGGATGGTATGTGTCCGGATCGTTCGCGGTGGCTACATTGAATGCCAGCATTGTCGGGGTGAGTCCGGGAACGCGCGTTGCGTTCGCTGGATGGACGGGGGATGCCACGGGCGCGGCCGCATCGGGTTCGGATCCCATCTTGATGGCCGGTCCGAGGACGGCGACGGCGGAGTGGAGGACCGAGTACTTTCTCCGGGTCGACTCGGATATCGGCGTGATTCAAGGCACCGGCTGGTACCTCTCCCAGGCGACCGTGACGATCCGGGCGCCGGCTCAGATGACGAGCGAGGGCGGGACCTATCAGTTCGCCGGCTGGACCGGGGATCGGACTTCGTCCGACAGCTCGATCACGATTACGATGAATGGGCCGACGACGGTTCGGGCTACGTGGTTATCGACCGCATCGCTCGGCGGACTCTCCGCCCCCGGCTGGGGCCTCCTCGGCCTGGTCGTCGCGGCCGCCCTCGCCGTTGTCATCTTCCTGCGGCAGCGCCGTGTACGAAGGCCTTGAGGTGCAGCACTCATCGCTCCCGCCGGGCTTCCGTGGTCTTTCGATACCGCCCGTACGTGGATAGCATGAGGACGCCTCCAAGGAAAAAGGCGCCCGCGGAACACACGAGCCGCCACGATTCCAGGTTCCCCAGGAAGAGTCCGTTCGTGAGATTCGCGGTGAAATAGAAGTTGACCGACGTGACGATGATGAACAGCCCGATTGCCATCGGTGCCCACACGCCGAGGATCGACCGGACCCGATTGATGTTCATCGGCTCATCAAGCGGATGATCGCTTCCGCGGGCTCGCCGCCACACTCTTCGAGGGCCTTGCGCGCCTCCGCTTCGGAGACGCCGGCTTTCTCCGCGACGAGCTGGACGTCCTCTTCCGGGATCGCTGGCCCCTGACCCGCCTCTGGTTTCTTTGCGTCCGCTCGATCCCGGACGATCGGCTCCCCGACGACGGTCCAGATTTTCTGACCCTGCGCGGTCATTGCGGTGACGTTCGGGTCCCGGATCACATACTCCTTGTTCGCGGTGCGGATGACCACTTCCTCGACGCCTTCGAGTTCTTCCTGCTCGATGCCCATCCGCTTCATGGCCTGGCGCATCTGCCGCGGGTTCACACGTCCGCCCGGGATCATCGCATCACATCGGAATGGATGGTCGGGACTCGGATAAAGGTTCTGCGCGTCCGACCTCTCCGTCATATGTTTAAATAGCTCAGGGTTCATCAAATTCGTAGTGCGCGTCGCCGTCGTCTTCAAGGATCGGTGTCAGCCCAAGCGCTGCCATCTCGAATGCATCGCCTTCTGCCCCCCGCAGCGGACCGGCACGGAAGTCATTTGGATTGATCCCGAGACCACGAAGGCCGCGATCAGCGAGGAGACGTGCATCTCTTGCGGAATCTGCGTCCGCAAATGTCCGTTCGACGCGATTCGTATTATCGGTCTTCCAGAAGCCTTGAAGGAAGATCTCGTGCACCAGTATGGAAAGAACGCGTTCCGTCTTTTCCGTCTCCCGGTTCCGAAGCAGGGAGAGGTCATCGGCCTTCTCGGGCCGAACGGCATCGGCAAGACTACCTGTGTCGGCCTCCTGAGCGGAGAGGTCGCGCCGAATCTCGGCCACTATCGCCGAAAGAAAGCGTATTGGGAAGAAGTGCTCGACTACTTCGCGGGAACTGAGCTCCACGACTACCTGGCGAAGATTGCGAACAAGAAACTCACCACCGCGATCAAGCCGCAGTACGTCGACAAATTGAGCAAGATCTACACGGGCCGCGTCCGGGATCTCCTGATGAAGGCCGACAAGCGAGGTCGTCTTGCCGAGCTGACGGTGTCCCTCGACCTCGCATCGTTTCTCGATCGAGACATCGCGCAGCTGTCGGGCGGCGAGCTTCAGCGCATGGCAATCGCCGCGACGATGCTCAAGGACGCCGACATCTACTTCTTCGACGAGCCATCATCTTACCTCGATATCTACCAACGGCTTCAGGTCGCGAAAGTCATCCAGTCGCTCTCGCGGGAGAAGTACGTTGTCGTCGTGGAGCACGACCTGGCCGTCCTGGATTTCCTCGCGGACACCGTCTTCCTGATGTACGGCGAGGAAGGCGCGTACGGGATCATCGCGCAGCCCCGGCCGGTTCGCACCGCGATTAACGTGTACCTCGGCGGCTATCTGAAGGAAGAGAACATCCGCTTCCGGGATCGCGAGATTCGCTTCGACACCCGCCCGCCACGGGCGGACTGGAAAGGGGAGACACTCGTCACGTTCGGCGAACTCACGAAGCGGTTCGACGACTTCGAGCTCACGGTCCATCCGGGGCGACTCCGGAAAGGCGAAGTCGTTGGCGTCGTCGGACCGAACGCCACCGGCAAGACGACGTTCGTGAAGATGCTCGCGGGCCAGGAGACGCCAACGTCGGGTGCCGTGGAAGGGCGATGGCAGGTCTCGTACAAGCCGCAGTACCTCGAGGCCGTGTACGAAGGCACGGTCGGCGACTTGCTCCGCAACACGGTCGGAAAGAAAGCCGACACCGGTTACTTCGAGACGGAAATCCTCGAGCCGCTCAAGGTGAAGGGCCTGCTCGAGCGGGATGTCTCGACGTTGTCGGGCGGCGAGTTGCAGCGTGTCGCGATCGCCCTCTGCCTCGGCCGCGATGCCGACATCTACCTGATCGACGAGCCGTCCGCGTATCTCGATTCGAACCAGCGGATGGAGGCGGCGCGGACGATCCGACGCGTCATGGAGAAGGAGGCCCGCACCGGCCTCATCGTGGACCACGATGTGTACTTCCTCGACATGGTCTCGGACAGCCTCATGGTCTTCTCCGGGGATCCGGGCCGCACCGGCGTCGGCGAAGGTCCATTCCCGATGCGAGACGGGATGAACCGGTTCCTGAAGATGGTCGGCATCACATTCCGCCGGGATGCGGACACGAATCGTCCGCGGATTAACAAGCTCGACTCCCGCCTGGATCGAGAACAGAAGTCCGCCGGCGAATATTACTACGCGATCGAGGACGCTGTGCACGCGTCGTGATGCCTTCTACGACGAACCCCCGATCAATCGGCCTTGTCCGTCGGAGATGGCCTCCCCGTCGTCGACAATCGTCTCTCCCCGGAGGTAGACGGTCCCGGGGAAGCAGCCCTCCATTCCCTCGAAAGGTGTCCACCCGCATTTGTACCGCACCCGTTTCGCGGTGACGGCCTCGATGTTCCGCGGATCCACGACGACGAGGTCCCCATCTCGGCCCACTTCGATTGTCCCCTTCGCAATCCCCAGGATTTCGGCGGGTCGCGTCGCCACCGCCGAGACGAGTCGGGGGAGGTCCAGCTCACCCGCCCGAATCCGGCGCATGAGAAGGGGGAACGCGGTCCCGACCCCGGGTAGACCCGCGGGTGCTTCCTCGAAAGGCAAGCTCTTTTCTTCAACGGTGTGGGGGGCATGGTCGCTCGCGACCGCGTCAATACGACCGCTGCGGAAGGCGTCCCAGAGCTCGTCGCGATCCCTTGGCGATCGGAGCGGGGGATTCACTTTCCCCTGGGCACCGATCGGTCTCAACCAGTCGAGGAACAGGTGGTGGGGCGTCACCTCACACGTCGCGCCCGCCGGCACCGCGTCGAGGGCCCCGACACACGTGACATGGGCCACGTGCACCTTGGCCCTACCACGGATGCGCGCAACGGTCCCGACCGCGGTTTCTTCGGCGACCTTCGGTCGCGCCTCGGCATGGCCTTTGAGGTCCCTCCCTTCTACTTTTGTGAATTTTCCCGGATCCTCTGCGTGGACAACGACGAGTTTCCGCTGCGTTTCTGAAGCTCGAAGAATCTCCTCCATGTGCCCCACGGTCACCTCGAGATTCCCCGTGGACTCCGCCATGAAGACTTTGAACGCGACTGCATTCGCGAGTCGAGGGACCGCGGCCCCCGATTGGGGTGCCGCGTACAGCACATAGTCCACCGATGCCCGTCCCCGGAGGGCGGCGGCCTTCTCATCAAGGGCCATGGCCGTCGTCACCGCCGGGACCGTGTTTGGCATGTCCGCGACCGTCGTCACCCCGCCGATGGCCGCGGAACGGGTCCCGCTCGGGAAGTCTTCTTTGTGTCGGAGCCCAGGATCCCTCATGTGGACATGGAGGTCGACGCACCCCGGGAGGATCAGCGAGTCGCCATGGTCGATCTCGTCGTCGCTTCGGAGGACTTTCTTGATCGCGGCGATCTGGCCGGTCTCGTCAATCCCGATGCTCAAGGGCTCGAGCCGACCGCGGAAGAACACGCGGCCGCTAATGACCCGCACGCGCCGCCTCCAAGGTCCGGCGCACGACGGGACCGCGGGGCTGGATCTCCGCGAAGACCTCGGCTTGGAACTTGTAGACCCGTGTCGCCGGGTCGAGCCACGCGTCGGCCAACAGGCCCGCTTTCATGCAAGCCTCGGACAAGAATTCGGCCGCATCCCAACCGTGCTCGACCGCGACCTGGGGGAGCAGGAGGCCGCGGTACGGTCCCTGCGCGACGCTCAATCCGTCCACCCCGGGGGTGACGTGCTTCGCGAGGTCCTTCGACTTCTTCACCTCGATGAGCTGGGGCGGGGTCAAGATGCTGACCTCCACCGTGACGCGGTCGAGCTCCTCCGCGGCCAATCGCGGGAATCGCGGGTCTTCTGCGGCGCCCTCGGCCCCTTTCTCGATCGACTTGACGAGGGGGAAGAACGGCTGCGGGTAGCCGATGCAACCTCGCAACAAGCCGTTCGGATGCTGGTTGAGCGTGACGAAGGCGCCGGACTTCTCCTCGAACGTCTTGGGGATCTCGAGGGTGCGTTTGGCGCGTTTTACCACGTAGGCCTCGAGGGCCTCGCGCGCAATGCGGACGGCGAGTTCGCCCTCCCGGTCCGCGTACGACATCCGCCTCGACAACAAGGCGCGTGCCTTAACATTGTCGCCCCGGTTCTCCGATTGCTCCAAGGAGCGTCGGCTCTTCGCATCCGATTCGATTATGCGATGTGCGATTGGACTCGCAAGCTTTATCGGCCCCGACCTCTCATTAACCGCCGCAGATCATGCGCGCGCGTGTCCCGGTCGTCGAAATCATGACCCAATCTCCGGTGACGATCCAGGCCGGCGCGACCGCGAAAGACGCCGCGGGCCTCATGCGAACCAAGGACATCGGGAGCTTGGTCGTGGTCGAGACCGGCAAGCCAATGGGCATCGTCACCGAACGGGACATCGTGACGAAAGTGGCCGCCTCGGACAAACAACCAAGCCGCGTCCTCGTGCGGGACATCATGACGTCGCCGGTCGTCGTGGTCCATCCGCACGAAGAGGTCGCAGAAGCCGCGAAGCTCATGTCGCAGCGCAAGATCCGGAGGCTCCCCGTCGTTCAGGAAGGGAAGCTCGTCGGGATGATCACGGAGAACGACATCATCCGAATCTGGCCACAGCTGATCGAGGTCACGCGGGAGTACGCGCGGACCGGACTCGAATCCCAGTTCGCGGGAGGCATCGAGGGCCATTGCGAGGCGTGCGGAGTGTATTCCACGAACCTCATGTGGGATCGCAACCTGCTCGTCTGCCCGGAGTGTCGTGGCGGCTAAGGCTTGCCGATCGGCGGGATTCACGGATAACCGCCGCGGAACCTTTATAGGCCGTTCCCAGGTTCGGCCGGCCATTGGCCCGTTTCGTCAAGGTTTCTCAACAGGAACTCGATTCCGTCCGCAAGCTGTACGAAAGCGTCATGTCGTATGCCTGTCACGGCCTCTTCTTCCGGGAAGGAATGGTCCTGGCGGAAGAGGTCACGAAGAACCTGGCCCTCGGCGAAGACCCGCTCGAGTTCGGCAAGAAAGTGATCCTCGAGCGAGGCTGGGCGGAGGAGGTTTTCTTCACCGACTCGGGGGCGAGAGTGCGCGGCTCGATCGAGGCGACGCCCGGAGGCGACGTCGAGACGTGCCACCGCCTTCGCGGGATTCTCTCGAAGCTGCTTGAGGCGAAGACGAGGCATCGTGTGCGCTTGGCGGAAGTGGAGTGCGTGAGCACCGGCGGTCGCGAATGCGTCTTCGAACGGGAGGGCGGCGCATGACGGCGTTGATCGAAATGGTTCGCGCCCTGCGCGACGTGACGAAGGCGGAGGCCGTTGCAGTCGTCAATCGGGATGGTGGCATCGTCGCCGCCGATCTTCCACGGACCGTCTCGCAGGAGACGTTCTCGATCATGTGCGCTGCGATCCTCGGGGCCGGCATGACGGCTGCCACGGAGCTGGGCCATGCCGCGCCACACCGCGTCCTCCTCGAGTCCAACGATGTGACCGTCGTCATCCAGGAAATCGGGCGCCGCGCGATGGTGGTGCTCGTCGTACCGCCCGAGCGCGTGGTCTCCGATCTCGATTCGGCGATTTCGCGATTCGCGCAGGCGGCTGCGAAGGACGTGGACTGAGCGATCCGGGAAGCCTTAATGAGTGCCGCGGTCCTTCGCGCCCGCGGGCCCGTGGTCTAGTGGTTATGATGCGACTCTTACAAAGTCGAGGTCGTCGGTTCAATTCCGGCCGGGCCCATCGGTTTCCCGTCAGTGCCTGATCCACAGCCGCTGTCTTACGACGAACTTGAGTGTGCGAAACCCGAGTGGTGCACCTACCGCCGAGACGATTGTGGACAGAGTCGCTCCCAGTCCGAGCGCGGCGGTCGGCGGCAGAAATCGGACGAAGTACCATGCCGAGCCCATGAGGCCTCCGAGCCATACGATCAGAAGCATGAACAAGAGAGGCCGGACGAGGAGCATCGCCATCAGGACCAGAGCGAGGATGCCGCCCGCGTACAGGAGGATTTCTGGTGGCGCTGCCATCGCGGTCGAAATCCATAGCAGGAAGGGAATCTCGAGCGCCGCGATTAGAAGGAAACCCACCCGCCACTTCCACCGCATCGCGCCTCCCACCTCACTGCCGATAGTCCTCCGGCCGAAAGCCCAGGTCGACCTTGATGTCTCGCAATCGTCCAAGGTTCGTCCCATCGAGGAGGTGCACGGATGCGTCTTCGACCCGAACGAGGTCCTCGTCGAAGAGGGGCCCGATGAATCGCGCCCGGACATCGTTCACGGGCATGCCACCGCAGAGTTCGTTGAACGAGGGCACGACGATCGCCTCTTTCGGGAGCCGAGGGTATCGTTTGTGCTTTCGGAGGAATGGCACCCGCATCCAGCACGGGACAATCTGTCGAGACCCCATCGCATCGCGAAACGCCGCCGCAGGATGGTTGTGCCCCATGACGAGGACGGATCCTTCCATGACCTTCTTGTAGGGCCAGGCGTGGCCGTGACAGAACCCGACGTCCCCGATTCGGAAACCGTACGCGGGCTTGAAGCGCACGGTGCGAGGGACGATGTTCTTCAGCATGCCGTCGTGGTTCCCCTGGGCGATGTACATTTCCCGGAACGTCGGTGCAAGATCGCGAAAGAACACGTAGACGTCGCGCCGCTCCCGAGAGGCCATCTTCGGCACGAGATGCTTCACGTCGCCGAGGATGACGAGTCGGCTCGCGCCTCGGCGATCGGCCAGGTCGATGAGCTTTCGCCCCATCACCTCGGCACGGCTCGGGACCCGGATCCCTTTCTCGTGCAGTTCTTCCTCGATTCCGATGTGCAGGTCCGCCACGACGAGGATGTCGTCCGCCATGAGCGCGGGCTCGTCGGGGACGGGCTCCAGATCCACGGCGGCTCCAAGGGCGGGTCTGCTTAATGGTTGTGCCGAGTCGGAAATTCCGCTCGGCCGACGGGCTCAGAGAAACTCCGAGAGGACCCGGCCCAGGTTATCGGCGACCTCGACCGACGTCAATCCGTAGCTCTTGACCTTGAAGGCGAGATCGCCGGCGTACCCGTTCGTGAAGGCGGCCAGGCGGGCGGCATCGAACGCGGACATCCCCTTCGACATGAACCCCGCCACGACGCCGCACAGGACGTCGCCGGTCCCGCCGACGGTCATCCCTGGATTCCCGGTGTAGTTGAACTTGACCCGCACGCCGTCGGTCACGATGTCCACGTGGCCCTTGAGCAGGATCGTGGCGCCGAACGCCTTCGCCGCCTCGCGGACGAACTCGGCCCGTTCCTCGGGGACATCCGGAAGGGCCTTGCCCGTCAGCGTCTGGAATTCCCGGGAGTGCGGCGTGATGACCGCGCGTTTCCCGGCGAGACACTTCGGATCCGCAGCGACCGCGCGGATCGCGTCCGCGTCCACGACGAGCGGCAGCGAGACGCTCCGCACGATTTCCTTCACGGCGTCGAGGGTTCCCTGGGCATCGCCGAGTCCGGGACCGATCGCGACCGCATCGGCGCGCGAAGCCAAGTCGACGATCTGTCGCATATCCTCCCGAAGGAGACGGTGGCCGACGAGCGGATGCACGATGAACATGGGCGAATACGATGCGACGACCGAAGCCGCCGAGGCCGGCGTCGCGACGTGGATGAGATCTGCGCCGACGCCCAGGGCGCCATATCCGACGAGCGCGGGAGCGCCCGTGTACGGTCCGCCCGCGATCACGAGGACGCGTCCGTTCTGACCCTTGTGGCTCGTCGCCTTCGGCACGGGGTAGAGGGTGAACTCGCCGGGCCCGATCATCGCGGCGATCTTCGCGGGGATCCCGATGTCCGCCACGCGGATTCGTCCCGAGTTCTCGGACGTCATCCCTTCCTTCACATCATGGAGTGTGACCGTGACAGTCGATCGGACGGCCAGGTCCGTCCCGAAACCGCTCGGGACGTCCACGCTGAGGATCGGTTTCCCGGAGGCGTTCATCTGGCGGATGAGCGCCGCGTACGGCTCGCGGAGAGGGCCATCCACCCCGATCCCGAGGAGGGCGTCGATCAACAGGTCTGCGGCCGCGATCGCTTCCTCGCTCTTGTCGAGTCCCGCCAGGATCTGCACGTCCCTCAGTCGCTCGAAGTTCGTCGCGGCCTCCGGGGTGGCAAACTGGTCCGGCGATCGCGCGAGGAGGGCCGTGACCCGAGCCTCTTTCGCGAGGTGGCGGGCGGCCACGAGGCCATCTCCGCCGTTGTTCCCGGTGCCGCAGAGCACGAGGACGTTCTTTCCGGCCCCGCCGAACTCGGAGCGCGCTGCGTCGGCGACGGCTTTCCCGGCGTTCTCCATCAGCTCCAGGATCGAGACGCCGAAGTATTGGGCGTTCCGATCGAGGACGCGCATCTCCGCCGGAGAAATCATCGCGCGCGCATCCGGCCGACGCTAGTTAAACGTTGCCCGCGGGGTTAAGAACAATCGGACATTTCTGGGCGCGATGGACGTCGCGCCATTGCGGGCTTACACCTGGGCCCTCCTGCTGGGCCTCTTCGTTCCGGTGAGTTGGATCCTCGACCTGATCCTCGGGCCTGGCGTCATCGTCTTCGCGGCCGCGGGTCTCGCCATCGTCCCGCTCGCGTGGTTCCTCGGGCTCGCCACGGAGGAACTCGGCAAACACGCGGGCCCCGGCGTCGGCGGTCTGCTCAACGCGACGTTCGGGAACGCGACGGAGCTCATCATCGCGATCTTTGCGCTGTCGCGCGGCCTGACCGAGGTGGTGAAGGCATCGCTCACCGGCTCGATTGTCGGGAACCTTCTGTTGGTCCTCGGCCTGAGCATGCTCGCGGGCGGCGTGAAGTACAAGGTGCAGCACTTCTCCCGCGAGGCGTCCGGAATCCAGATCACGATGCTCGTCGTCGCGGTGATCGGGCTTGTCATGCCCGCCCTGTATGTGCTCTCGACGGGCATCCGGTCCGGCGTGACGCTCGAAGAGATGAGCCTGGGCATCGCCGGGATCCTGCTCCTGGCGTACGTGTTCGGTTTGTTCTTCTCCCTGCGCACGCATCGGGACATCTTCAATCCGGTAAGCGAGGTCGTTGAGAAGCCGCGTTGGGAGAAACGATTCGCCCTGAGCGTCCTCGTGGTCTCGACGGTCCTCGTCGCAGTCGAGAGCGAGATCCTGGTCGGCTCCCTGGAAACGGCGCGGCAGAGCCTTGGACTGACCGAACTCTTTGTCGGAGTCATCATCGTGGCGATCGTCGGGAACGCCGCGGAACACGGCAGCGCGGTCCTCATGGCCTGGAGAAACAAGATGGAACTGAGCGTCGCCGTCGCGACGACCTCGACGACCCAGGTCGCGTTGTTCGTGGCGCCGATCCTCGTCTTCGTGTCCCTGCTGACCGCCAAGGTCATGACGCTCGACTTTGAAATCTTCGAGCTCGCGTCGTTGGCCCTGGCGACAGCCGTCGTCGCCGCCGTCATCTCCGACGGTCGAAGCAACTGGTACGAGGGCGCATTGCTCGTCATGGTGTACGCCGTGATTGCTGTGGCGTTCTTGTTCCATCCGCCTCCGCCGTGAGCCCATGGCTACCCCTCGCCGATCCCTGGCCTACGGACTCACCGCGAATGTCGTCATCCTCGGGGTCGTGTCCCTTTTCACGGACATCAGCAGCGAAATGATCTTGCCGATCCTGCCGTTCTTCCTGATTCAGGTCCTCGGAGCGAACGCCCTCATCGTGGGGATCGAGGAAGGCTTTTCGGACAGCGTCGTCTCGTTCATGAAGATCCTTTCCGGGCGGTTCTCCGACATCGCGGGGAAGCGAAAGCGGTTCGTCGGCGCCGGCTACGCGCTGTCCACGGTGATGAAAACCCTCTTTCCATTCGCGCGGAGCTGGCCCGAGTTCATCGGTTTGCGGATTGTCGAGCGGACGGGGAAAGGCGTGCGAGATGCTCCCCGGGACGCGCTCCTCACGGAATCGACACCTCCCGAGACCCGCGGGAAGGCCTTCGGCCTCCATCGGAGCATGGACACCGCCGGCGCAATCGCGGGCCCGATTGTGACCCTCGTCCTCCTCGGAACTGTCTTGGCCTCCCTGAACGTCGCGGACCAGTATCGCAGCATCCTCTTGTTGGCAGCGATCCCCGCGGCCCTCTCCGTCCTGATCGTCCTATTCGTCCGCGAACCGGCGCGGGCGCCTGCACCGAAACATCCTCTTCGGGTGACGTTTCGCGGCATCCCGCGACCGCTCTTGACGTTCATCGCGATCGCGAGTCTGTTCTCCTTCGCGGACTTTTCATACGCGTTCCTCCTGCTGCGCGCGGGCCAATCGAACGGCACCGTGGTCGTGATTCTCCTCTACGTCCTGTACAACATCGTCTACGCCGTCCACGCATTCCCCGCGGGAATCCTCTCCGACCGAGTCGGCCGGAAACCGGTCGTGTTGGTCGGATACGTCGCGTTCATCGCGATGACGACCCTCCTCGTACTCTCGGATGCGCTCGCAGTCCTTGTCGTCGCGTTCATCCTGTACGGCCTGGAATACGGGATGGCGGAGGGGACCCAGCGCGCGCTCGTCGCGGACTTCGCCCCCTCGGATATCAAGGCGACGGTCCTGGGCGCATACCATACAAGCGTCGGTACCGTCAAGCTCGCATCAGGTCTTGTGGCGGGGTTCCTTTGGGTCGCCGTCGCGCCCACGGCGACATTCGCCTTCGGCGCGGTGACCGCGACCTTCGCGGCGGTTGCTCTGTCTCTATGGAATCCGGGCGCTAAGTCCTGAGCTTCCGGCCGATTCGCCGTTCGACCGCTGAGACCTTCGCATCAAGCTGTCCCGACGTCCGCTTGCGGTCATCGATCTTGATGAGCGTCGAGACGCGTTCGCAGTCTTTCGCGACGGCCTTGTGGCAGCGGGCGATGAGGGCGAGAATCTCATTCAAGGAGCCCTCGATCACGGTGCCCATGGGATTCAGGCGATATGGAAGGCCGCTACGGTCCACGATGTTCACTGCGCGTGCCACGTACTCTCCGACGCCAACGCCTTTTCCGATCGGCGTAATGCTGAATTCTGCGATCGTCATCGCCCGACCTCGCTAGCCTGATAAGCCGGTCGTCTCTTGCAACTTGTGTGGCCGTTGACTATTCGCGACGTGCGGCAGAATATGATCGCGTTCGAGCCGATGAGACCACGGACCGCGAATTCTGGCTCCGCGGACTCGTCGAGGTCGGGCGCTTGCGGACGGGGGAGCGCGTATTGGACATCGGAGCGGGGACCGGCCGATTCGCAAAGCTCCTCTCCCTGACGAATCGCGTCGTGGCCCTCGATTCCTCGGAGCCCATGCTCCGTGTCGCCCGCGCGAAAGGTCCGTTCGAGTGTGTGGAGGGCGACGGCCACCGCCTCCCGTTCCGAGCGGACGCGTTTGACCTCGCGATGGTCGTCATGGTGCTCCAGCATCTCGGCGACTATGGGGCG
>VBLR01000081.1 GCA_005878665.1 Methanobacteriota archaeon | reverse complement strand
CGCGTCGCGCCTCCCGGAGTCGGCGATCGAATCGTGCCGCTAGGTCACGCGCCCGTTGGGTCGAGATTCCTGCGGGTCCGAGTTGTCGTAGCTCGACACCGCCAACGGTCGACTTCGTCGGCTTGCCGTCGACGTAATACAGGGTCGTCCGCGGGAGCATCCCGAACTTCACATACAGGGCCTGGGCGCGGAGGTCCAGGGAGGCCACGACGCAACGGACGGTCCCGCGCGGGGGACGGGGCGCGTCGAACGCGCGCGCGAGCACTTGCCGCCCGATCCCGCGGCTTTGCATCCCTGGCTCCCCGAAGAACTGCGCGAGGAAGTGCGTCTTCCCGCGCAAGATCGTGATCGCGTAGCAAACGATCCTCCCTCGGACGATGGCGACGTGGAAGCCATCCGGGTCCGTCGTGAGCGCGTGACGGAAGAACCGGACGAGGTTGCGGAGCGGGAAATTCGGCGGCGGCTGCCCTTCGCGGCGGCTCAGGTCTCGGAGGGAGGCGAGGCACAGGCGGGCGCAGGCGGCGAAATCGCCCGGGCCCGCGGGGCGGATCCGGGCCTCGAGGCGCGGCCTGGCCACAGGGCCGGATGGTCCACCGAATATTAGCGGTGTCGCGTGCGCTCAGCGGTGGTACAGCACGCTGTAGTACCGGTTCTCCTTCGCCGTCCGTTCCAGCCGGCCGAAGATCGCGAGTTGGTAGCCGCACTTCTTGCACTTGTTGTCCTTGTCGAGGTACCAGCCCGTGATGTCGAATCCGTACCGTTTGATCGCGATTGCGCCGCAGCCCGGGCAGTACGTGTGCTCGAGCGGATGGCCCGAGACGTTCCCGATGTACACGTACTTCAAGCCTTCCTCCTTTGCGACGGCGCAATGTTTCTCGAGCGTCTCGACGGGAGTCCAGGGGAATTCCATCATCTTGTAGTCCGGATGGAAGCGCAGGAAATGGATCGGGGTGTCGGGGCCGAGGTTGTCGTAGACCCACTTCGACAGCTTGCGCGCGGCGTTGAGATCGTCGCCGACTTGCGGGACGATGAGGTCCGTGATCTCGATGTGGATCTTCTTCGTATCTCGCGTGTCGAGCAGCGTCTGGAAGATCGGGTCCGCGTTCGGGATGTTGATGTACTTTCGGACGAAGTTGGTCTCGCCGGATCCTTTGAAGTCCACCGTGACGCAGTCGAGGAACTTCGGCATCTCCGCGACGGTCTCTGGAGTGTCGTACCCGTTCGACACGAAGATGTTCAAGAGGCCGGCCTTGCGAGCCATCATGCCGATGTCCCGCGCGAACTCGATGAAGATCGTCGGTTGGTTGTAGGTGTACGCGAGGCCTTGGCAGCCTTGCTCGAGGGTCATCCGGACGACGTCTTGCGGCTCGACCTCGATGCCGTCCACCTTGCGGCGCTGGGAGATGTCTGCGTTCTGGCAGTTCGACACGGCAAAGAGATTCGCGGTGTAGCTGTGGTCCTCTTCGACTTCCAGGTTGTACACGGGACCGATGTACGTCTTCTCGCGGATGTCCACGACGGGTACCAGGAAGTACTCCTCCATCGTCGCGGATTTCTCCAGAGTCTCGGCGGCGAGGAGGGTCAACCCACTCATGCGATCGGGCGCCTCCATGTCGGACTCGATTATCGGCTTTGGTGCGGCTGCCGCTGTTCGTGGTACCGCGACGAGGTCACCGGTCTTCAGCCGGTCGGCTCGAACCTTTCTCAGCTCGCCTTTCGGCCCGGCACCGAACAAGGGATGATCTGGGGTGCATCTCAGCGGCGGAAGACCTCGGACGCGAATTTCAAGGACCTGCCCTGAATAGAGATGCTCAAACGCCTTGGTGACGACTCGCCAGCGATCCCTGTGCGTCAGCGCGCTCTTCCACCCGAGGAGTCGAACTTCCGGGTTCTCGGTCGGCGAACCTGCGGCAAACATCGACTGAATCGGTTCGTAGCCGCCCTCGGTCATGACGAGAGTGTTCGGGAGGAAGCAGTAACGGCAGTTGTGAACCACCACATCGTTCGCCACGTAATTGTGGAACGGCACGCATTCAAAGCTGTAGACGGGTTCGATGGACGAATCCAGCTTCAGACGGACAACCGGCGACCAGCCGAAGCGAGGTCTCGATTCGCTCCCCGCCGTCCACAGCCGCCAGAATCGGGCCATCTCTGTCGGGTGAACGGCCGATCCGTGCTTCGGGACTTTGGCGAGATCCGACATTGGGAAATCGGAATCTTGGCCTTTGGCAACAAGCACCCAATCGCCCAATCGAAGTCTCGAGATGTGCACCCAGCCCCGCTTCGTCAAGATCGGGTGCTCGGCCGTCGCGATGAGCGGCTCTTGTAGCCCTTCAACGGATAGCCGAACGCTTGCGCCCCTTCGACTTCCGGCCGCGGTGACGACGGCTGGCGCAGTTGCACCCTTCGGATCCGACAGCGACCACAGCGCGTCCCCGGCCCGGATCTGCTCGACCGGCTTCGTTGATCCATCATGGAGGAGAATCGGTGTCCCTGCAGGGTGGCAAAGCCAGTTGCACCCCGTGGTCGCAATGCTGAAGATTTTCGACCCAGGCCGGTAGTGCGAGACGGGTTTCTTCTCGATCGGATCGACGTGTCCCGTGATCACGCGCCCGTAGACGTACAACCAGAGCTTGCCCTCGTGGACCCCGCGAATGCCGCACAGGCCAACCTGGCCTTCGCCGATCTTGCAATAGCGGGCACATGCCGTGCACATGATTTTGTTCGTACCCTCGACCGGCCGCCAGAGCTCGGCGACCTTCCCCATCGCCTTGCCCGGCGGCTCCCGGACATCGAGGATTTCCGGTTCGGAGATCATCGCTCACCCGTACACTGGTCCGATCGGGTTAAACACTTTGCGCTCTGAGATTTACTGTGTCGAAATCACGCCGTATCACGCAGGTGCTTCCACGCAGTCCCCCGGCCGGAAAGGTTGAGGAATTCATTCTCTTAGCAGGCCACACCTCCGTAGTTTCTGCTCGTCGCGAACAGCGAGGCGAGCTCGGCTCGAATCGCCGAGGCCGAGGAGGAGCCCAGTTGGTCGAGCGGGTTGTTGCCACTCCCGGAGATGTTGCCGAAATTCCATCCCAGGGAGAAAGCGAGGTTCTCGGCCACTCCGAAGTATGCGGTGTACTGGTTCGTCCCGTTCAGGACGGACGGGTCGGAAGCAGCGAGGGTGAGAATCTGCTGGTATGCTTCGGAAGAGCACTCGGAGACCCCCACCGTCATGTTGAGTGCCTGTACAACGGTCATGCCCTCCGTGGTGACGAATAGGTCCGTGACTCGGTCCTGCACATCGTCCAGCCATACGGCCCCAATCCACCCATAGTGGAGGCTCCGAGTCATCAGCAAGGCTTGGGTCGATGCGCTCGCAGCGAAGAACTCGGAACTCAGGTCCCACACAATCCGGTTAATGGTCGCACGAATCGATTCTCGTTGCTGTTGTTCCACCCGCTGGTCCGCGACCCACGTCCAGCCGAATGCGATTGACGCGACGAGAGCCCATGTAACCAGGATCGCAGTTGCGATTCGGGTCCGGCGACCCTTGACGGCGGCAACGGGCTTCGCCAGTGGCTGCGACTTGGGCGGACTCATGAAAGCACCCTCGGCTGACGGATTGTCATTTCGGTCTAAGAAGTTCCCGTCTGTGACGACTGTGCGAAGACTCCACCCATACGGAACCGGTACGCCGGGCAGTGTCTCGCGACTGGACAGGAGCGCAGACGATTCGACTCTGTCATGCAAGCCCGCCGAAACACGGCCCAGCAGACTACCGAATCCCGGAAGAACGGAAGTGTTCCCAGCCTTTGGCGGCGAGCGGCTCCTTTCCCGTCTTCGTCACGAGCACATTCCCGCCAGACGCGGCGACTTTGCCGATGACGGTGAGCCGTCGATGTTCTCGCTGGGAGGATTGTGAATACGGGGCGAGGACGGTCTGGATCGCCTCCGGTCGAACCGTTGCGAGAAGTTCGTAATCGCCTCCGTAGTAGAGGAGGAGCTCCTTTGCAACCGCGGGCGGGAGCGACGCAAGGCCGAAGTACCGCGGGAGCGCCGCCTCGTCAATCTGGTACGAGAGCTTCGTCATTGCGGTCATCTGACCCAAGCTGGCCCCGAGGCCGTCGGAGAGGTCCATGCAGCTCGTGACCGCGCCGGACTCGGAGAAGAACATGCCGTCGGCGATCCGCGGATACGGCCGCAGGAGTTGGTTCAGTGCCTCGGTCCGCATGCCAGACGACTGCTCGAGCGTCTTCGCGGCATGGCCCGCGCGCCCGAGGTCTCCCGTGACGATGATCGCATCCCCGGGTCGCGCACCCGTCCGCAGCAGGATCCGATCTTTCCGCACGCGTCCGAACGCCGTGCCCGCGATTGAGAGGATGTCCGCCTCCTTCGTGTCCCCGCCGAGCACCGCGATCCCAAACTCGCGGACGCATTCCTCCATCCCGGTCGCGAGGCCGCGGAGGAACTCCACCTCGGTATCGGCCGGCATCGAAAAGGCCGCGACGAAGCCGAGAGGTCTCGCACCGGCCGCCGCGATGTCGCTCAGGTTCACCGCGGTCGCATACCAGCCGATTTGCGGGGCCGTCGCCCCGGTCGGGATGTGCGTCTTCCGGTTCACGACGTCCGTTGTGACGACGAGGTAGTCGTCGCCCCAATCGACAACGCCGCAGTCGTGTCCCAGGCCGATCGGCTGCCCCCGGTCGTAGATGCGCGCGAGGATGTCGATCGCGCCGCGCTCCCCGATGTCCGACAGTCGCGTCACGGGAGTGGCATAGGGGCTCGCGATAAGAAGGCTCCGAGGCTGCGTCGATTGCGCGGGGGCGATGTCACTCGGCCGGTGGTTCCTCAGGCTGCCGTGGTCGGCGGCGCGCCCAGATCGCGACCGCGACGATTGCGACGATCACGGCGACGATCCCGGCGAGCAGGAGGGGATTGCCCAGGAGACCTCCAAGGAATCCCGCGGGGCGGACCGTGATGTTGCCCCAGAGGTTCCCATCTCCGTTGAACCGAGATCGATACACGAACGTGCCGGTCTGGTTTCCAACCGTGAAGTTGTATTGGAGGTTGCCCCGGAACGTGCCGGAATCGGAGTAGCTCTCGTTCGCGTCGACGGCCGAGTTGCCGTTGTAGTCGATGAACCAGTTGTGGTTTCGTCCATCCAAGGACGTCAGGTTCAATGTGACGTGTTCTCCGACCTCGACCTCGAGGTTCGGACCCGGGCTCGTCAACGACGTATTCGAGAAGCCCCAGCCCGTGCTCCGATTCGCGTAGAGGTAAGTCGGACTCTCCGCCGCCGTCGCTGGAATCGCGAATCCGAAGGAAGCGAGCAAGAGGCCCGCGAGCACAACCGCGGCAAGCGTTCGTGGATGAATCGTGGGCAGCGCATCCCACCCCGGTGCGGCCACGGACCTTTCTTGGCGATAAAGGCATTGGTCTGACTAGCTGCGACCTACAAAAACGATCATTGCGGGGAATACAGAACGTACTCTGTTCCCCGAGATGCGCGCAAAGAAAGAAGGCTATGGGCGCGGTCGATCCGCGCCCGGTTTCACTGGGGCGGTGGAGGCGGCGTCCCCGGCTTGCCCATCCGTCGCCAGAAGAACGCGGCGAACGCGATGACCGCGACGATGATCACGATCACGCCGGCGACAATCAGGACCGTGTTCTCACCGCCCGGCAGCAAGGGGGGCGGCGTCGTCTCTGCGGCGAGGATCGTGATGTTGCCCCACATCTTCGCGAGGTCGTCGCCCGGGCCCGCGGTCCGGTCGCTCCGATAGTGGTACGTCCCGGTCACATTCGAGACCGTGAAGTTCCACAGCAACGCGACCCCGAAGTTCGGCGAGGTCGGCTCGGACCCGCCACACGCGGAGTTGTTGTTGTAGTCGATGCACCACCGGTGCGTGACGCCGTCGACGGACGTCAGGTTCAGCGTCACGTTGTCGCCGACGTGGACCGTGAGCGGGGGGCCCGGGGCGGTGAGCGTCGTGTTGGTCTCGCCCCAGCCCGCGGCGCGGCTCCCATAGAGTGAGATCGGGACGTTATTGGCAGCCGCGGCCGGCGTCGAGAACGCCGATACCCCGAGGAGGGCGGCCGCGATGCCCAAAGCCACAACGAATGCCATGCGCGGTTTTGAGATCACAAGAACCCCATTCCTTCGGCGGCCGATGGCGAGGCCCCCGCAATAAACGCATCGGTGCCTTTCTCATTCCCCGCGTCCAGAAAGAAGCATTGGGCCACAATTGCGTCTCCTTGTGCGCGCGGCGTGGACTCGGGCGATCGGGCGGCTGCGCCGCAGATTCGCCCCTGACGTCGAGAAGAGGGCATGGACCAAGGTCGAACCGTGGATTGGACCGCTTCGCCGAGCCGATGCCTACGAGTCGAACGGAACCGCTTTCGGTTCGATGGAGAGTGCGGTGCGCGGGATTTGAACCCGCCTTATAGCCTTGGCAAGGCTATGTCCTAACCAGACTAGACTAGCACCGCGCGGCCCGCGCCATGTCTCTGATGGAGATAAGGGCTGCGGCCACCCGCTGACTCCCGATTTTTTCAGGCGGTTATTTCTACGCGCCTCGACCGCCGCTCACGAGGAACGCGATCCCGAAGCCCGCGATCGCGGATGCGATGCCGATGATGGCCATCTGAACGCCGCTGCGCCCCGGCCGACCGATCGTCGTCCTCGCCTTCCACCAACCGATGAGGAACAGCGTGACCGTGCTGACGATCAGGGACACGACGACCCCGAAGAGGATGTCCTTTCCGATGACGATGAACGGGATCAAGGGGACGAGGGACCCGAGGACGGCCGCGATGCCCACCAAGATCGCACTCTTGCGGGCCTGGGTCTTCTGCACGGGCGCGAGGTTCAGCTCGTGGGCCATCATGATCTCTAGCCACGCCTTCGGCTTCGACGTGATCTTCTGGACCATGTCCTCGAGTTCCGGGCCGTGGAAGTCCCACCGCTCGAGGATGTCGCGGACTTCCTGCCGCTCGAGGTCGGGGAGCTCCGTCATCTCCTGCCGCTCGCGCTCGACCTCCGCAAGGTAGTGGTCCCGTCGTGCGAGCGTGGACGTGTACGCGACGGCCCCCATCGAGATGGACTCGGCGAAGGTCGCGGCGAGGCCGCCCGCGAGGATGATCGTGATCGGGTCCGAGAGGTTCCGCGAGGCGACCGCGACTCCCAGGATGACGCCGAGTACGTTCACGAGTCCGTCCTGGCTGCCGAGGATGAAATCGGACAGGAGGCCGGGCTGCGCATGCTTCTCCGCGAGGGCGTCCTCCTCGATCTTCCGCCAGAATGCGAAGCGCGTCGCCATCGTCTTGCTCGGCCCCAAAGGTCCGGTCGGATTTGACCGTTGCGCTCGGCCGCTCGAATCCTGCGGGCGAGTCCGGCCAACGGGAGACGCGGACGAAGGTTTTTTCTAAGCACGTCGTGATTGCGCGCGTCCGATGGCGGTCCCCGGCCTCTCGTCCCTCCTGACGGAGGTCGAGACCGCGGTGGGCGCCTCCCGGTCGGACGCCGTCGACGCCGCCGTGAAGGCGTTCCGCGCAAAAGCCCCGCCCCTCGAAGTCATCCGCGCCGCGGCCCGGGCGGTCGCCACCCATTACGACCGGATGTCGGGTGTGGCGCCGCGAAGCCTCGCGATCCTTGGCGCCGCGGCGAATCTCACCTCCGTGATGGAACCTCGTTTCGGGGCGCTCCCGACACTCCAGGCCGTCGCGTACGCCGCGGCCGAGAAGAAGGCACGGACCCCCGCGAAACCGCCCCGGGTCGTGTCCGGCGAGGTCACGCATCTCGGCCGGTCGTTCCTCTTCGCCGTCCGGGCGGGCGATGTCGCCGAAGCGGAGTCGATCTTCCTCGGGATGGTCGACGAAGGCTGGGAACGGAAGATGGCCGGAGACATGCTCTTCCGAGCCGCCCTCGAGGACATGGGCGAAGGCGGCCGCAAGCTGTTCTTTGCCGTCAAGTCGTGGCAACTCGCGCGATCTCTCGGCTTCAAGGAGGCCCGCACCATCCTGCGGCCGGCCGTCGAATATCTTGTGAGAGGCCCTCGAGATCGCTCCTCGTTCGAAACGATCCTCGGCCTCCTGGGAAAGGAGTGGGTCGACCTCGATGCGCTCTCCTCCGGCGGGCGAGCACTGGACGACGCGGGCCGGAGCCGGGTGACCGCGATCGCATCGGCCCCGAGTGATTCGGCGTGCATCGGACAGAGCCTGTCGATCCTCCAGGACGGATACGCGGCTTCCTCGATCGCGGAAGGGCTGGTCGTCGCCGCCGCCCGACGCGTCCTCGGGGCGAAAGGCTACGACACGGAGGCCATCAAGCGGCTCCTGTTCGCACACGCCTCGCGTTTCGTCCTGATGTTCAGTCGGACGAGCGAGCGTCTCTACGCACTCTTCCAATCCGCGCTCCGGGTCCGTTCCCCCGAGCCGTCGATCATCGCGGACGTAGACCGCGACCCGGCCCAACGCAACCTCGACCGGCTCGCGAACGACGCGTGCCGGGATTCGCCGAGCGTGAACGAGGGATTCAATCTCCTCCTGGCCGACGCGTGCACCACCGAATTCCGCGCGACCCAGGCGGCCCCGGTCGTGATGGCGCTCGTGAAGATGATGGACGCGGGACCGAAGGACCTGGCCGCGTTCCATTCGTGGGCCGACCTGTTCGGGCCGTGAGTTACTTCTTGCTGAGTTCCTGCCCGATCAGGGCGAAGTGCGCGAGGAGCGACTCGATCTGGATCCGCTCGCTGCTCCCTTCCGTGAGCCGGAAGTCCGTCTCGCCGATCCGGTCGAGCAGGCGGACCTTCGACTCGTCCGGGATGTTCAGGTCGAAGACGGTCCGGTGGAGCTGCCGGACGATGTCCTCGCCGGACAGCCCGTACTCGATCAGCAGCTTGTCGAGGGCCTCCCGGGCCCGGAGGAACTCGCCCTGGAGCGCCTTCTCGATGAGCGCCTTCACCTCTTCCGGTCGGACGGTGCTCGAGACCTTGTACAGGACCTCCGCGTCGACGGTCGAGCCGAGGGAGGCGGCGACCTGCAGCGCGTTCACCGCGCGGCGCATGTCGCCCTCCGCGACGTAGACGAGCGCCTCCATCCCGTCGTCCGTGATCTTGAGCTTCTCCGCCTTCGCGATCCGACCGATGTACTCGGCGATCGCTTCCGGCTTGAGCGGGCGGAACCGGAACACCGCCGTGCGGGATTGGATCGGCTCGATGAGCCGCGACGAGTAGTTGGCGGACAGGATGAATCGGGACGTCTTGGAATACGTCTCCATCGTGCGGCGCAGGGCGGCCTGGGCGTCGGCGGTCAGGTTGTCGGCCTCATCGAGGAAGATGATCTTGAAATTCGTCCCGCCGAACGGGGCGAGGCGCGCGATCTCCTTGACCTTCGTCCGGACGGTGTCGATGCCGCGCTCGTCGCTGCTGTTCAATTCGAAGTAATTCTGGCGCCAGTTCTCGCCGAACATGTCGCGGGCCAGGGCGATCGCACACGTCGTCTTGCCGGTCCCCGCCGGACCCGCGAAGAGGAGGTGGGGAAGGTTTCCCGTCTTCGCATAGGCCTGGAGGCGCTCGACGATCTCCTCCTGGCCGACGACCTCGTCCAGGCTCTTCGGTCGATACTTCTCGACCCAGAGTTCCTTCATCGCCGCCCCAACGCGCGGCGAATCCGACGGTTGCGTAATAAGCCTTTGGCGGGGGGCGCGCCGAAGCTACTCGATGACGAGGTCCAGGGACTTCGCGACGGCCGCGATCGGATTGATCAGGGTCGTCGTCGCCCCGCCGGCGAAGAGGAGGCCCACCGCGTGTCGGCCCTCATCGACCACGAGGGAGCCGCTGTCGCCACCCTTCGAGAGCAAGTCGCTCACGATCTGCTCCCGGAAAATCGCCGTCGGACCGTCGTAGTCGACTTCGACGACCGCATCGATGGCCGTGATGCGCCCGGCCGTGACGCCGGTCGTTCGGCCGCTTTTCCGAACCCGCAATCCGATGTCCGGTTCCTTCGTTCCGCGGACGCGACCGATGCCCAGGATCTCCGGAGCGACGAGTCGCGACTCGATCGGCTCGGCGACCGCGGCGTCGACGAGGTTCGACCGGCCGCTCGGGAGGCGCTTGAGGCCCCAGCCGGCGGCCCGGAGGAGCGGCCCGAACAGCCGCGCAAGGAAGCGCGCGATCGGCCCGGGCTGCGGCTCCTTGAATTGGATCGGCACGAAGTCGACGAGGCGGGCGATCGTGTCTTGCAGTCGCCCGCCATCGGCGGGCCCGGGTTGCAGGATCGAATCGCCGACGTGGCCCGCGTTCTGGTTCGCGAGGACGTGGTTGTTCGATAGGATCACGGGTCGACCGTGCCGACGAGCCAGGAGTCCCAACGTCCCGGCGGTGATCTGGACATGACCGATGCTGACCCCTCCCGGCGCGGGACGGATCCGCTTCGTCCGTTCGAGGTCCATCGCTTGCTCCGACCTTCGGGCATGGAACCGTCCGGTCTCGACGACGTCCGTGCGGATGGCGCCGAACGCCTTCGGGACGACGTCCCGGTGTCGCAATTGCGCCTCGGGCCTCTTGGCCTCAACGAAGACGACGATGCACGGCTCGTCCGTCTCGCGGCCGCGGATCATCTTGTTGCCGATCCCGACCCCGACCACGTTCGCCCGGGCGAAGATCGCGGCCTCGTTCGCGGCCTTTGCGGCGCGGGCCTCCTCCGCGGGCATCGCTCACTCCTTCCGCTCGAACGCGCTGATCTCGAGGAGGCCTTCGCCGAACTTCCCGCCCGCGGTGGTCCCGGCCACGCGGACGACCATGTTCGAGACGAAGCCGAGGAAGATCCCGATTCCGTAGTACGCGAGGAGGTCCCGGGCGTACAAGAAGGACATCATGCTCACGCCGAAGACGACCGCCATGAACGCCGCGAACGCGCCCCATTGGACCTTGTACCGGCGCACCGCGAACAACAGGAACCAGCCGAGGACGGTCCCCATCAGGACCAAGCCGAGCTGGTTGATGTCCATGGTGTTCCCTCGGAGAATGGGCGAAATTCCGCGGATTCCGGATAAAGGAGTCGGCGCGGTTCTCACTCGAAATAACGACGCCGCTCC